>NZ_AYLO01000113.1 GCF_000496735.2 Methyloglobulus morosus KoM1
TGCGCTGATGATGATCCAGCTCCCGAAGGGCGGTGACTAACTGCATGAATTCGGCATTTTTCATCATACTCTCCCAAAGCAATACTCTAAAACCACAAGACTGGAGCAGCAGATATTCATTCCATATTTAACGGTGACTGCCAAACCTAAAAAAGCAAGCCCAACCCAGAAAGCCCCCAAAAAGGCAAAAGTTGTGTCGCCTAAAACCGTTGTGTCGACTGCGGAAATAACTACGCCTGAACCCGCGAACTTGCCTCCTGACAGCATTTGGCCCAACTGGGTTGAAAAGGGGGCGAATCTGATGCAAAATTTACTCGGGGGTTTCGGGATTAAGAAAAAATGACCCAACGCGGCAATGGCGAAATAACGCTAGTCATAAAATGACAGTGTTGAAGCCATCGGCTTCAAAAAATAACGGTTGGCACAAGCTATTCAACCCTAACTTTTCGTATTGGCCTTATGGCCGGACATCTAATCATCCGGTTAAAGCCCCAACATTCTTGACGGGACTAAGGACTAAGGTATTGGGTAGTTTTGGGGTTTTGGGATGAATTCAAGCCTACAGGGTAACAACACCAGGGTATACCTGGTCACCGGGGCAACCGGTGCGATAGGCAAGGCCATTGCCAGGCGGCTCGCTGAACTTGAAGATTCCGAAGTGGTGTTGGTGTGCCGCGACCAACACAAAGCCGAACAAGCCGTCAACGAACTTATTGGTATAACCGATAACCCCAAGGTGCGTTTTGAACTCGCCGATTTGGGCCGCCATCAAGACATCAGGGAATTGGCCGGGCGCTGGACAGGCCCTTTGCATGCCTTGGTCAACAACGCCGCCTGCACGCCCCGTGACCGGCGGGAAACCCCGGAAGGCATCGAAATGCAATTTGCCACGAACGTCCTGGGATATTATTGGTTGACCGACGAATTCACTAAGATATTAAAGGCCTCAGCGCCCGCCCGCGTGGTCAATGTCGCCAGCTATTGGGCTGGTGGGCTTGACCTCGACGACCTGGAGTTCAGGCACCGAAAATACGACAATGACAAGGCCTACCGGCAATCCAAACAAGCCGACCGCATGCTCAGCGCCGCGTTTGCCGAAAAGCTCAAGCCCTTCCAAATAGCCGTCAACGCCTGCCACCCCGGCGACGTCAATTCCGTATTGAGCAACAACCTGGGCTTTGGCGGCCATGAAACGCCCTACCAAGGTGCCGGAACGCCAGTTTGGCTGGCGACCCATCCCATCGGCCAGGAGACTGCCGGACGGTATTTCGAACATTTGGCTGAAACAAATTGCCCTTTCAGCCGGGACGAACTCGCGGTGAATGCACTTTATGAAGCCTGTAAACGCTACAATTGAATCAAGCATCGATGCCGGCAACTACAAAAATGACAAGAACCTGCCGAGGGTTGGCTTAGCCAATTAAGTGTCCCGATTATGAAAGATCCTGCTCGCCATTATGAAAAATATGCTGAATTCCGATTTTATGAAGAGCTGAACGATTTTTTGCCGCCAGCCCAGTGCAAGCAAACATTGACTTATGCGTTTAACGGGACGCCAGGCATTAAAGATCCCATTGAGGTTCTTGGTGTCCCCCATACTGAAGTGGATTTGATCATTGTCAACGGAGAATCCGTTGGTTTTAATTATCAATTGCAAAACGCCGATCGCGTGTCGGTTTATCCCGTGCTCGAAGGGTTGGATATCACGCCAGTCATCAACTTACGAGATAAGCCATTGCGTAACACCGCTTTTGTCGCCGATGTTAATTTAGGCCGACTAGCTAAGTTATTACGCTTGTTCGGGTTCGATACCTTATTGGCCAATAACCTGAGTGATAAAGAAATTGTCGAACTGGCCGCGGATCAAGAACGCATTATCCTGACCCGTGACCGGCGTTTGCTCTATGCCAAAAAAGCCACCCACGGTTATTGCGTGCGCTCGGTCATGCCAAAACAGCAATTAGAGGAGGTCTTCAAACGTTTCAATCTCGCCAATTTGCTAAGGCCGTTTTCCCGTTGCAGCCGTTGTAACGGCTTAATAGATGCCGTGAAAAAAGAGGAAGTGCTGAATCTTTTACAGCCCAAAACGAAACAGTATTATGAAAACTTTTATCGCTGCAGGGATTGTGCCCAGGTTTATTGGGAAGGTTCACATGTTGGGAAAGTCAAGGGTCACTTTAGCCCTTATTTCTCTCATGTCAGTCGAATCCAATAAAAACTGGCAGTCAGCAACAGATCGTTGGGCTGTGAAGGTAGAGAGTTGGCCAGTTTTCAGGATGGTAGCCTAAACTTTCGAAGCCCGATCTCCAATTTTTCCTTATGCTCCAAAGACGGCCAACTAGTGCTATGCATCCCTATCGGCAATACGCCATGAAGGTTTCACGTGTTATGAGTGTTCTTTTGATCTATTTGCTGATCCTGCTGGCGGTTTTTTTGTTGCAGCGCAAAATGCTCTATTTCCCGGCCCGTTTTACCCAGGAACAGCAAGAACACCTGATGCCTGAATTAAACTTAAAGCCCTGGCCATCCCTAAATAACCTGCACGGCGTAACCAGTGGAACGCCCTTAACGGTCGTGAAAGGCACAGTGTTGGTGTTTCATGGCAATGCCGGTGCTGCCCTGCATCAGGCTTATTACATTGATGCATTGCAGCGCTTGGGATACCGGGTGATTGTCGCCGAATATCCAGGTTGTGGCGCACGCAATGGTTCACCTTCTGAAGAAGTGTTGGTCGAGGACGGCATTGCTACTGCCAACATGGCCCGGGATGAGTTTAAGGGGCCATTGTTCTTATGCGGCGAATCGTTGGGTAGTGGGGTCGTGGCGGGTATCGTGGCTTCAGGTAAAGTCCCGGTCAAAGGGTTGCTATTGGTGACACCGTTTGATGCCATGGTTGAAGTTGCCCAGCACCATTACTGGTACTTACTGGCCAGATGGTTGATCCTGGATAAATACGACAATGTTTCCAATCTCCGAAATTTTCAGGGCCGTATAGCCGTACTACTGGCGGGACAGGATGAGATCATCCCAAACCGGCGCACTTTGTCGTTGTTCGATGCGCTTCCGGGGCAAAAAAAGCTCTGGCGTTTTGAGCATGCAGGCCACAACGGCATACCCATGAAACCAGAAAGTCAGTGGTGGCAAGAAACCATGGCGTTTATCGACACCTGAGTCAAGTTTGACTATTGTACTAAAGACAAGGAAGCATACTCACCTATGAATTGTCCGATCAGATAATCTTCAGTCTATGGCCTTGGCATCAGGTTATGTTTTGTAAAATAAGAGACGATATGAAATGCCGCCACTCCAGAACAAATGAATATCCAAGCATGGAGCGAAACCGAAGCCCAAATAAAGTCCACTAAGCAGAAAAGCCCAACGATAGCGCTTAACCTGTAAATCAACTTTCTTCTTTTTACAATGTTCATCATTATCTTTATTTAGTAAGCATACCTTTAGGAAAAGGTTTATAAGAATATAATTAATCAATAAGTTACAAAAATAAGCGCCATTTCTCCATTGCTGACCTTGACTTTAATTAACCAACGCCGTAAAACCCGGCCATAAACTGCCATTCAAAATTTCCTAAAGCTCCCTTTCAGATAGTGATAAACAGACATTCGCTATTCGTTTAAAGTATTTAAAAACACAACTAAAGGCTACGATTTGAGTTAGCTATTGCTTACGACCATATTTGCTACGCAAGTTTAGCGTCTGATATGAGCGGAGCTTGTCATCTATTAGATCAATAAACGTCATAACCTTGGCTGAAGCGTAACGGCTTTCACGGCGGTCAACAAGGATGGCAAAGGCGGCGATTTGAACTCAGGTAGTAGAGTTTGCAGTTTGCCAAAATCTAACTCGCTATATTCTTAGTAAGAAAGAAGACTTGAAATGCCTATCCTGCTTTATTTCCGAAATGTTTGAGGAAATGGACTAGTCTTGATTTATGAAACTTAATTTCTTGAGCCTAAGTACTAAAACTCAATCAACAAAGGGATACTTCATTGGAAAAAAATTTAACAATCTATCCTTTTAAGAACAGTCCTCACTAACGAATGAATAGCGAATCGTTGGGTCGGAATCTAATCTATCAAATATGAAAATCCATTTAATTAAGTCCACAGAAGTGAGAGTCTTATGAAGACTATCAACCCCCTATTTTTTGCGCTCTCCTTTTTTGTTTCCGCCAATAGCCTAGCAATCGACCTCGGCCATGGGTTTACCATCAAGGGATTTGGCACCTTCGGCCTGGTTAACAGCAGCAATGGTAGCGCTGATTTTGTCGCCAACAGTATTCAACCAGCTGGGGCCGGTTGGACTAACGACACCAGTTTGGTAGTCGACAGCAAACTGGGGTTGCAACTGGATTATCAGGCGACGGATCGCTTGAGCTTTGTCGCCCAGGGTCTCTCCAAACAGCAATACAATAAATCCTTTGCCCCGGTGCTGGAATGGGGGTATGCCAAATTCAAGATTCTGCCCGAATTGCATATCCGCGCCGGCCGGATACGGCCAGCTCTTTATATGTTATCCGATTACCTGGATGTCAACTACGCCAATCCCTGGGTGCGTCCGCCAGTAGAATTCTATTCGTCGGCGGCCCTTGACCGTATGGAAGGCGTGGACTTTCTCTGGCGGCCTTCCACTGGTGATATTTCCTGGCTGGTACAGCCTTATTTCGGCATCACTCACCTAAAAACGCCTGGCGTCGGTAATTCATTTAAAGCCGACAATATACTCGGGATTAACCTGACCGGTACGTATAGCGATTTAACCTTACGCGTCGGCTTTGGTCAAGGCGATTTAACCCTTTTTTCACCCTCCCTAAGTCAAGCACTGTCAGGGTTAAGCCGTATCTGCAATACTGGCTTAGACCCAACTGCCTGTGAGCAATATAACGCATTCGGCATCACTCGGAAAAACTCAATGTTCAGTTCTTTCGGCGCCAACTGGGACAATGGCGACTATTTTGTGCTGGGAGAATTCGGCAAACGCATTTCCAAAACTAAAATTGTTTCAGATGCTACAGTCTGGTATATCAGTGGTGGCGCACGAATTAAAAAGTTCACCCCCTATATAACCTATTCCAGTTATCACAATGATTCCCCCGCTACTTATAATGGGGATTCGAATAATGCTTTTAACTTAGGTTTAGGAGCAACCGTCAATCAAATTTCAACGGCTCTTCTCCAGGGTGCTAATGACATGGACCAGAACACCATTACCCTTGGAATGCGGTATGACTTCATGTCGAAATTCGCCTTAAAAGCACAGTGGGATCACATACAGACTTCCACCAAAGATGGCTTGGCGGGAACCGGCGGAGGATTGTTTGCTAATCAACAACCTGGATTTGGTAATGGGCCGACACAGGTCGACCTGTTCAGCGTCACGTTAGACTTTGCTTTTTAAGGTAGACGCCATGAATAGAATTAAGCCCTTTTTTCTTTTCGTAGCATTAGTTTTGGTCACGCATTCCACCCAAGCTGAAATTGTGGTGGTTATGAGCGCCAAATCCAACGTCACAAACCTTAGTAAAGATAATGTCTCTGCTATATTCCTCGGCAAAACCGCCACCCTTCCGGATGGCATTCAGGCTGTGCCGATCGAACAAGATGCAGGTCAAGAAGCCTATAAAGAATTTCACAGGATAGTGATAGAAAAATCGGATGCCCAACTCAACGCTTATTGGGCGAAAATGGTTTTTTCCGGAAAGGGTAATCCCCCACGGGAAGTCGCTAACAATGCCGAGGTTCTTAAAATCATTGCTGCCAGTCCCAGCATGATCGGATACCTGGAAAAATCGGCAGTTAACCGCACAGTCAAGGTAGTCTTTTCTCCCCAATGATCATGAGCTTAGAAATAGAGTGCCGTTCCATTATAGTTTTCTGCAAAAATTGAAATAGTTAAGCAAGTAGGCAGGTACATGATACAAGGCGGAAAATCAGCAACAAGTGAAGAGGGAGCTATAAATGAGCCAGAGGCGGGGCAATCAGCAGCAATGAAAAATCCCATGCGCAAAATTATCATGCTGGTAGGGTGCGCTTTTCTGATATTCCTTATTTCCATCATTTTCAGCCTGCAAACTTCGATCAAAAACAACGAGCAACTAGCCGCTATTAAGGATTTGTATTTTCCTGTCCTCGAGCTGGTTGATGCCAACATTGTGCGGCTTGACCATATCAACGAACTTCTGATGCAGTCGGTCATGACTGGAGAAAGGCAGGATGTTGACGATGCACTGACGATTTATAAACAGGCTGACGATGCTTTTGCCGATATGGCTAAGCTCTATCAATTTCGGAAAGATGATATCAGCCTGCTTAGAGCTGACTTTACACACTACTTCGAGTTGGCAAAGAATACCTCGTTGACGCTATTGGAGAATAGAGGCGAAGATAAGTCGGGCCTGACGACGCAAATGAACCAGTCGTTGACAGGCTTGCGTCAGAATATCCGTCATTTCCGCACCACCAGTTATGAAAATTTTGTCAGTACCCTGATAAAATCGCAAAAATCGTCCGAGACCACTCTCTACACGAGTTTTCTGGTGGGGGTGATAAACCTGTTGTTTATGGTTTTTCTGGCGTATTTAATCAAAAAAAACCTCAAGCTGACAAAAGCAGCAATCGGCGCAAAAGAAAGGGCGGAAGCCGCCAGCAAGGCCAAATCGCAATTTTTGGCCACCATGAGCCATGAAATTCGCACTCCGATGAATGGGATATTGGGCATGACCGAGTTGTTAATCAAAACCGACTTGAGCCGCCATCAAAAACATCTCGCCGAAACAGCCTATCGCTCTGGAGTAACATTACTTGGAATAATCAACAATATCCTGGATTTCTCCAAGATTGAAGCCAACAAGTTTCAATTGACGCTTCATGACTTTAATTTGGGTGAGTTGTTGGAAGAAACAGCAGAAATGTTGGCCAGTCAAGCCCATGACAAAAATATTGAGTTTGTACTGAATTTACCGTTCGATTTTAATGTATTTGTCCGTGGAGATGCCGATAGGCTTCGTCAGGTGTTAATTAACTTATTGAGTAATGCCATTAAATTCACCCAAAGTGGCGAAGTTCAGTTAAGGGCTGGCTGGATACAACCTGAGTCCGGCACTAAAATGCAGATACTTTTTGAAGTGATCGATTCGGGAATCGGCATCCCTGTCGAACAACAGCAAGCTATTTTTGAAAGTTTTACCCAAGCCGATGGCTCGATTACCCGACGATACGGGGGTACTGGCTTGGGATTAACAATCTCGAAACAATTAGTTGCTTTGATGGGCGGACAACTGCAAGTTAACAGTACGCCAGGCCAGGGTTCCTGTTTTTACTTGAGTTTACAACTGGAGCGTAGTACTCAACAGGGTACTACAAAAGCGGATATCAGTGAGTTACAGGGCATCAATGTTTTAGTGGTCGATGACAATGCCACCAACCGGGAAATTTTATATGGCCAGTTAAGCCATTGGGGCGCGAATTGTGTTTGTGTATCTAGCGGGGCCCAAGCGTTAGAGCATTTAAAAGCCACCCAACTGCAAAATAAACACTACGAGGTCATTTTATTAGATTGGCACATGCCGGAAATGGATGGTTTGACGCTGGCGAAAACCATCATCAAGGAACCCCATTTACCGGCCATGCCCATGGTCATGCTCAGTTCCGACAATCTGACGTATAACGCGGATAACGTGCAGGATTCAGGCATCAGTTATTTTCTTACTAAACCGGTTATTCAACAAAAATTATTGGATTGTCTGCTGGAAGTATTGGGGCGAAGTCGCCCACTTGCACGAACAGTTCTAAGCACTGCTAGCACACCTGTCCCAGCAGGGGGTGGGCTCATCCTGCTGGCTGAAGACCAACTCGTTAATCAGCAAGTTGGCAAATATATGCTTCAAGATATGGGGTATCAGGTTGAAATTGCCGTCAATGGGTTAGAAGCGGTGAGTCTCAGCGCTGAAAAACAATTTGACCTGATCCTGATGGATTGCCATATGCCGCAGATGGATGGTTTTGAAGCCACTCAGGCCATTCGTGAACGCGAACTTGCCCCATTAGGGCAACAGAGAGTGCCCATTGTGGCATTAACGGCAGATGTGCAAAAAGGGATGGATACACGATGCCTGGAAGCCGGTATGGACAGCTACCTAAGCAAGCCTTTCAATAAACAGCAATTGCAAACCATGCTCAACAAATGGCTCGTAGTGAAGCCTAATGAAGGGAGCATACAGGCGGTACCCATAAATTCCATCAACCAACAGCAAACAACCGCGGGTTCCGGACTATCCGAAGGGGATGGTGTTGTATTAAACCCGGAGGCGCTGGAAAACCTAAGGCAAATAAGGACCGATACGGGCGAAACCTTGTTAGAAATCGCCATCAACCTGTTTTTACAATCCGCGCCGGAAACACTGAATGTGATAAAGGACGCCTTTGAGAACCGGGACAGTCCAGCATTAAATAAATCCGCTCATGGGTTTAAGTCAGTTTGCGCCAACGTGGGCGCTGATGCCTTGTCCGGTTGTTGTGCAGCCATTGAAAATCATGCAAAACAAGGCAATATGGCTGATGTGCATCAGTTGATAATGGACTTGGATAGACTGCTTCCGCAAACCGCCGCCGCTTTATTTAAAGAAATAGGCCGTGGGGTTCATAGCCCTATCAAGGTCGGTTTAAGCGCTCCGGCAGAAGTGACTTCCGCACGCATACTCCTGGTGGATGATGACGAAGTCTTTCGTTTAATTACTCGCCAGGCCCTCAGTGTATCCGGTTTCCTGGTTGATGAGGCCACCAGTGGGGAACAGGCGCTGGAAAAAATAAGACTAACCACACCCGATCTTGTGTTGTTGGATGCCGTCATGGAGGGACTGGACGGCTTTGAAACCTGCCGGTTAATGAGGCTTGCCGTCAATATGGCGGACGTGCCGATTATTATGGCGACCGGTTTAGGTGATATGGATTCCATCAACTTTGCTTTTCAGGCAGGTGCCAATGATTTTGTGATAAAGCCTTTAAATTATACGATTTTAAGCCATCACTTAGGGTTTATTCTCCGGGCGAGCAGAATCACTTCCGACCTCAGAACTAATAAAATTCAATTGAGTGCGGCTCAGCGCATTGCCCGGTTAGGTTATTGGACATGGAATCCGAGCCTCAACCAATTCCTGGTTTCAGAGTACTTAGCCGATATGTGCGGAATAACTCTTCAAGCGTTTAACCAGACATTAGAGGCTTACATTAACCTGGTCCATCCGGAAGACAGGGAGCTAGTGCGAAATACTATTAACAATTTAAGCGATGGGGTTGTCGAGTATCGCTTACAACCCAATGCATCCGCGCCTATTTTCGTCCTCCAAGAAGTAGAAGTTGTCACAGATAATCCACAGGGGATCATCACAGGCACAGTGCAGAATATTACCCAAAAGAAACAAGCTGAATGGCAAATGCATCAATTAGCCTATTTCGACAGCCTTACCGGTTTGCCCAGTCGGGCTTCGTACCATCAACGCATGGAAGATTTTATCCGTTTAGCCAATCTCCATAATGGTCAATTTGCGTTTATGTATGTTGATATGGATGACTTTAAAAAAATTAATGATAGTTTTGGGCATGATGTGGGCGATGTTTTTCTTAAGGCCATCGCCGATCGCTTAAAACAAGTGGTTCGGGACAATGATTTTGCCGCTCGTCTGGGTGGTGATGAATTCTGTATTATCCTGGACGGTATCTCTGATAAAGAAAAGGCCAGTGAAATTGCGAACCGATGTATACAAAGAGTTAGCGTCCCCCTTCAGCTGAACCATCATCGGGTAGACCCCAGGATCAGTATCGGAATTGCGTTTTACCCGGGTGATGGGACTAATGAGGTTGAGTTGATGAAAACGGCGGATGCAGCCATGTATGCGGCTAAACAAGGCGGTAAACAACGGTATATGTTCTATTCTGAAGAAATGTCCAACCAAAGCCGTTTGGAAACAGAACAAATGCTACGTGACGCTTTTAGGTTAAACCAATTTGTTTTACATTATCAACCGCAAATATCCATGCAGACGGGCCGCATGATAGCTATGGAAACCTTAGTCCGTTGGCAACACCCAGAAAAAGGCATGATCCCGCCGAATAATTTTATCCCAATAATTGAGTCTATGGGGTTGATTAAGGAGCTTGGCATTTGGGTATTGCAAACGGCCTGCCTACAGATTTTGCAATGGCGCCAGGAAGGGCTGCCTTTTTTGCAAGTGGCCGTCAATATTGCACCTTCGCATTTCCACGATCCCGCGCTCATAGTAACGATCGAGGAATTATTGCAGGAAACCGGTATCCCTTCACATTGTTTAGAACTGGAAATAACTGAAAGCGCTTTACAAACCGCAGGTTCTTTGCAGGCCTTTAGCCAATTAAGGGACTTAGGTATAAAAATTGCTCTGGATGATTTTGGTACCGGCTATTCTTGCCTAGCCTCCTTAAAAGATATACCACTCGATTATTTAAAAGTGGATAAAGTGTTTGTCGATGATATATTTACCAACACTCAAACGGCTTTATTATTGGGCACCATTATTAGTTTGTCCGACGCGTTGGGTTATATGGTGGTGGCGGAAGGTGTTGAGTCAAAAGATCAAGCCATTTTCATGCAGGGTTTGGGATGCGATATCCTCCAAGGTTACCTGTTTAGTCGGCCAGTTAGCAGCGACAAAATACCCCAGTTGTACGGTCTAGATTACACATTACATCTAGATAATAAATAATTCCCCAAGCACCAATCATGCAGCAAAATAGTATGGAATATTTATTAGCGGATTTTCTGCAAAAATATCATGGCAAAATTCGCATTGCCACTTTGAAGATGAATATCCATCGCCTGATATCGGCTCTTGCTGATGATGAAATAGAACCAAAGAATTTGGCTGCTATTTTACATCATTACCCTGTAATCAGCGCCCGTTTGGTCGGTTTGGCTAATTCCCCTTGGGCTCGTTCAGCTACGCCTATCACCTCTATTGAATCCGCTTGTATCTGGCTGGGCAGTAAACAGGTAAAGGCTGTGAGCATTGCGATTGCTGTTGGCTCCTCTTTTAATATTACACGCTGCCATTCTTTCGATCCGGTGAGGTTCTGGTCGACCAGTATGCTGGTGGCCGAGGGCGCAGGTTTATTGGCCTCAAAATTACCTGACAATGCCCGTTATTCAACAGATAGGTGGCAAACTTTAAAAACTGCCGGAATCCTGCATAACCTTGGCTTATTGTGGCTTGCTGATATGTTACCAGCAGAAACGGAACAGGCATTCAAGCTGACAGCCGCAGACCCTTCATTGGCGGTCGACCAAGCTTTAATTAAAAGTATCGGTATTGATTTTTGCACGGTCGGTGCTTGGGTTGGTAAGCAATGGCATATACCGGATGAGTTGGTAGCCATTATTGCAAATCATAGGAAGATTGGTTATCAGGAAAATCGTCCTGTCCAGGAGTTGCTGGTCGGGGCTGCAGCACGAATGGTTTCCTCCTTATTCCATGAAAGGCATGTAACCACGGATTTGGATCTTACTGCTATTGGCCTTGAACCGGAGCTACAACAAATTATTTTTGAGCAACTTTCCAAGAAATTAGATTCGACCAAAGAGCTGGCTAGACTGATTCTTAAGTAGTCTATGAACAAAAAAGCGAGTATTTAACAGAATCTTTCCCCCCAAAATTTTATAAATCGAAGCGTTAAAATTTAATTGGCTATAGTCTTGACACAATCGAAATATTGAATTGCCATATTCACCAGCATTATTTGAGTAAATAACATCAAATTTTCATCGAAAACCGCTAAAAATTGTGAGTTCAAAAAAGGGAAATGAACGACCGCTTTGGGTTACGATGAAAATTTGCCCCAGAGGCTGGTTTGGGTCGAATTTCACCTTCGGTAAGCAGCAATAAATGAAATTACTCAACGACCGCTTACGAGAGTTCGCATGTAATTTCGCTTTAGCTATTTTGGATAAGATTGGTGGCTCAAATATTTCTTATTGGCTCATAGTGGCGTATTTTCAATATCCCTCGACCCATGAGTATGCGGATAATTTCTATGCCATCCTTTAACGGAAAATAGAAAATCAGGTACTTCCCAACGGGCTGGCATCGCAAATCCGCCATAAGTTCATCCCGACTGGTGCCTAATAACGGGAAATTCGCTAGCGCCAAACAGCTTGCCTGAATACGGTCAAGAAAACGATCCGCGTTATTTGGGCTGTCCTGCGCGATATACCACCAAATTTCCTCTAGGTCGCGTTCGGCTTCAGGCCGTTTTAATATGAGCGGCATTAGAAACCGAGCAGTTTTCCCGTTGCGCGGTAAGCCTTTTTCGGCCATTTGCCTTGACCGCATCTATATCTAGGGAAGTTGCCTCGCCGCTATTTATTCCTTTCTGGATTTCGCGCCTTAATTCACTGAGCCGAAGTTCACGCAATTGGTCGCGCTCTTCCAGGAGGCGCAAGGCATCACGCAACACTTCGCTGGCTGAGTTGTAAAGCCCGCTTTCGACCTTGCTTTTCACCAATTCTTCAAGATGGGGGGTAAGGGAGATATTCATTGGCTTGGCTCCTACATTTAAGCAAAGAATAACAAAGATTAGCAATACTGGTTATTTATAGCTTATATTTATGATGAAATCCATCCAAAAATTAGAAATTCTGTTGATTTAACCCCCAACCATGCAAAAATGCAGCAGAAGAACAAGAGGGTTATTATGAAAAACTCGACTATAAGAACAATTGGCATCATAGGAGCTGGAGTTGCAGGAATTGGGGCTGCCAGATTATTAGGTCAAGCTGGGTTTGACTGTGAAGTTTTTGAAAAAGGCGATCAGGTGGGTGGTGTGTGGACGGCGGGATACCACACCTTTGGTCTGCAAACCCCCAAGTCCTTATATGAAGTCCCTGATTACCCGATCCCTGACCATTATCCCCGTGTCCCAAGCGGTGCAGAACTGCAAGCTTATTTCGAAAACTATGCCAAAGATTATAAGGTCTACGAAAAAATTCGTTTTAACACCGAAATTAACAGACTGGAACAGCACAAGAACGGTAGCTGGCTAGTCCAATATAACGATAACAAATCAGGGTTATCGGAGAAAAAACAGTTTGATTTTGTGGTGGTAGCGAGCGGTATTTATTTTGATCCTTATATCCCAGAACTTTCTGGGCAAAAAAAGTTTGCTGGGCAAATCCTCCATTCTTCCGAATATCGCACGCCTTCATCAGTGACGGGACGTAAGGTCGTTGTGGTCGGCTTTGGCAAAAGCGCACTTGATGTGGCGGGCGATGTCGCCAAATTTGCCAAAGAAGTCACCCTGGTGTATCGGAAAGCCCATTGGCCAATCCCAATGGATGTCCTGGACATCCTAGATGTCCGTAGGATTTATCTAACCCGATTAGCCTGTGCCTTATTGCCGCTTTATCAGCGTCCTGGTAAATGGATAAAAGCACTGCATAAAACTTGTCCTTGGCTGGTATCCGGCTTTTGGCGATTGACAGAAAGCATCATCAAATTTCAATATCCCCTTAAGCCATGTGGTGTATTGCCGGACGAGCGCATAGAAATCGATATTTTCAACCTGGATTTTTTGCCGCGCAAAGAAGTTTACCAATTGATAAAACAAGGCATAATCAAAACCCAGCGTAGCCAAATAAAAGCCTTCACCAAAACCGGAATCGAACTCGAAAATGGCAGCCATCTTGATTGCGATGTCGTTATTTTTGGAACGGGCTACAAATCCAACTATTCATTCCTGCCCGAATCCTTCAAAAAATCCCAGGAAGCAGACGGTGTTTATCTTTACCGCCACATCATCCATCCCGATTTAACCAACATGGCTTTTATTGGCAGGGCGGCAACGTTTTCCAATTCGCTAACTTCACACTTGGCATCCGCGTGGTTGGTGCATTTGCTTAAAGGCAAATTCCAATTGCCTGACCATGAACAAATGCTGGCAGAAATAGAGGCCATTAAGCAATGGAAGCGTGGCTTTATGCCAGCCATTTCAAGTCGGGCAACAGTTATAAAGCTGCACATGGTGCACTTTCACGATGAATTGTTAAGGGATATGGCTATCAACCCTTACCGTAAGAAAAACCCATTTTTGGAGTGGTTCAGTGATTACCGGCCTGCCGATTATCGGGAGGTTTTGTCTGAAATCACCGATCATTGAGGCAACAACATCTTACTTTAATTTTCGAGAAAATGGGGTGCCGTGTTCGCATGGCATCGGAGGACAATGCGATTCCTGGAGACGCTTAAAAAATATCAATATTGGTAGATTCCACTCTGGTCGGCACTACGAAGTTATTCTACCGTCGAATTCCGACAGTCTTTGGTAAATTTCATATATTTAATCGGGATAATTTTAGGAATGCAGTAACTCATAAATTAAAATAAATCATATCACTGGTGTCCGGAGATTATCGGAATAGTACAGCTTAACTGATTGATAAAAAGTAAGTAAATGCCATTTATAGGTGTCACCGATTTCAATGTGTTGGAAACTACCG
>NZ_AYLO01000114.1 GCF_000496735.2 Methyloglobulus morosus KoM1
TGGCTAAGACGGATTGTGCACGTTTTTTACTCATAACTTACTTTAAATAGGTTAATTATCTCACTGTTTTTAATATAAAGTATTTCTTAACTTAATGGCAGTGACGCCAGAGCGTGGGAACGATTCATTTTTTTATTCTTTCAAATATACGTTAGCCCCTATCTTTCCATAGCTTTTTGATCAAATTGGCTAAGCCATCGGATATAAGAACTTCCTGTACTGATTATATGGATTGTCAATTCCTCACTTGGCCCAATAGGCTCATCTGATTCTTGCCCATGCCTGTAGTATTGAAGGGCATCAACCCAATTTGCCAAAGAATTGATAAGCCCTTCAATTACAGTCTTCATAACCGAATCCCCGTTGATTGTTGATAAGCACTTTACTTTTAGTGTGCTTTCTACAACCTTTCGACTAAGGTTTTGGCTCTTAACCATAATCTTGGTCAAAATTTCAAGAGATTCAAAAATTGATCGAACCGCAGCTTTAGTATCTTTGGGATCGCTGTCCAAATGCCGGAATGCATCCTCGAAAGCAGCACGCACACCACCATAGCGAGGGTTATCTAGTGTTGCTAATGTAGAAGCACGATTGCGCTCAAATTCTTGATCGACAAGGTAATGGACACCACAGGATTCATCTAGGACATAGCCAACATTTTCTTCATGTAGGACTCTTGAAACAAATGAATGCCAATTTTGGGCGGGCGATTTATAAGAATCCGGAAATCTGGGATCAGGAAGTAATACTTGATAGACCAGAGTGATGGAGTCTAAAACATCTCTTAGTTCACCATTCTTGAAAACTTCAGAAGGGCTATAGCCGCTATTGCCATAGTAAGGAACTTCGATGCCTGCTTCCCTTTTCATGGCCTTTACTATTTCATCTTTAAAGCCTTTATGTAGATACTCCCAATAATATGCCGCTAATCGATTTCTGAATCGCTGTCTGTCTCGTGCAGGAACGCCACGCTCTAAATATACTAGGCTAAAGCGTTTGCCTTTTTCCTCCGTTAATTCATTCATGTAACTGAAATTTTGAATTCTGACCTTAGGTAATTCGAGAAGATAAGCATAAAAATGAAAAGTCTTACTTCTGCTAAAGAGCAGCTAACTCATTACAAACTAAATTTCTTGCTGATATGAAATCACCAGGCTATAAACAAATCAACGCCTACCCAAATACCCCGTCTTAATGTCCTTATAAGGCAAACGACTACGGTATTTAACCCAAACTCCTGCCACCGCCACAAACATCAGCCCACAGGAAGTAAGGCTGGCGTAGATGAGATGTTTGAGATGGGTGACTTCTTCGGCCAATTGCTCGTTGGAAACCACGGCTTCCGGCTTATTGGGTGGTTCCGAATAGGTTCGCAGTGTCTTGATGTCGTTTTTCAGGTCGGCAATCGTACCCAGGGAATTGTCTACCGTACCGGACTTGATGCTGGTTTCCAATGCCTTCAGTTTGCTTTCAATCGAACCGCTGAGCAAGCCGATGAGCTGGCCTTTCAAGTTGTTGACTTCAGTAGAGACCACGGGGTTCATGCCTTGGGCGACAATATGCGCCACATTGATTTTATCGGCCCTTTCGACGATATTCGAACTAGGGATGAACACAATACCGACGATCAGCACGAGCATCATCAAGAAAAGCACAGCGCCCATCAGCAGACGGTTGGTTTTCACCAACTGCTGATGGGAAGGGATTGTTCGCACAACCCCTTGTAGTTTAACAATCTCTGTGCGTTTATCTTGCATATCGCCTGTTATTATTCTGTCCGCTGCATAAGAATTTACAGTGGATTTTTATTGTTCTGGCATCACCACCGTAAAACCGTTGGCCCAACAACGTCGAACCTACGATTATACAAGGATAATTCTAGCTTGTTACCACTATTTTCCTGATTTTGAACGCTTTGCCGCCGCAATACGCATTCGCAAGGCATTCAATTTAATGAAGCCTTCGGCATCTTTTTGGTTGTATGCGCCGCCATCGTCTTCAAACGTGGCGATGCTGCCGTCAAATAGGCTGTCCGTCTCGGACGAACGCCCCACGACGATCACATTGCCCTTATACAATTTGATCCGCACTTTGCCGTTGACATTGACCTGGGACGCATCAATCATGGTTTGCAGCATAAGCCGCTCAGGGCTCCACCAATATCCGTTGTAGATCAGCGAGGCGTAGCGCGGCATGAGTTCATCCTTCAAATGCGCCACTTCCCGATCCAAGGTCAACGATTCAATAGCCCGGTGTGCCTTCATCATGACCGTGCCCGCCGGAGTTTCATAACAACCGCGCGATTTCATGCCAACATAACGGTTTTCGACAATATCCAAGCGGCCTATACCGTTGCTACCCGCTATTTTGTTGAGCTTTTCAATAGTTTCCGCAGGGCTATGGGCAACGCCATCAATAGCGACGATGTCGCCTTGGCTGTAGGTCAGTTCGATATAGGTCGCCTTATCCGGGGCGGCTTCGGGCGATACCGTCCAGCGCCACATATCTTCTTCGGGTTCTGCCCAAGGATCTTCCAGCACCCTGCCCTCGTAGCTGATATGCAGCAAATTGGCATCCATCGAGTAGGGCGAAGACTTGCCTTTTTTCATTTCCACCGGAATGCCGTGCCTTTCGGCATAAGCCATCAAGGTTTCCCGTGAGGTTAAATCCCATTCCCGCCAAGGCGCGATGATGTGGATGTCGGGCCTTAATGCATAAGCGCCCAACTCGAAGCGCACCTGGTCGTTACCTTTACCGGTTGCGCCGTGCGATATGGCTTCTGCACCGGTTTCATTGGCGATCTCAATCAAACGCTTGGCGATTAAAGGCCGCGCAATCGACGTACCCAACAGATATTCGCCTTCGTAAATGGTATTGGCACGGAACATCGGGTAGACGAAATCGCGGGCAAATTCTTCACGCAAATCATCAATAAAGATTTCCTTAATACCCATCGCCTGGGCTTTGGCGCGGGCGGGTTCAACTTCTTCCCCCTGCCCTAAATCGGCGGTAAACGTAACGACTTCACATTGATAGACATCCTGCAACCATTTGAGAATGACGGAGGTATCCAAGCCCCCTGAATAAGCCAACACCACTTTGTTAATTTTCGACATACCGTTAGACCGCTCCACGTTAAAATAGACGAATTATACCCGAAATGACAGCTTTCATCAGTAAGCCCGGTATTGCTGAAATAGCACGCGGATGACACGAATGAAACGGGTTGCGCAGATTTTGTCCGTTTTCAATCCGGAATACCTGTTAAATCCGTAGAATCGACATCCTACCCCATAGCAGGATCATTATTCTCTCGAGTAGTTGCCTCCGTGACTTAAAGCTGTCACATAACTATCAAAAAATTTTCTTGGCTTTGCGACCTGATTTTGAATTATAGTCGTCGTAGTAAATTCACAGTAAAACCTATCCGTGGAGCCTGACCAAATGAACGTAAGCATGATGCCGCCAGAGCTAAGCCAAAAAAAAGACCGGCGGCAACAAAAATACCATCACATTAACCTGCAATTGGCAGCGTTGGGACAACCTACTTGCGAAATGGATGATGACAGGCAATATCTTGATATTGCAAATGGCTTATTAAAAAAATACTCCCAACAACAGCGCTTGCTTGCCCAGTACCGCTGCCCAGCCGACCAGCGCATTGAAGATTTCCTGAACCGCTATTTGTTGGATAACGGCATTAACCAAACGATACGCATTCCAGGCCAAACTTTTGTGCTGGAGCAAAAAGGACTGGCAAGAGAACTCTCCCTGCCTTTTCATGGCGACAAATTCCATTCGGGGTATATTGACTCATACCGGATTCAACAAGGCGTGCTGCATAATCCCCAAAACGATAAGCGCACCACCAAAGGGGTATTCCATATCGCGGCGGGCGGTTTACCTGTTCCTGCCGACAAAGCCGAAGTGCCGGTCACCGCTTATGCCGCTATTTTAAGCAGCGCATTATCGCCGCCCGATGATTTACTGAACCTGCCGTTTACGGTTAACCAAGCCCAGCCTGCAAAACTGTGGGTGTCCTTGTTACAACGGCCTATCGTGCGTCCGGCATTATCTGCCGAGATACCCGCAAGAACAATGGAAGTGCGCTTTTTTACGCCAGGCGGCTTGGTTGCCAACCTGGATTTTGTCGAATCGATTTTCGGCAATGCCGGAGACCCCTTCCTGCCGGAAAACGACTCCGCACTGGATATCGACCATTGGACCGGCCATACCGGTTGCATCATCCTTGCCCCCCATCTTGTCCATTGCAATAAAAAAGCCTTAGGGCTACCCCATTTCGACGATGCCACGCCCCGCCAACGCAAAGACGGCATGTGCTGGCAGCGTGAAGATGAACTGTACAACGACGGTAAACCGTTCAAGCTCGTCTGCCGCGATATGCAGGGCATTATCGTCACACTCATTGCCGACAACTACTTCGGTTACAGCAAAAAGGAAATCAAGTCCCAAATTAGCTACGCCACCAATCTGTTTGGCGATTGCGAAGAAGAACATGCAGGTGGTGCATTGGCATTTCCGCGCGTGGTTCTTGGCGATGTCCATATCCCCAGCGCATCCCAGGCTGCACCCAAACCGACGTTTGAACAAGCCAGTCGATTGCTGAATGGCGTAATGGAGCGTAAAGATTCCGGTTATGGCGTGGATAAACGACATCCTGACATTGTGTTCGTCCCGGCAGATGCCCAAATCAACATCCAAGAACAGCAAATTAGCTGGTTACAAGACAATCACCAGCAATCCCTTAAACTGCTGATTAACCATACCTATATCTACCCCAATGGCTTCCGGGTACACATGGAACGCCACCCGCACGCACCTAGTTGGCGGCTGGTGGGCACCTATCCTGAGGGCACATTTTGCCATAAGCCCAGCACGGTTTCGGGCGGCGGCAAATCGGAAATATCCAAATCCATTGCCGGTGCGGTCATTTCAGGCGATTTCTTCGTTGAGGATTTCAACAGGGACATGGATTTTGTCGGCAAAATTTTCGACCATGATTACGCCAACCGCTTTCGCGACCCCAAACTGCACGGCAGCGACCAGCGTAGCTTGCTCAGCAGTAAACGCACGCTGGGATCGGTCATTAAATTACTGACGCCATCCACAACCGATTATTCGGATGCCTACAACCAATGGCTAGAAGAAATTCCCCAACATATATTGGGATTGGCCTTAATGATTAAACGCTTTTACAAAAAAGAGTGGGGCTTAAACTGGCGGCAGCATTTTTCGGTTGATTTGATCAATGGCAAGCCTGGAAATGAATTGAAATTTCATGGCAGGAAGTTGAGGGCGAGCTATTTGCGTGTGGGTTTCGACGAAAACGGCGCGTGGCGAGTATTCAAATTGCGGCAAGATTTTATAGCGTCCGAAAAACTGCAAATGGAAGACGATATTACCGTTTCCACGGTTGTGCCAACACGTTCTCTAACCGGATTGAACCCCGATTATCACAATCCCAGCGTCAAGTTGGTCAACAACTGTGAGGAGAGCTTTTTCCAACGCCCGGATGATGCGGTCCATCGTGGCACGGATTTGCAAACCGAATTGGATTTTTCCGGCAAAGGCAACTTTATATCCAACTTTCAACCGCTTAATACACAAGATGCCAAAGAGCTTTTAGAAGATGTGGTCTATTTTGAGGAATTCAGCGAACCCATGCAAAATGTGATCCGCGAAGCGGCACGGGCGAAGAATGGTGCGTATTTTGTGTCATCTGCCCATCCGCGCCTGGTTGACGGCAAACCCAGCCAAAATGTCCGCTATTTGCAGGTTCGGCCCGACATACTCGACCCCAAAATGCGCTACGTCGCAGAACTTTCGACCCGTCTCGCCCGTGGCTTGCGCCATGACCAACCCGTTTATTTTCCGGTCAACTCGGTATTGACAGGCCGCCGCAACAACCCTATCGACCATGCGGCGGGCATTCGGCCATTGGCTATCTACAACCCGATCCATTACCAGGAATTACCAGAACTGTTCATGGACATGATATGCAGCTTGACGGGCAAATCACCCTCCACGACGGGCGCAGGCTCCGAAGGCGCGCTCACCAAAGGCCCTTTCAATGCCTTATCAGCCACCGCCGACCTCAATACAGCATTGGTATCCTTTATTTTATGTGGCTATGATGGCTACTCTACCGCTGCCGGCTATATTGGCTCCTTGCGCCGCATCGACCATGACATCAGCCTGTTAATACCGGAAATCTGGTCCCGCCTGCCCGCCGATCAACGCTGTCCCAAGTTTATGATAGAGAACGGGCAATTGGAAAAACTTGACGATTTCGAGTATCAAGGAAAGACCGTGTACGCCAGCCGATTGGGCTACCGGATCACGGAACGCTTTGTCCATACCGTATTCGGCAAAGTCTTCAATTACCCGACAGCCGTATTCGACGAAGCCATGCTCAAACCGGAAACCCAGGATATGGACAGTTATGTCGATGGTATCAACAACGTCTACGAAGCACAGCAGCGGGTCGCATACCAGTATTTTGAAGATGGCTCCATTGAAGATGCCTGCCCTCCCCTAAAGGCCTTGCTCCACATCATGGCGCATGGCGAGTACGAAGGAAAAGCCATCGATGATCCCACGCTCCGTCATCTGTTCACCCGTGGCTATTTATTGCAAAGCGACTGGTATCAGGAACGGCTAACCATCAAGCAGCAACGTGATTGTGAACTTTGGCAACGTCACAAGGATCACCTCGGACACTGCCTAAGCGATAAAGACCGCTATGATTCAGCCAGTTACCAAGCGTTAACAACGAAACTGGAAAAAACCGAGCAAATGTTAGCCAAGATTTCCAGCCCCGATTACCTTAGTAGCTTGCAGGGGACATTGGGGGCGGATTGGGTGCACCGTTGAGGTTTAAAATCAACACAACTGGCAGAGCTAATGCCATGTGTATAGAGAATTTATAAAATGGCAAGAGATAAGGTTGCAAGAGTATGTTGGAACACCAATTACTGGCAAAAACCGTCAGGAATGGATGGGAAAGTATCTAATAAAAACTCAGGTGCTTATGAATCTAAAACAGGCTACGGTCATGAAGAGTGGCTATTGGATACAAATAAACTAGTAGATGGATTCCATTATGCGTATATTCAAGCGATTGGGCAGCATAAAAGTAAATATATTGGCGATACTTACAATATCTCTATTTACTCAATCAATAGCAAAACTAAGGAAAGGTGGTGGCTAGGTGAAATAAAAAATGTTGCAGTAGTAGATGATAAAGAATCTAAACAAATATTCAAAGAATATGCAAATCGGGGCTGGTTAAAAGAGATGTATGCCCAATTAGAGGACGTTGGTGCTGATGTTAACGAATTTAAGTCTATTTCTCCAAAAGGTTTTTGTTGTATTAAGTATATGGCTGAAGACCTTAATATACTTGATGAACCTAGACGGTTTGATAAAAACGACCCAGCCATTAAGTCAGACTACTATAATCTAAAAAATAAGGTTGAAAACCCGAAGTTAGAAAACCAAGAGTTTCACTTTAATCCTGGACACTGCATGGGAAAAGAAAAAACCACTTCTTCATATAAGGGAAAAAATTCTGATATAGACCTTCTGCACAATCAAATCCAGACGGACTTGTATAAATTGTTAGTGTCAAAGTATGGTCATAATGGCGTAGGCACAGAACAAGAAACAGGATTAGGTACTAAAATCGACATTGTGGTCAAGGAACAAAACGGACATATTTTCTATGAAATTAAAACAGCCAATACTATAAAACAATGTATAAGAGACGCCTTGGCACAACTACTTGAATATGCACATTACCCAAACAAGAGTAGAGCAAACAAATTGATTGTGGTATCCCCAAACAAAGTTACAAAAGAATCGATTCTTTACCTTCAATATCTTCGCCAAAATTTTAATATACCAATTTACTATCAAGTATTTGATTCTAACCTCAAGACATTAAGTAATGAATATTAAACAATATAGCGAGTAGCTTGCGGAATCCGGTATTTCGTGGATGCCATTTTCCTCTAGTACGCTACGCTTCATACAGGCTACTGTTTATTTTTTAATTCAACTATCGTTTAATGCTGAACAACTTTAGGCAAAGTTTTGGCTTCGTCTATCCAAGCAGTCACTTGGCCCAATGACGGCGTGGTTTTAGCGAGATGCTTTTCGTCATTGGTTTGCGCCAAGGCTTTTTGGAGATTTTCGGCATTGCGCTGTGCCAATTCAGGTACGGTATCCACGCCTGCCGCTTCCAAGAGTTCTGAGAATTGTCCGGCAACACCTTTAATGCGGAACAGGTCGGCATGGTTTACCCAAGTCAGGATCAGTTTGGTGCTGATCCCTGTCTGCGTAGCCAGTTCGTCACGACCTTTGGCTGTTGCGCCAGATTCAAGCAATTTTTCTACTGAATGGATACCTGCTGTCTTGAGCTTTTCGGCGTATTGTGGGCCAACGCCTTCAATATCTTCAATTTGTGCCATTGGCACCTCCTAATTTGGTAAGATGTCGTTTGAAATAGCCTGAATGGAAATCCATCCCGCTAACTGTAATAGTAACATCCGTTTAGCTGATAAGTCGCCATAATTAATGCTTTCTAAACAGAGGGAAACACGCCCAAATTATTGCGAAGCCTTTCAATCCCATTCAAGCTCCCTTATCCTTACACCAACGTACAAAAACTACAAATCATGACCAAAACAGCAGATGTTTTATTCTCTGAAGCAAAAAGTGTAATTCCCGGCGGCGTTAATTCACCCGTCCGTTCTTTTAGCGGCGTTGGCGGCACACCCGTTTTCATTGACCATGCCCAAGGCGCTTATATCTACGACAGCATGGGCAAGCGTTACATCGATTATGTCGGCTCCTGGGGGCCTATGGTCTTGGGCCACGCCCATCACGAAGTCATTTCTGCCGTCAAAGCCGCTGCCGAAAAAGGCTTAAGTTTCGGGGCGCCCACGGAAATTGAAACCCTGTTGGCACAAAAAGTATGCGAATTGCTACCGTCGATCAGTCTGGTACGCATGGTCAGCTCCGGCACGGAAGCTACGATGAGCGCGATTCGCTTGGCGCGTGGTTACACCGGTCGGGATAAAATCGTTAAGTTCGAAGGCTGTTATCACGGTCATGCCGATTCGTTGCTGGTGAAAGCGGGTTCTGGCGCATTAACGCTGGGCGTGCCGAGCTCACCAGGGGTTTCCGTAGCCGTTGCCGAAAACACCCTGACCTTGCCCTATAACGATAGCGAGGCCGTTACGAAATTATTTGCCGACATCGGCGAACAAATCGCTTGCATTATCGTTGAACCCGTGGCGGGCAACATGAATTGTGTGCCGCCCATCCCCGGCTTCCTTGAAACCTTGCGACGCGTGTGCGATGAATACCGCTCCGTGTTGATTTTTGACGAAGTGATGACGGGATTTCGCGTGGCCTTATCCGGCGCACAAGGGTTTTATGGCATCAAGCCGGATTTGACTACACTCGGCAAAGTCCTGGGTGGCGGAATGCCGGTCGGGGCTTTTGGTGGCGACCGTAACATTATGCAGTATCTCGCACCTTTGGGCCCCGTTTACCAAGCCGGAACATTATCGGGGAATCCCGTCGCAATGGCGGCTGGATTAAAAACACTGGAATTGGTTGCTGCGCCTGGCTTTTACGAAACCTTATCCGCCAAGACCGAAAAACTTACATCCGGCTTGAAAGAACGTGCACAACAGGCCGGGATTGCATTCACCACCAATAATGTCGGCGGCATGTTCGGCCTGTTTTTCAGCCATGATGAAAAAATCACCCGATTTGCCCAGGTAATGGCTTGCGACCAAGCCTTATTCAAACGCTTTTTCCATGCGATGTTGGCGGAAGGCGTTTATCTTGCGCCATCGGCATTCGAAGCAGGTTTTGTTTCCGCCGCGCATTCGGATGATGACCTGGAACAAACGCTGGCACAAGCGGAAAAAGTGTTTGCCCAACTTTAGGAATAGCATCATTGACCATCACGGAGTTCATCAATAACCTGCCGCCGTGGGTAATCGCACTCGTCGGCCTGATCGTCGGCGCAGTGCTGATGCGGCTGTTCAGCCACAAAGATAAAATCACCATCCAACAACTGTCGATCAACATTGCCGTTGCCGATGAAAAAATCAAACACCTGCAAAACACGGAAGCTGAATTAAAACATTATCAGCAACTGCTGACTAACGCCAAAACCAAAAACGCCGAACTTCAGACCCGTATCGCAGAACAAGAAAGAAGCGCTTACGAAAAACTAAAGCTATTACAAGATGCCGAAATCCAGCTAAAAACACAGTTTGAAAACTTGGCGGGAAAAATTTTCGAAGACCGCAGCAAGCAGTTTGCCGAGCAGAACAAGACCAGTCTCGACCATATCGTCACGCCGTTAAGGGAACAACTGGGCGAATTCAAGCAACGGATCGAGACCGTTTACGATAATGAAAACAAGGACAGGATTAGTCTGCGCGAAGAAATTATTTCCCTGCGCCGCGATACCGCAAAAATGAACCAGGAAGCACTCAATCTAACCCGCGCCTTGAAAGGCGACAAAAAAACCCAGGGCAATTGGGGCGAGATGATCCTGGAAAAAGTGTTGGAACGCTCTGGGCTACGCAAGGGCATTGAATACGACACCCAGGGCGCATTCCGCGATGACGACAACCGCCTGTTCAAACCGGATGTCATTATCCATTTGCCGGACAGCAAGGATGTCATTATCGATTCCAAAGTCTCGTTATTGGCTTATGAACGCTATTGTTCAGTGGAAGATGACCAGGAACGCACTGTCGCCATCAGGCAACATACGAGCGCGGTGCGTGACCATATCAAAAGCCTGAGCGACAAGGATTATTCCGGCTTGCATGGCATCAAATCGCTGGATTTTGTCCTCCTGTTCATGCCCATAGAAGCCGCTTTCGTCGCCGCATTCCAGGCCGATGACCGCTTATTTACCGATGCGTTTGAACATAAGATCATCGTCGTTACACCGACGACTTTGCTGGCAACCTTAAGGACTATCGAAAATATCTGGCGTTACGAGCGGCAGAATGAAAATGCTCGCGCAATCGCAGATAAAGCGGGTATCGTCTACGACAAGATACGCGGGTTTGTGGAAGAGCTCGATAAGCTGGGTAAACAACTCAGCACCGTCCATACGACTTACGACGGCGTAATGAACAAACTGACTCAAGGACAAGGCAACCTAATTCGTCAGGCTAACAGCTTTGTTGACTTAGGCGTTAAGGTCAAAAAGACTTTCCCCAAAAGCATAACCGATCAAGCCGGAATTGAGACAGATGAGGATTGAAAACACCTTGACCTAGTTAAATCACCTCCGGCATATACATCCTAACGCACTTCGTTGGGCAATAAAAAACCCGCGATGCCGTAAACATGCGGGTTTTTGTACTTCGTTGAATCTTGTTAAATCGTCTTTTGGCGGAGAGGCAGGGATTCGAACCCTGGGAGGGGATAAACCCTCAACGGTTTTCAAGACCGCCGCATTCGACCGCTCTGCCACCTCTCCGAAGACCGCATAGTTTAAACGAACGGTTTTAAAAATCAATTGAATATTGGCTGATGCAGCTAAATCAATTAAAGAATCCCTTAACAAGTTGATTCCATTGACGGTTCGACAAGCCCATCACGAACGGAATCAACACCGCACCGTTCACCCTGAACTTGTCGAAGGATTTGTTCAGGGATTCGTTAACGTATCAGATTTAGCGCAGTGGCATGGAAGGTATTTATTGCGCCAAAACTTCCAAGCCTTCGGGCATGGAAAAGACACTTGCAAGGACGGGTTCTATCAGTTGCGCTTCGCGAGACAAACTTAATCCGACAAAATCAAATAATTGAGTATCCGCCAATTGCGAAGGCGCGACGTTTTGCAAGCTAGTGAAGATGGTTTCCAAGCGACCTGGAAATTGCCTGTCCCAGGTTTTCAACATCGCTTTCATCGCCTTGCGTTGCAAGTTTTCTTGCGAACCGCACAAGTTACAAGGAATGATGGGAAATTGCTTGAAGGCCGCAAAGCGGTCAATGTCTTTTTCCCGGCAATAAGCTAAGGGGCGAATGACGATGTTTTTCTTGTCGTCGCTGAGCAATTTGGGCGGCATGGCTTTCAGTTTGCCGCCGTAAAAGATGTTCAAGAAGAAGGTTTCCAATATATCGTCGCGGTGGTGGCCTAAAGCAATTTTGGTGATGCCGTTGGCTTCTGCGTAGCCGTACAACGTCCCACGCCGCAATCTTGAACACAGCCCACAAGTGGTCGCCCCCTCTGGGATAACGCGCTTAACCACACTGTACGTGTCTTTTTCGATGATGTGATAAGGCACGCCTATGGACGATAGGTATTCGGGCAGAACGTGTTCAGGAAATCCCGGCTGTTTTTGGTCGAGGTTGACGGCAATCAGGTCGAAGTTGACGGGCGCGGTCTTCTGCAAATTGAGCAGGATGTCCAGCAAGGTGTAAGAATCCTTGCCGCCCGACAGGCAAACCATGACCTTATCACCCTCTTCGATCATGTTGTAATCGGCAATCGCATCGCCGACATAATGGCGCAAGCGTTTTTGCAGCTTATTGAATTGGGTGCGGGATTTTTGGGTTGGGTCGGTCATGGTTAGGTTTAGGCGAATCTCAATCTCGCTTAGGCAGCTATTTGCTCATAAGAAAACGCTGGAATATCCGCGCGTTCACTTGCATGCTCAATCGTGATACCGCAAACATGACCACTGGCATCAAGATCAATTAATGTATCTTCGTCATAATCTTTTGTTTCAGCAACATCAACATTACGGAATTCGATATAGAGGGTATCGGTATCTTGAAAGTATTTGATTTTCATAGCGTAAAAGACCTGTCAAAAAATGCGTTGTGCACCGTTTCTCCATCGGAAAGAAGAACGACACGTAAATATTTGCCGTTTGCCTCATCAATTCTTGCCCAACGCCGAATTCTACCATCTTGTTGGACAATCTCCTTTATAGGATGGTCAATAACGCGCTGAATCCACGCCATCTCAATCACAGCCCTATCCGGGCGTTGCCGCATGACATCAAAGTATTGGGTAAATTTCATTCTTGTGTCGTCGTGTGCGGATAACTTATCGCTTATTTTCTAATCAGCAATCTTATTGCCGATGCCATGCCGCAGTTTTTTTGCTACTTATTGAATTAGGTACGGTTTTTTGGATTGGGTCGGCCATGTCTGGTTTGATGATATCCGCCCTACGCGCTTCGATTATGTTGTAATCAGTTTGTAGGATGCGACGAGGAACGAACCGCATCAATCGCGAACGATGAGCTTCACTTCGTTTAGCAGCACCCTACAGCACACCTTACGATTTTTATAATGGTTATGAATTACCAAAGGAGGACATTAATGGGTTGATTTAATATTTCTTGCTTGTTTTCTTTCCAGAATTTAATTAAACGAGAACCGAAAATAGCTTCTTCTTCAAGTGTTGAACTATAAAAAGGATGTCTTAATTTACATTTGACATAGCTTGATTTTCTGATAAGCGAGTCATCAAAGAACTATTCCTCTCATAGTCACGTGAAACTTTATCACGTATAAACATCGCTATAGTCCACAAAACGGGGACTAAAACTAATAACAAATTCCAAAAAAAACTCATAAATCACCCTCAAAATAATTTACTGCACGCCTTTAATGTTTACTCATCATTTATGTTAGTTATACCTCTGAAAAATCAACGTCGCATTGGTGCCGCCAAAGCCAAAACTGTTGGACATAATGGTGTTCAAGGTCACGTTATCCTGCCGCTCACGCACAATCGGGATACCTTCCGCCCCAGGATCCAGGTCGCTGATGTTGGCGGAGACGCTTAAGAAATTGTTTTCCATCATCAACAAGGAATAGATCGCCTCGTTGACCCCCGCCGCACCCAAGGCGTGCCCGGTTAAAGATTTGGTGGAGCTGACCCAGGGCACGTTGTCCACGCCGAAAACCGCACGCAAGGCTTCCAGTTCCTTGGTGTCGCCGACGGGGGTACTGGTACCGTGGGCGTTGATGTAGTCGATCTTGTCGTGTACGGTTGCCATCGCCTGTTGCATACAACGCACCGCGCCTTCGCCGGAGGGTTGTACCATGTCGTAACCGTCCGAGGTTGCGCCGTAACCAGTCAGTTCAGCATAAATTTTCGCGCCGCGCGCCTTGGCGTGCTCCAACTCTTCCATCACCAGCACACCGCCGCCGCCGGATATGACAAAGCCGTCGCGGTTGACATCGTAAGGACGGGAGGCCGTATCCGGTGCATCGTTATATTTGGACGATAAGGCGCCCATTGCGTCGAACAACAAGGACAATGTCCAATGCAGTTCTTCGCCGCCGCCGGCAAACACGATATCTTGCTTGCCCAGTTGGATCAATTCCGAGGCATGCCCAATGCAATGTGCACTGGTGGAACAAGCCGAGGTAATCGAATAGTTGACGCCTTTGATCTTGAACGGTGTCGCTAGACACGCGGTATTGGTACTGGACATGCTGCGGGTAACCATGTACGGCCCGACTTTCTTGATGCCTTTTTCACGCAGGATGTCGGCGGCTTCGACTTGGTTGGACGTAGAAGGCCCGCCCGATCCCATGACTAAACCCGTGCGAACATTGCTTACGTCATTATCAGCCAAACCCGCATCGGCTATCGCCTGCTGCATGGCGATATAATTAAAGGCAGCGCCATCGCCCATAAAGCGTTTGACTTTACGGTCGATAAATTCGTCCTGGTCGATAGTGATAGCGCCATGCACATGGCTGCGGAAACCCATTTCCTGGTAGACATCGGCAAACACAATGCCGGAACGGCCTTGCTTTAAGGAATCGATGACTTCGGCCTTGTTGTTACCAATACTGGAAACAATGCCTAAGCCAGTCACTACAACCCGTTTCATAACAACCCCTAGAATTCTGACAAGGATGTAAACAACCCAACGCGCAAGTCATTCGCGATATAAATCTCTTTGCCATCGACTTCCATGCTGGCATCGGCAATAGCCATGAAGAGCTTGCGCGTAATCAGTCGCTTAATATCGATCTTATAGGTGACTTTCTTGGTGGTGGGCAAAACTTGGCCGAAAAACTTAACTTCACCCGCCCCCAGTGCACGGCCTTTGCCGGGACCGCCTATCCAACACAGGAAGAAACCGACCAGTTGCCACATGGCATCCAAACCCAAACAACCCGGCATGACGGGATCGCCTTGAAAATGACAGGCAAAAAACCACAGGTCGGGGTGAATATCCAATTCAGCTATTATCTGGCCTTTGCCGTATTTGCCACCTTCGTCAGTAATCAGGGTAATCCTGTCCATCATCAGCATGGGCGGCAAGGGCAATTGCGCGTTGGCAGGTCCGTATAGCTCCCCCCTACCGGACTTCAGCAATTCCTCATAGGTTAAACTATGTTGTTTCGACATAACAATATTCCGTACCTTGTGGTCTGTAATTTTTATAAAAGCGAAGTATTATCTTACAGACACCGTAAAAAATCAGCTCCTATTTTAGCGAGTTATATTTATGGTGTGACATCCCGCAATAAGCCCTTTAGTTTAAGACCGCCTTTTTTAAGCCGATTTTGATAAATAATTGCATAAGAAAGCACGGTGGAGACGTATTTTCTAGTTTCCTTAAATGGGATGGTTTCTATCCAAATGTCTGCAGGAACAGCGGACGTAATGGGAAGCCACTTCTTCGCCCTATTCGGCCCCGCATTATAAGCCGCTCCTGCTACAGCAATATGACCACCGAAACGGATTAGCAAATCTTTGAAGTAATAACCACCATACTGAATATTGAGATCCGGCTTGAATAAGTCAGAATCAGAATGCCAAGGCTCCCGCAATGTCCTGGCGATAGTCCTTGCCGTTTCCGGCATCAGTTGCATAAGACCCTTGGCCCCAGCAGACGATACCGCATTTTTATCCAGCATACTTTCCTGGCGCATCAAGCCGAACAGTAAGGCAGGATCAAGGTCGTGCTTATAGGCACTGGCTTGCACTTCGTCCGCATAATCCAGTGGAAATCGTATGGCCAGATCATCCCAATAATCGGCTTTTACCAAAGTCGTGATGGCCAGTTGATCCCACTGCCATTGCTGCGCCAATTTCGCTGCGGCCTGGAGCTTTTCTTTGGGCAAATTTTTGATCGCAAACTGCCACTGTCGACGGGCCTCCAAATCCCGACCCAGAAATTTAAACTCGTAACAGGCCTTAAAATCAGGATTTTCCTCGAGTTGCCTAAGCTGCTCCGCCTGCACTTTCACGGGTTGATCGATGATTCGGTACGGCACATTGACAAAATCCGCTGCCAGGAAGCCGTAATAACTCCGGTCTTTGGCTAATTCAGCATAGACTTGATTCGATTCTTGCTTCTTCCCGATTTCTTGTAATGCACGAGCTTTCCAATATTGCCATTTGGGTTCTTGTTGCTCCGCTACCGTCAATCCAAACAGGGCATTGTTAACATGTTGCCAGTTTTGTTCGAGCAAGGCCGACCTGACCTTTGCCGCCCTGGTTTCTTCATCGGGCTGCAGCACCTTACTGAGACGACCGTAAGCACGATTATCTTTCTTGCTCAGCAGCGACAACCCAAACTTCTGTTCGACACGTTGGGCGGTTTGTCCATCAAGTGAAAAATTCGCTATTTTGCTGTCCCATACGGTCAATGCCTTATCTAAATTGGAACTCGCCAGCCGCTTGACGGCATGGGCAAAAAGCCGACCCGTTTGGGTATTTTTGTCCAGCCAAAACTGGCCGTCTTCAATCAATTCGGGCCTTTCAAGTAATTTCAGCCACAACTCGGCATTTTTCCGTGCTTCCTCTTTGAGTAGGAGCGATGTGGTTCTTGCCGTATCAAGGTCATTATTTTCGACCGTCGCTTCAAATCGCCGCCAAATTAAATCCGGAGTGATGAGGGGAGAATTCTGCAACGCAGTAAACAACGGCTGACAACTTTTATCCACCGGTTCACCCAAGAGCCACAAGCGTTTTGCCTCGGCCAATGCTTGCGACTGATTGCCAATCCGGTATTGCGCCCATTGGTATAGACAATCATCCGCACTGTCACCGCTCACTTCATAGTACCGGACAAAGTCCTGCCAACGTTCTTGTTTTGCCAGGTAATCTAGCCACTTGGAACGCAGCAATCCGGCGTAACGGGTAGTTTTATAAGCTGATAAAAACGCCAAGACTTGATCGGTTTGGGGCAACTGATTTTTCAGCCACTGGTAACGCAAATAAGGATAAAGTGGATAATCGTCCAAACCTGACCTGACTGCCAAAAATCCCGCTTCATTTGATTCAGCTAGATATTGCTCCGCTTGCAGGAACGCCTGCCGCTGGTCATTGAGCTTATCGCTAAGGGCGAGCTGCGGCTGCAATAAAAAACAGGATAACCATGCGAATTTAATTATGCGAATTAGGTTCATAAGGAAGTCTCTAAAATCTCATCCCCCTAATTTATGGGTATAGGTATCGACAAAACCGGCCTTTCCGATCGGGACTGACGGAAGTGCGGTTGGCAAGCAGGAACTAGCGCTACTTGCCGGAATCCGGATACCACGGATGCAATGCTAAATTGCATGGGGTTTAGAAAAGCGTAGCTTGTTATTCATAGGACATACTCTACCACAATCCCTATGGCCTGGATTCCGTCAATCCTACCGAAGTGACAGGAACCCGGTTTACGCGGATCACTACGCTGGAGTGGGGAAGGGTCAACTTGCTATGCTATTTGATTACTTTTCGGGGTTTAGTTTCGCTTTTTCGACAATTTCAACCCAAAAAAGCCCGAATTCCCGCTATCCCTTGAGCCCCCGCTTCCCGCGCAACAAGTAAATCAGATTGGGTTAATCCGCCTAACGCATAAACGGGCAGGTTGATTTGGGCGGTTAGTTCGGCAAAATGATCCCACCCTAAAATCTCGGCATCGGGATGTGTAGGCGTAGCCAACACCGGCGCTAACACAACAAAATCAACTCCAATCTTCTCGGCATGGCGCAACTCCTCGCGATTATGGCAAGAAGCACCTACCCATTGTTTGCCGTCGGGCCTTTGCCGACAAGCCAGTAAATCTACACTGGTTAAATGTAGCCCATTAACTTCGCAGCCTTCAGCCTGTTTAACCGAAGAATTCAATAATAAGCTTGCCTTATAAGTTTTGCACAAAGGATAGGCTTGTTCGAGAAAGCTTTTTACGGCATCGGCAGACAAAGTTTTTAGCCGTGCCTGAATTAGCTTTATGCCGTTTTCGAGGATGCCGTCCAGATTAACCAGCAGCAATGTGGGATCGGCATCATCCAGAATGGCGTAATAAGGCGGCAATCGAACGGCAGCAATAATCGGACGGTTGGCGACCGGAAAAGCGTAGTTGACCAAATCATCGGGATTCACCCACAGAAACGGCTGGCCTTCGCAGCTTTTCACCGTGCCGGAATAACTTTCCACCGTAAAGACGCAAAGCTGCACGGCTAAATCGGGGTATTGATGGTTAATGGTGATTAGCGGCATTGCCGCTTGAACGGTGATATCCAGTTCTTCCTTAAGCTCCCGTGCCAAAGCTTGCCCAACAGTTTCCTCCGCTTCAACCTTACCGCCGGGAAATTCCCATAAGCCGCCTTGATGTAGCTTATCGTGCCTTAACGAAATTAAGACTTCCCCCAATGAGTTTTTGACGACACCGACAGCAACTTGTAAAGGACTCATATCACCGCTTTGATGAATTAGACATGAGCTCGTCCATTTTATGGCTTAAATTTACTCAACCTACGTTTTGCAAGAGTGCAAACGCATCATGATCTTCAATGGCTTGTGCTGCCCGCCGTATCATTTCGAGGTTGCTGTCCAACGGCATCATACCGCCGACTGCCAATGTTACGATCATGGCCTCAAATGAATAAACCAAGTGCGCTCGGTAACGGTTCAGCAAACTGTTGAAATCTGTTTTCACTGAATGATTTTCGGCCATTATTTCATGATAATCGGCGAGCAATGCCAGTTCATGCTGTCGCCGGCTTTCAGGCGTTAACGCAGTCGCTAAAAAATAACTGACATCACCGATCCCTTCCCCAACCCGCACCATTTGCCAATCAAGGAAGCCCGGTTGATTGTTATGCCAGAACAAGTTGCCTGGATGGCAATCGTGATGCACCAAGGTCGGTTCTGCCGAAGACAAAAACCGCATCACTTTTTTACGGTGACGGGCATAACGGAGTGCAGGCCCATGCAAACCCGCTGCTACGTACTCGCCTGCAAGACGCAGTCCCCGTCTCATCAAGGGCACAGCCAGTGCCGCACCCAAACCGTCTTCCAAACGACGAACCGGCCCAGCCAACCATCGAAAATCCCGACCATTCCTGGCCTTATTCGTGAAATGGGCATGGAATTGTGCCAATTGCCTGATGACCAAACGTGCTTGTTCGACTGTCAACGCATCGCCCACCCGACCTGGGATTGCGCCAAATTCAGACACATCGTTTATCACGAGGGTGGATCCTCGTCCAAACCGATTGTGGGCAAATAACAGCTTCGGCTTGTTAAGGGGCACTTGATCGGCCAATTCGTTATAAAATCGAACTTCGGTGGGCAACAATCTCGGTAAAGCGGTAATTGCTTTTGCCCGAAAAGATAAAGAAGGCAACTTAACAAACCACTGCTTTGGAACATCGGGGACATTATGTTCTACTGCTATCCGCACCCTCGTGGTAGTCCCTATATCGACTGACGTTACGTTGACCTCATTAATTTCAACCTCTGTCAATTCTTCATGGTTACTTAGAATGGCTTGCGCCCAGTCTAGGTTTAATTGTTGAGGACTATTGACAATAGTGCGATTGCGCATAAATATTATTGGGGAGTTAATACCTATTTACCTAACCCTTCAGCGTCCCCATTGGACACCTTGGGCATTTGATCATTCTTTTCCTGTGTAAATACTGCAATTACAACATCGGCATTCATGACACATAGCCATGCAAAGAACCCGATAAGACCGCCAAAATAGGATGCCACCGACAGTAGGCGCATCGTTCGAGATTGATGTGCCACTTGGCGTGGCCTATCTTACCTTTTACGTCCTATATTCTGCATTAATCTTCACATAATCATACGAAAAATCGCACGTTAGCACTTCTTGCTTTGCTTGCCCACGCCCTAGTTTGATGGTGATGGTGATTTCTTCCTGCTTCATCACCTGCTGTCCGGCGGCTTCAGTGTAATCGCTCGCTACGCCGCCGTTCCTGACAATGCAGACATCGTCCAGATTAATCTGCACGTCTTCCAGGATCATGTCCTCAATACCAGCACGGCCTACCGCCGCCAATATCCGCCCCCAGTTGGGATCACTGGCAAAAAAAGCGGTCTTCACCAAGGGCGAATGGGCAATAGTTTTACCGACGCGCACGGCTTCTGCATCGCTTTGGGCTTGTTCGACGACTACCCGCATCAACTTGGTTGCGCCTTCGCCATCACGTATGATCAATTCCGCCAATTGCTTGCAAACCGACATGATGGCATCGGCAAAGATTAGGTAATGTTCGCTGCCTGCGACAATTTCAGGCATGGAAGCGCAGCCGCTCGCCATCAGTACGCAGGCATCGTTGGTGGACGTATCGCCATCGACGGTTATCCGATTGAAGGATTGTTCAACGGCTACTGACAAACAGCTTTGGAGCAAAGGCTGGGCTATTTTGGCATCGGTGGCGATAAACGCCAGCATGGTCGCCATATCCGGCTGGATCATCCCTGCCCCTTTGGCAATACCATTGATAGTAATGGGATGCCCGTCCAATGTTATTAATTTGGATACGCCTTTGGGGAAGGTGTCGGTGGTCATGATGGCGCGTGCGGCTTTGTCCCATAAGCCCGTATCCAATTGACCGACCACAACCGGTAAAGCAGCGGTAATCTTCGCCACAGGCAAAGGCTGGCCGATGACCCCGGTCGAAAACGGTAAGACCTGGTTAGCCTGGCCGCCAACCACCTCGGCAACATCGGCACAGGTTTTAAGGGCATCCGTCATGCCTTGCTGCCCCGTACCCGCATTGGCATTGCCGGAATTAACCAGCAACCATCGGGATTGATGCGCCAAATTAGCCTTAGCGACATGGACGGGCGCGGCGCAAAAGGCGTTGCGGGTAAAAACAGCGGCACAGGTTGAGCCTGCTGCCAAAGCGATCAGCAACAAATCATCCCTAACGGTTTGCTTAATCCCTGCATTGGTTGTGCCTAATTTAATGCCGAGGATTTCAGGCATAGCAGGGAATGGATTTTGTCCGACAGGCATAATCGTTATGTCTCTACGTGATTTAACAAAGAAATTGAGGCATCATCTTCCGACTTCAAGAACAATTATATACTCATGCCCACCCGAACTGCTTTCCAAGACCTTATGCCCATTAATCCGGCACCAGGCGGGAATATCCTGCATCACGCCGGGGTCGGTGCAGATGACTTCCAGTTGGTCGCCGGGCTGCAATTGTTTAACCTTATCCTGGGTGCGGATGACGGGCAAAGGGCAAAGCAAACGCCGCGCATTCAGTATTTCTCTGTTCATATAGGAATTTATTCTACTGCAATCAATCGGAAATTTGGGCAATGCCGTTAATTAGTAACACAGTTCCTTCTCCCTTGAGGGAGAAGGTTAGGATGAGGGGGATTTATAAGGCACTTTCCTTATTTAAGTCTCCTCACCCCGACCCTCTCCAGCAGGAGAGGGAGTAAATTTTTAAACTTATCGACAAAATCATATCACCCATTCCTCCGGCAGCTTTTCACCTGCCAAGGGCTTGACTTGGATGGTGCGTTCCGAGCCGTCTTTTTGCGTGATTGCCATATCGACTTGCTCTGCATTGCGGCCTTGTCCGTAACGGGCGGTGATGCTCGCCGCCAAGTACAAGTCTTCTGCCGACGGCTCACCGTCCAGCAGCACGAAAGGCCCCGTGTGGCTGGTGCAGATCATGCTGATGAAATCGCGCTTGTAGCCTTGCATGAAGCGGCCTTCGCCCTCTTCCCTGGCGACGATCAGCTTGAAATGCGGCCTGGGGCGGATGTGCCTGCCGACTTTCAGCAACATCACATCGTCCAGTTCGTAATCCTTGCTGTCCCGTGCTTGCCAAAGATCGACCAGCTTTGCCGAATAATTTTTGTCGGTTAGGAAGCAGCAGCCACCTGCAGGCTGGGCGTAATCGGCTATGCCGAAATCTTTCGCCATTGCCATCTGCGGCTTGCGGGAACGCCCGGTAATGTCGTGCAGCTTTTCCCGGTCTACCCAGCCTTCCCGTTCCGGCAAGGTCGGCGGTAGGTTCTTGGCGCATAAGGGGCGCAGCAACAAGTCATCGGCACCGGATTCCTTGGCGACAATCGGCATGGTGGCTTTGCGTTGGGACATAGGCCGTTGCCCGATGACCTCGCCGGTAATGATGAAGTCGAAACCATTTTCGGCTATCCACTGCCTGGCCTTACCCACCATAAAAATCTTGCAATCCAGGCACGGGTTCATGTTTGCGCCGTAGCCGTGCTTGGGGTTAATCAGGACGTTCTTATATTCTTCAATGACATCGACGATGTGCAGCTTGATGCCCAACTGCTCGGCTACCCACAAGGAGTTATTGCGCTTGGGTTTGGCCTTGTCTCGTTCGCGGATGGCGTGGGTATGACCTTCCACGCAGAATCCGGTGAAAAAATTGATCCCTTCTACATGGATGCCCTGCTCCATGACAGTCTTTGCCGCCAGCATGGAATCCAACCCTCCGGATATTAAGGCTATGGCTTTTTTTTGTTCTTCCACTACTCTAATCATTTTTGACACAAACAGTTTTCATTAACTGCAACTTAAACTCGGAAGTTATCTTAAAGAACCATATATCGCTGATAAAACTAATATATTTAATAATATCCTGATCTAAAATTAGGTTTTCTTTATCTTTTTTTATCTTTCTTTTCTCTTTTATAAAATCACCAGCATCAATAACATTTTCCTTTTCAAGAAATTTAGGGTTTGACCAATTTACCCAATCTTCCTTTAATGGAATCTCAAAGTTCATTTCATAGTCGGATAAAATCATGATAACGGTTTTACGAGTTGCTTTAGATTTTAGTTTAAAAAGCTGTTTCGCCGCTTCGTACACTCGAAGTATTAAATAATTGAATGGCTCATATACGTCGATTGAACCACAGGACACACCATCACCTTCAAACGCTTCCAACTCCAACTCAAAAAGCAACTCTTCATGACCTATGCTTTTGACTTCAAAAACAACCAAATTATCACCTACTTTATTTGCTTCAACATCGCAACACCCACCATGAGCTTCCATTGCTTGAATCTGCCATCCCTCTGCTTCAAGCCAAGAACAGAATAGCAGTTCGTTAATTCTGCCTTGATACATTCTGAATTTATTAAAGCGATCCTTGGTTTCTTTAGCACCCCCCCATGTTTCCCTGAGGTCATTACGATACTGCTTTGTAAGCGCGTTGTGAATTTCTTCACCATCCAAGCAATAGTTATGAATAATTTTTGTCAATGCCCTAAGATGTCCTCGCTTAAAAGCAAGTAATGCAATTGATTGATGAAATGCACTATCTGACAGATGTTCACAAAAGTTTTGATGCTCTTGAAGCTTATCGTCTGGAATTAAAATCTTATTTAATGCGCGACATCCTTTTCGTAACTCATAAAAATCAGTCAAAGAACGCTTTTCGCAAAACTGCTCTAATACTTCTTGTTCGCATACACAAGGCATTGATTTGTCTTTAGTGATTGTTAAATCAGAACCATAGCACGGTAGGTTGGGGTGATGGACGAACCCCAACGATAACCTTCAAGCAATTTGTTGGGGTTCACAAGCTCACCCCCTACCATTAATTTAAGAATCATCAACCTGAGTGGCCAACCGTTCAAGCTTTTCTAACGAATTTCGATAACTTTCGGAATTTGAAGCCCTTACCGTCACATGCGCCACCTTACGCCCCTTACGCGGACTTTTGCCATAAAGATGCAGATGCGCGTTTGCTATCGCCAAGACCTCTTTGGCTTCGGGCAAGCCGCCGATAAAGTTGACCATCGCTGCGTTGCCTATCGCTGCGGTCGAACCCAAAGGTAAATCCAGGATCGCCCGCAGGTGGTTTTCAAACTGGCTGGTCTCCGCGCCTTCTATCGTCCAATGGCCGGAATTATGCACGCGCGGGGCGAATTCGTTGGCGATCAATTGGCCTTCGACCTCAAACAGTTCCAAGGCGAGTACGCCGACATAATCCAAGGCGTTGAGCAGCCGCGTTAGGTAGTCTTCCGCTTGGGCTTGCATGGGGTCGTTGGCGCGGCATTCCGCCACCCGCAAAATGCCGCCTTGGTGCTGATTTTCGGATAAGGGATAAAATACCACCGAGCCGCTTACGCTACGGGCAGCGATGATGGAGACTTCGCGGCTAAACGGCACGAACGCCTCGACGATGGACGGCGCACCTTGCACAATTTCCCATGCCGATTTCAAGTCGGCTTCTGATTTAAGTACCACCTGACCTTTGCCGTCATAGCCTTGGGTACGGCTCTTGAGTATCGCTGGATAACCCAGTGTAGGCATGGCGAACGCCAAATCCTCAAGACTACTAACTAAGGCAAATTTTGCTGTTGGAATGTCAAGTTCCTGGAAAAAATTTTTCTCCACCCATCGGTCTTGCGCCACTTCCAAGGCTTTGGCGGGGGGATATACTTTTGTATGTTCTGCCAGATAGTCGACCACTTGCGCCGGCACATTCTCGAATTCGTACGTCACCACATCGGCGCATTCAACCAATTGTGCAAGCAACACGGGGTCGCTATAGTCACCATGAAGGTGTTCCCCTAACCGATTGGCACAGGCATCAACAGAGGGATCGAGAAAAATAAAGTCTAAACCGAGGGGAAAACCCGCCAAGGCGATCATGCGGGCCAATTGCCCGGCACCTAAGATACCGATTTTCATTCGCCCTTAACCCTTGGATCAGCCTTTTCAAGTACAGTGTCGGTTTGTTCGCGGCGGTACTGCCGCAAGGCAGAGCGATAGTGTTCGTGTTTATTGCCAATAATCGCAGCAGCGAGCAATGCCGCATTGACGGCACCTGCCTTACCGATTGCCAACGTCCCGACCGGAATGCCGGCGGGCATCTGGACAATGGAAAGCAAAGAATCCAGGCCGTTCAGGGACAAGGTCTGGATCGGCACACCGAGCACTGGAATCAAGGTCTTTGCGGCCGTCATCCCAGGCAAATGGGCGGCACCGCCTGCGCCTGCGATAATGACTTCCAACCCTTTAGCTTCGGCAGCTTCAGCATACGCGAACAGTTTATCCGGAGTGCGGTGCGCCGAAACAATCTCGACTTCATGGGGAATGCCTAAGCGTCCCAAGGTTTCCGCTGCATGTTGCATGGTCTCCCAGTCAGAGGACGAACCCATGATAATGCCAACCATTGCTGTCATGTATTGCTCCACGTTATTAACAGGATGTAAATGGTCAAAAATTTAAGGGGTGGCATTATCGCATACATCACGCAAAGTCTCCCAATACTCACCGTGTTTGCCGCCCATTCATCGTAATAATAGCCATAATTGCATCATATTTTCGGGTTTTTCTTATGGAACCCACTTGTTCAAAGTTCCCCAGCAGACGCTAGGTATTTGTACGTAT
>NZ_AYLO01000115.1 GCF_000496735.2 Methyloglobulus morosus KoM1
AATACCACTCAATCAATTGGTTACAAATATAGAGTTCAATGCAGAGGAACTGCAAATGCCTAACCAATTGAATTTGTTTGATGAAATCTTCGGACAGTAATGACCTGCCATGATTAAATTTTTGCGTTGCATTGCTTCAACTGCGGCACTAAAATTTTGGTCAGTCATGCAATCAACCTGTCCTTCCCGCTGAATCCGGTCTTTATACGCATCAGGCACCACTTGTTGAAGCTCAGCAAATAATAGGCCTTGCGCCTGGGTTTCCATGCTGGATGTTAGGAGTACCGGCATACCGGTTGCTTGTGCCGATTTTGCCAGCACCAGTGTATTGGTTTTAATAACGTCCAGCTCAAGTGAACGTACCCAACTCATTGTCCCTACTTGATGGTCAATCAACAATAGGGCTGAATTTTCAATCGTAAATAGATTTTTCATGATAAATTTGCCTCAAACACTATTTTTGTTAGTAAACAATATAATGGTTTTATTAATTTTGGGTAGTAGGTACTTTTAGGTGACTATGGATAAAAATTTAGTGATACCAGGAAGCGAACCTTGCGATGATGATGCTTGTGCTGTTCGAGATGCTTTGCTAATCATTGGAGGTAAATGGAAAAGTATCATTATGCATACTGTACATAACCAAGGGACGATTCGTTTTAACCAGCTAAAAAAATCGTTACCGGACATCTCGCAGAAAATGCTGACCCAACAACTTAGGGAGTTGGAAAGGGATGGGCTGATTAAGCGGGTAGATCATGAAGAGATGCCGCCAAGGGTTGAATATTCGCTCACTGATTTAGGAATAAGTGCTGGCTCGGTATATAAAACAATCAATATTTGGCAGAAAGAATATCTTAAGACTATAAATAACAACCGAAAGAACTACGACGAAAGCAAAACAGATCAAGGGTAAGCGATTTTTTTAACCGCAGGTGTTTTTCCTATTTCCTGATGTTAAAGCTATCCTGCCACACAACTGACCCGTTATTGCCCAATTTCACACGAATCCTTGCCGTTATTTCTATTAATTCCTTTGAAGCCAGGACATCATAACTTCATTTTTGATTGGTTAATAAGCCCGGCAATGACAATAATTTTATCGCGCAGCCATTGATGGGCCGGATCTCTGTCCCTTAATGGATGCCAGATCATGCATAAATCGTAGTCTGGCAGTTCGAGTGGCACGGGAAATATAACCAGCGGAGCGATTTTAGTAAATTGGTCGGCAATCCGGTACGGGAGCGACAAGATCATGTCGGTTTTGGCAACAATCAATGGCGCAGAAAGAAAATGCGGAACGATGAGTTTGATGCGCCGTTCCAAGCCTTGTTCGGCCAATTTTTGGTCGATGATGCCTACATTGCTGCCTGTCCGTGAAATCAGCATGTGCGGAACGGCCACAAATTCTTCTAAGGAGGGTGGCTTGCTGATCAAAGGATGATTTTCCCTTACCACACAGGCCATTTTGTCGCTGAACAGATATTGGCGGTGCAAATGGGCTGGCGGGTTCAACACCGATTCAAAACCCAGCACCACATCAAGGCTGCCGTTTTCCAATGGCGCGACCGGAAATGAGGTTTCGGTGCGCTTGACATGGAGGTCGATACCGGGCGCAATATTTTCGATCAACCCTGACAATTCGGGCATTAACAGGAATTCTATGTAATCGGTGGCGGCAAGCACAAAACGCCGCTGGCTGGTTGCCGCGTCAAATTCTAACGGCGGCTGGATAAGCCGCTCGGTTTCAGCCAATAACGCCCTGACCGGATTGATCAAAGCCAACGCCCGTTCCGTGGGTTTCATGCCGGATGGCGTTTTCACCAATAACGGATCATCCAGTTGCTGCCTTAGCTTGTGCAACGTATGGCTCATCGCCGATTGGGTGATGAACATCTGCTCCGCTGCACGGGTCACATTCAACTCCCGCATCAACACATCGAAGGCCACTAAAAGATTGAGGTCAAATGTTCTTAAGTTGGACATTTCTGCTATTTATAAAATTTATCTTGATTAGCAAGGGTCTTCCGCCATTCCTTAACAGGCTCACGTTTTCGTCGTTCCGGCATGGACTGCCGGAATCCAGAAGCCATGGAAGGCTTGTGGGCTTACATCCCTGTAGTCTGGATACCGGCACTCCCTGCCGGTATGACGGCATTTGAACTTAGCTGAAAATTCTTGCTAATCAGGAAATTTATTCAGCAAGTCAAACAGTTTAATGATAGCCAATAAGCAGGCTGATGCCGGTATGAATTACTTAAATGATGCCATGAATTTATAACATTTCACAAAGACTTAGTGAGTCTCTAAATTATAGCCAAGCTCACCGTTGAGATTAAATTTTGTCCCTCTTCTTGAGGAGTTTAATCCTTATGGTAAGCGCTATTTAAATTACTCTCATTATTTGTTTAGGAGAATCACGATGTCAGCCAATCTTTCAACCCGAACTTTTCGGCCCTATACCGGGGAAAAGGCGCGGATCGCCCGCGCATACGATTACCTTGTCCTGGTATTGGCGCTATTCCTGTTTATCGGCTCCTTCCACCTGCATTTTGCGCTCACCGTCGGCGACTGGGATTTCTGGGTGGACTGGAAGGACAGGCAATGGTGGCCGGCGGTCACGCCCCTTATCGGCATTACCTTTCCAGCGGCAGTGCAAGCCGTGTTGTGGACTAATTTCCGCCTGCCTTTAGGTGCAACCTTATGTGTTGCCTGTTTGTCGATAGGCACCTGGATCGCCCGAATCTTTGCCTACCACCTATGGAATTATTTTCCCATCAACATGGTGCTGCCATCGACCATGCTGCCCAGCGCACTCGTATTGGACGTTGTCTTGATGTTGAGCAACAGCCTGACGGTTACCGCGATTTTCGGCGGCTCTGCGTTTGCATTGCTGTTCTATCCCAGCAACTGGCCGATCTTCGGTATGTTCCATGTCCCCGTTGAAGCGGGCAATAGCCAGTTGACCGTGGCCGATATGTTCGGCTTCCAATACATCCGTACCGGCATGCCGGAATATCTTCGCATTATTGAACGCGGGACATTACGGACTTACGGCCAAGTTGCGGCACCGCTCTCAGCATTCTTTTCAGCCTTACTTTGCACCCTGATGTATACCTTATGGTGGCATATCGGCAAGTGGTTTGCTACCACCCGTTACCTGAAAAGAATCTAAAGGAGGATATGACAATGAAATCTACTGCACAAAATCAAACTTACACCAGACCTATGGCTTTTCGCATCCCCATTAAAGGTCAGCAGCAATTGGCATCGAACTGGCTGCTGTTTTTGGGGCTAATCCTTTCAATCTATATGCTCACCTTACAACCCGTCATGGCGCACGGGGAAAAAAACCTGGAGCCTTACGTCCGCATGCGCACTATCCAATGGTATGACGTGCAATGGTCCAAGCAAAAGTTTAACGTCAACGATGAAGTTACTGTAACGGGCAAATTTCATGTAGCGGAAGACTGGCCGATCAGCGTACCCAAACCGGATGCGGCATTCTTGAATATCTCAACCCCTGGCCCAGTGCTGATCCGCACAGAGCGTTACCTAAACGGCAAGCCCTATATGAATTCGGTGGCCTTGCAACCGGGAGGCGACTACGATTTCAAGGTTGTGCTAAAAGGCCGTTTGCCGGGACATTACCATATCCACCCATTCTTTAACCTGCGCGATGCCGGGCAAGTGATGGGGCCCGGCGCATGGCTGGACATTGCTGGCAATGAAGCGGACTTTACCAATAACGTCCAAACCATTAACGGCGAGATGGTCAATATGGAAACTTATGGTTTGGGTAACGGCATTTTCTGGCACAGTTTCTGGGCATTACTGGGAACGGCTTGGCTGCTCTGGTGGGTACGCCGCCCCTTATTCATTGCCCGTTACCGGATGCTGCAAGCAGGTTTGGAAAATGAATTGGTCACCCCATTGGACAGAAATATCGGCAAGGCCATTTTAATCGGTGTGCCGGTGCTGGTGTTTGCGTTTTACACCATGACGGTCAACAAATACCCCAAAGCGATCCCATTACAGGCCTCGTTGGACCAAATCCTGCCGCTTTCTGCCCAAGTCAATGCTGGCGTGGTCGATGTTGAAACCTTGAGGGCTGAATACCGTATACCGGAGAGGGCGATGAAACTAAGTTTAAAGATCAAGAATGGCAGCGATAAGCCGATTCAAATCGGCGAGTTTGCAACCGGTAGCGTGCGCTTCCTTAACAAAGCCGTCCCTGTGCCGGAACAAAGCAATACCGAAAGTGTAGTTGCACCGGAAGGCTTGAGCCTGGACAACCCAGCCCCAATCCAGCCCGGCGAACAACGCACGGTGTCAATGACTGCAAGCGATGCCTTGTGGGAATCAGAACGCTTGGATGGCCTGATTAACGATGCCGACAGCCGGATCGGCGGCCTGGTCTTTTTCTTTGACCCCGAGGGTGAACGCTATGTCTCTAGCATCACGGCTGCTGTCATCCCCAAATTCAATTAACTTATCAATTAAAGAGGAAACACTCATGGCTACCACAACCGAACAAGTCAAGGTAATGACTACTCAAAATAAATTTCCACCCTGGTATTTGAAGGATTTATACCGCTACCTGTCGGCTTTCGGCATACTGACTGCGATTTACATGGGATTCCGCATTTATCAAGGCGCATTCGGTGTCTCTACCGGGCTGGATTCCACTGAACCCGCGTTTGAAGTCTACTGGATGCGGCTTTTCTACTTTAACGTGACGTTTGTTACGCTGTTTGCAGGAGTGGCATGGGGGTATTTATGGTTTACCAGGGACAAGAACCTGGACAAGATCGAACCGAAGGAGGAAATACGCCGCTACTTAACCCTGACGATGTGGATCAGCGTCTACACCTTTGCCGTGTACTGGGCAGGCAGCTATTTTGCCGAGCAAGATAACTCCTGGCATCAGGTCGCCATCCGCGACACGCCGTTTACGGCCAACCACATCATCGAGTTTTATTTCAACTTCCCAATGTATATCATCCTGGGCGGTTGTGCGTGGTTGTATGCCAGGACGCGTTTGCCGCTTTATGCGAAAGGCATTTCGCTGCCGTTGACGTTAGCGGTCGTTGGTCCTTTTATGATTTTAGTCAGCGTCGGCTTCAATGAGTGGGGACATACCTTCTGGTTTAGGGAAGAGTTTTTCGCTGCCCCTATCCACTGGGGTTTTGTGATTGGTGTTTGGTTTGCCCACGGCGTCGGCGGTATATTGCTGCAAGGTGTCACTCGCCTGATTGAGTTGTTGGATGGCTTGGAAGAAGCGGCATAAGGTCAATTGGGTCAACGCTTGTCATTAGGGCAAGCTTCGTGCCCACCCTTTTGTGAGTGCTTCCGCTTATGGTTCCCACGCTCCTCTGCGTGGGAACCCATCCAAGGACGCTCAGCGTCCCGAACCGAAGGAGCGGTTTTCGGGACGCATTTCCACGCAGAGCGTCACTGCCATTAAGTTAAGAAATACTTTATATTAAAAACAGTGAGATAATTAACCTATTTAAAGTAAGTTATGAGTAAAAAACGTGCACAATCCGTCTTAGCC
>NZ_AYLO01000116.1 GCF_000496735.2 Methyloglobulus morosus KoM1
ATTTTGTATCACTCAAGACCGTTCTGACCATAACAAAATAACTGTGAAAACTATATTTTACAATGGCTTTCGGTTATTTGTTAAAGTAATTGAGAACAGCCCCTAAGTTAATTCGGGTATTCCAATAAGATTGACAGCCTTTGCCCCGTGAAAAATATATTTTGCTGCATCTAAACTGATGTGCGAGTGTCTTTTCTGCCATTCGTAGCACCCGATAAAAATTTTCTGAGTATTCCAGTAAGGTTAGTAGGGATGATGGGATCTGTGCCGCTAGATTCCAGGAAAGCAGCCACAAAAAGTGCTCCATCAGGTTGGCATTAAGGTAGCTGGTACAGGCAAGGCTATAGTCAAGCAAAGATCAGTTTATTTCAATATTGACTTTACCTGTTTTAGGGTCAAAATCTAAGAATAATTCTTTCGGCAAATGCGCTTTTTCAAAAACAATCACGGGAGTTCAACGCAATGAAAAAATTGACAAATAGGGTGACATTTGTGGCGGTTCTGGTTATCGCAGGGTGCGCAATCGCACCCCAGGAAGTTGCTCAAAGCGGCGGTGCGGGATTGTCGCCTGCCGAAACGGTAACGGGTCAAATCCCGTCAGTTGGAATGCCTTCGGCTGTTTCGGCGGCAGGGCAACTGCCTTCTGTGGGAACTGCGGCAGGGATGGCAGGGAGTGTCGCCGGTGGCGCACCTTTGGCTGGGCAGGTACCCAGCCTGGTGAATATTTTAGTTCAGCAATTGGGTATCACCCCCACCCAAGCAATGGGTGGTGCTGGCTCTATTTTTTCTATGGCACAACAAAGTATGAGTCCGACAAGTTTCGGCCTGCTCAGTAATGCTGTGCCAGGGATGGGCCAGCTTTTGGCGGCAGCGCCTGCCTTGGGAGGGTCTGTTTCTGGTGCAGGGAGCCTTATGGGGAGTGCAGCCAGTGCGCTAGGCGGGAGTAGCCTTGGCAACATGGCCGCACTGGTGAGTTCGTTCCAGAGCTTGGGCATGGGTTCTGGCATGATGAACCAGTTTATCCCTATCATATTACAATACGTACAAGGTACAGGCGGTTCTTCAACAATGGGTTTATTGCAAAGCGCTTTGTTGCCTTAACCGAAATCGCGTTCGGTGAATGTTAGCCGCTCAATTGCTGCACCAACCGAAGTTAAGGGAAAGTCGGGGCGCGGTAATCCCCGTTTCTTGCGGCACTATAAGTTGTGGGTTGAAAAGTTAAAACCCATAATCCCAGCGAATTCATTGCCGTTATTTTGTTCTGGGACTAACACGCCCAGATAGATTTGGCAACGTGGCGTTAAGTTATAAAGCATGCTGACGGTGGCGCCCGATAAGGAATGGTGGCCGCTGATATAATCCATCTGCAAGGACAATTTGTTTTGGATGAAAGTGATTTCAGTCCCAGTCAGGAAACCCACTTGCTGGGATGTCCCTGTTATTGCCGCATTTGCCAGGTACGGGCCGCCGTGCAGCAGTAACCAGGGCGTCGGGTCAAAGCGATTGTCTAAAAAGCTAAAATTAAACCACAGTTGCGGTCGTGCATTGACCAAGTCAACGCCATTTTGTGTGCCCAGTGTGATTGCATAATCGTTACTGATCTCAAATGTTTTGGCGATGTTTAAAAAAGTGTTGCCTTGAAAATGGTTGTTATTGCCTAGTACCTGGGTATTGAGTAATGACAGGCTTATATCCCAACCGTTATTTGACGAATAACCGAGGGTTATATTTTCGAACGTGCCTGCCCGATAAACATCGGTTTCGATATTGGCAATCCATGCCCCTTCATAATCGGTCATGGGGTTGATTTTTAAACGCTTTTGCTGAAGTTTGGATCTTGTCGGCTTCGGCTTTACTTTCGCTTTGTTGGTGGCAGGAAAAGCGGCACTGCTAAACAGGAAAGCCATCATCGTTAGGCTAACGGCTATCTTACGAGTTTGCACAATGCTCCTCTTAGGACTTCAGTCATTTTTGTTATCTGTAAATACCCATTCCGCCATTTATTTTAGCGCTTGTTTAGGAATGCTGCCTGGCTCTTTGCTGTCTGTTCCTATCGTAAGCTTATGGAGTTAGAAAAACGATTGGATAATAATATTTATGGCTAGCCCAATGCCATCTGACGAGAAAGAATAAGGGGATCGGCTGTCGCTATCGTTGATAATTAATCCGTCGATATATAAAGTAGCCGACAATCGCGAAGGTCAACCACGCCGTGACCAATGGTCCGATTACGCCGTCGTAGCTACTGACTAGATAAAGGTGCCCAGAATTTGGGTTGACGTTAAATGCCCCATTATTTAGTTTAATTAGCCAAACCCAGCAAGCATGGCAGCCAATACAAAGCCCTAAACTGGCTTTCACCTGAGTTCTAAGTACGCCCAAAAACACGCCGACCGCGAATAGTGCAAAGAATGCCGATAGAATCCCAGGGTTCAGTAAATGCGTGAAAGCGTCGCCCAACAATTTAAAGCCGCTGAACACATTAAGTTCCGCCATAGGAATTTGCGTTTTAGTATCCAAAAAATGCAGGATGGCATAATAAAATGCGCTAATCGCAATTGCCGCTTTGGCGGACAAATTTTTGCCTAGCCCTGCCAGTAAAATCCCCCTGAAAACGGGTTCTTCAAATAATGAAATCAGCAGTGCCAACAGCAATTCAATGATGAGTTTTTTACCAAACCATGCCCATGACCAATGTTGGGATTCATCAACGATATTTACGCCTAACAGGTAAAGAGCTATGAACACGGGCATTAAGGTGATAAAGCCTAATCCAACGCCTTGCCCTAATTGTTTAAAAAATAGGGGTTTTGATGAAAAGCCTAGGTCAATTCTGCTTAAGCCCAGATAACGCATTGCAGGAAAAATACTCAACACCAAAAATAATTGGGTAGATTTTTTAATGATTGTCCGAAATGATGGGCCATCAGGCCATATCGACACCATGAAATAAGCGAGGACGCAGGCGAGGAACGTAGCGGCCATCAATACCAACCATGGCGCGAGGGCGTATAGAAGGTATAAGCTTGGAGGAGGGCTTCCTGCCTGTTTTCTGTCATCCGTCATCAGTGTCCCGTCCTTCGAGAGCAAAATCTCCCCACAACATTTGCGCGGCGGCTATTGCGGCAATGGCGGCGGTTTCTGTACGCAATATCCGGTTCCCCAAACGCACTGGAGTAAATCCCGCCGCTTTGGCAATGCTGCGCTCCTGGTCGGCAAATCCGCCTTCGGGGCCCGTCAATAAGGTAATTTCCATACCATCAGGATGCAGTTGTGCCATTGATAAGTCCGCGTAAGGATCGAGAAACATTTTTAAGCCATGCTGGTCGCTTACCCAATTTTGTAAGGTTGCTATTTCAGTCATTTCCGGCAATACAGTCCTGCCGCTTTGTTCGGCTGCATGTTGGACGATTTTTTGCCAATGTTGCAAGCGCTGCAATTTTTTTTCACCTTTAAGTTGCACGACGCAACGCTCGGTTATGATTGGCACAAGTTGATTTACGCCCAATTCTACCGCTTTTTGCACTGACCAATCCATGCGGTCGCCCCGCGAAATTCCTAAACCTAAGGTAATAGATAACGGCGATTCTATGCTGCGCCCAGACCATGCATTAACCTTAATCCGTACCGTTTTTCGGCTGACTTCAGCAAGTACGCAGGCATATTCCCCGCCCCTGCCATTAAACAGGATGATGGCATCGTCTTTTTTTAGCCGTAGCACCGTCCTGACATAGTGCCCACCGTCCTCGTCCAGTTCGACTTGCTCGTTCGAGACCAAGGGTAAATCAACATACAACCTGGAAACCCGCATTTTAACCCTTTACCACTAGCTGTATGCCGTCCCAAGCGACATCTGCCATTAACCGTAATTCGTCCTCGGTAATAATGTATGGCGGCATAAAATAAATGACATCTCCTAGCGGCCGTAACAAGACGCCTTTCGACAAGGCATAGCGATAAACCCGCAACCCGCGTCGCTCCTGCCAGGGATAAGGTTCTCGGGTGAGCTTGTTTTTGACCAGTTCAATCGCCACGATCATACCCATTTGCCTGACTTCGGCAACATGCGGGTGGTCATGGAATCTCGCCGCTACTTTTGCCATTGTCTTTGCCAAGATCCGGTTTTTTGCGATGATGTCCTGCTGCTGAAATATTTCCAGCGTTGCCAATCCTGCGCGACATGACAACGCATTGCCCGTATAGCTGTGCGAATGTAAAAACGCCGTCAGTTTTTGGTAATCGTCGTAGAATGTACGATAAATCTTGTCGGTGGTTAATACCGCCGACAAGGGCAGATAGCCGCCCGTCAAGCCTTTGGACAAGCACATAAAATCCGGGCTGATGGCGGCTTGTTCGCAAGCAAATAAGGTTCCTGTGCGACCAAATCCGACGGCAATCTCATCGGCTATCAAATGCACATGGTATCGGTCGCAAGCCTCGCGCAACAATTGCAAGTATACCGGATCGTACATCCGCATATTACCCGCACATTGCACCAGCGGTTCGACAATCACTGCACAAACCGACTCGGCATGATCGCGCAGGGCGTTTTCCATCAACTCAAAACGGCGTGATGAATAATCCATCCAGGATTCGCCGGGGGCACGGTGATAGCAATCGGGGCTGGGAACCGTAATCACCTCCATCAACAACGCTGCATAAGTTTCCTTATACAGCGGCACGTTACCCACGGCCAAAGCCCCCAAGGTTTCGCCGTGGTAGCTGTTTTCCAGCGCAATGAACTTGGTTTTTTTTATGGCACCCCAATTACGCCAGTAATGAAAACTCATCTTGAGCGCAACTTCCACCGCCGCTGAACCGTTGTCTGCGTAAAAACAACGAGTTAGCCCTGGTGGGCTGGCTTCTATCAAGCTTTCCGCCAGTTTGACCGCAGATTCATGTGTGAAACCCGCAAAAATAACGTGTTCCAATGTGTCTAGCTGGTCTTTTAATGCCGCATTGATTATGGGGTTACAATGACCGAACAGGTTAACCCACCACGAACTGACCGCATCCAGGTAACGGTTGCCGTCGAAATCCTCCAGCCAAGCGCCTTGCCCTTTTTTGATGGGGATGGGTGGGAAAGTTTCATGGTCTTTCATTTGTGTGCAGGGATGCCACAAAACAGAAAGGTCGCGTTGGGATAAGGAAGGATTGGTCATGGGTGTGGACTATGTAACAAGCGCGGCTAATTCACAATACGCTCGATCACAGGGGCTTTAGCTTCTTTCATGTTAATCGAAGCTAACGTTATAGGGTAAATTATTGCCGTAAATTCCCTAAGATTGCCAATGTGGGAGCGGATTGGTTCATCGTATAGAAATGTAAACCCGGCGCACCGCCATCCAACAACCGCTGGCAAAGATCGCTGACTACGTCCAAGCCGAAAGCTTGGATCGATGTGCGGTCATCGCCAAACCCTTCTAAGCGTTTGCGTAGCCAGCGGGGAATGTCCGCGCCGCACATTTCCGAAAAGCGGAATAGTTGGGCATATTGGGTAATCGGCATGATCCCCGGGACTATGGGAATGGTGATGCCGTTCTTTTCACATAAGTCCAGGAAATAAAAATACGCCTCGGCATTATAAAAATATTGGGTAATCGCTGCGTCTGCACCCGCTTCCACCTTACGCTTAAAGTTTTTGAAGTCCTCGGCTGCGCTGGATGCTTGAGGATGCGCTTCTGGGTAGGCTGCCACATGAATTTCGAAATCATCGCCTGTTTCCTGGCGGATAAATGCCACCAGTTCGTTGGCATAACGAAATTCCCCCGCCGACATCATACCGGACGGTAAGTCGCCGCGTAACGCGACGATCTTGGATATGCCATGTTCTTGGTAGCTTTTAAGGATAGAGCGTATGTTTTCCTTGGTCGAAGCTACGCAGGACAAATGCGGCGCGGCGGCGATGCCTTTCTGCTGTATATCGACAACGGTATCAAAAGTTTTGTCACGGGTAGAACCGCCAGCACCAAAGGTGACAGAAAAGAATTCGGGGTTTTGTTCAGCCAGCTTAGTGTGGACTAGCTGTAAATTAGCCGCGCCTTCCTCAGTCTTTGGGGGATAAAATTCAAAACTGAATGGTTGCGGATGATTTTTTTGTGATTGCATTTCAGAATGTGTAGGTTGGGTTAGACGCGCATACAGTAAAGTGACAAAACCTGAAAAACGCTTAAGCGCGTCGTAACCCAACAATCGCAGTTATGGTAACCAAATGTTGGGTTACGACGCACGGAGAGTCCAACATTTGTTTAGCAAACTTGCCATGTGCGTCTAACCCAACCTACTTTTCTCAATGCCAATCAATAACGGTAATGATCTGCCTTATAAGGCCCTTCGACCGGAACATTGATATATTTTGCCTGCTGTTCAGTCAGCACGGTCAGTTTCACGCCGATTTGTTCCAGGTGTGACCGCGCCACTTTTTCGTCCAATTTTTTAGGCAGGATATAAACCTTATTCTCGTAACTTGCCGCGTTTTGCCACAGTTCCAATTGCGCCAGGACTTGGTTGCAAAAGGAATTGGACATCACGAAACTGGGGTGTCCGGTTGCACAACCCAAGTTAACCAAGCGGCCTTCCGCCAGGATAATGATGCGTTTGCCATCAGGGAAAATCACGTGATCGACTTGCGGCTTGATATTCTCCCAGGTGTATTGGCGCAGGGAAGCAATATCAATTTCAGAATCGAAATGACCGATATTGCAGACGATAGCCTGATCACGCATAGCTAATAAGTGCTTACTGTTAATCACATGGACATTACCGGTCGCGCTTACAAAAATATTGGCGATAGGAGCGGCCTCATCCATCGTCACAACACGATAGCCTTCCATCGCAGCCTGTAACGCACAAATCGGGTCGATTTCGGTAATCCAAACGGTCGCACCAAGACCCCGCAGGGATTGGGCACAACCTTTGCCGACATCACCATAACCGCAGACCACGGCGATTTTTCCGGCGATCATGACATCCGTTGCACGCTTGATACCATCGACCAAAGACTCGCGGCAACCGTACAAGTTATCGAATTTGGATTTGGTTACCGAATCATTGACGTTAAAAGCGGGGACTTTCAATGTACCTTTGGCAACCCGTTCGTATAAGCGCAAAACACCCGTGGTGGTTTCTTCCGACAAGCCTTTGACATCGGCCATCAGTTCGGGAAACTTGTCGTGCATCATGTTGGTCAAGTCGCCGCCATCATCCAGGATCATATTGGGTCGCCAACCGTTAGGGCCGATTATCGTTTGTTCTATGCACCAGTCAGCTTCGGCTTCGGTTTCCCCCTTCCAAGCGAATACGGGAATGCCTACCGCAGCTATTGCAGCCGCCGCATGGTCTTGAGTGGAAAATATATTGCAGGACGACCAGCGCACTTCCGCACCCAATGCAGTCAAGGTTTCGATCAGCACCGCAGTTTGGATGGTCATGTGCAGACAACCGGCAATTCGCGCACCTTTTAAGGGTTTTGCAGGGCCGAATTCCTTACGCAAGGCCATCAAGCCCGGCATTTCAGTTTCGGCGATATTGATTTCTTTACGACCCCATTCAGCCAGGGCAATGTCTGCTACTTTATAGTCTGGTTGGCTCATTTGATTCTCTTCGGTAGATTTGTTAAAGGCCTGCTGCATCTCTTAATATCTCGATTTTGTCGGTTTTTTCCCAACTGAATGACTCTTCTGTGCGACCAAAATGTCCGTACGATGCGGTCGGTTGATAGATTGGTTTAAGCAAATCAAGCATGGCGATCAAGCCTTTAGGGCGGAGGTCAAAATGTTCGCGGACGATTTGCACTAAGCGGTCTTCAGCAAGCTTCCCTGTACCAAAGGTATCTACGCTGATGGAAGTCGGTTCGGCAACACCAATCGCATAAGATACCTGGATTTCACAACGTTCCGCTAAGCCTGCCGCCACGATATTCTTTGCCACATACCGTGCCATATAAGCGGCTGAGCGATCCACTTTTGAAGGATCCTTGCCGGAGAACGCTCCACCACCGTGCCTTGCCATACCGCCATAAGAATCGACGATAATTTTACGCCCCGTCAACCCGCAATCGCCTACTGGGCCGCCAATAACAAAATTCCCCGTTGGGTTAATAAAATACTTCGTGTCTTTATGCAGCCACTCTTTCGGTAAGATAGGCAGGATGATCTCATCCATGACCGCTTCGTAAATGGCTTTGGCGCTTATCTCTGGCGAATGCTGGGTGGATAACACCACCGCGTCAATGGCGACAGGCTTGTCGTTTTCGTAACGGAAGGTAATTTGGCTTTTGGCATCAGGACGTAACCAGGGCAAGGTCTTGTTCTTGCGGACTTCGGATTGGCGTTTGACCAGCAAATGCGAATAGGTAATAGGGGCCGGCATTAACACATCGGTTTCGTTGCTGGCATAGCCAAACATCAAGCCTTGGTCACCCGCACCTTGTTCATGGTTTTCGCCTTCGTCCACACCCATTGCAATGTCGGGTGATTGCTTGCCTATCGCATTCAGGACAGCGCAGCTTTTGCCATCAAAACCAATGTCACCGTTATCGTACCCAATGTCGCAGACGACCTTCCGTACCAGTTCTTCCATGTCTACCCAGGCATCCGTGGTAATTTCACCCGCCAACACGACCATACCGGTTTTGACTAAGGTCTCACAAGCGACGCGGGATCGCGGATCTTGCGCCAATAAAGCATCAAGCACTGCATCAGAAATCTGGTCTGCAACCTTGTCGGGATGGCCTTCAGAAACGGATTCTGATGTAAATATGAAGTTATTGCTCACTATAATATCACCTTAACTTAAATAGAAACTTTATAACCAATACATTGGCAGATTATTTACACGAGTGGTGGGCCCTGTAGGACTTGAACCTACGACCTGCCGATTATGAGTCGGATGCTCTAACCAACTGAGCTAAGGGCCCGGTGTATCAAAACACGGGTTATTCGCCATCCAGAAAGCAGCGTAACTGCTCTGACCTGGACGGATGACGCAATTTCCTCAAGGCTTTCGCTTCGATTTGGCGGATGCGCTCACGGGTAACATCAAACTGCTTGCCGACTTCTTCCAGGGTGTGGTCGGTGTTCATGTTGATGCCAAAGCGCATACGTAAAACCTTAGCTTCCCTCGCGGTCAAACCAGCCAGCACATTTTGGGTCGATTCACGCAATCCGGCGATGGTTGCCGCCTCTACGGGTGAAAGCACTCTTGAATCTTCTATAAAGTCGCCTAAATGCGAATCTTCGTCATCACCTATTGGTGTTTCCATAGAAATAGGCTCTTTGGCAATCTTTAATACCTTGCGGACTTTGTCTTCTGGCATTTCCATACGTACTGCCAATTCTTCCGGTGTCGCTTCACGGCCTAATTCCTGGAGTATCTGCCTTGAAATCCGGTTCAGCTTATTGATGGTTTCAATCATGTGTACTGGAATTCGGATCGTCCTGGCTTGGTCAGCAATGGAACGGGTGATTGCTTGCCTGATCCACCAGGTTGCGTAGGTTGAAAATTTATAACCACGCCTATATTCAAACTTATCGACTGCTTTCATAAGGCCGATATTGCCTTCTTGTATCAAGTCTAGGAATTGCAACCCGCGGTTAGTGTATTTTTTTGCTATGGAAATGACCAAACGTAAATTCGCTTCGATCATTTCTTTCTTGGCGCGTCTTGCTTTCGCTTCACCGATAGAGATACGACGGTTGATGTCCTTTAGACCGCTAATAGTCAGGCCATATTGGACCTCGCAGTCAGACAATATTTTCTGTGCCTTACGTAGATCCTTTTCATGCAATTTCAGGACTGGCGAATACGGATTGCTGTCGTCCAAATAGTGGTCGAGCCAATTTGAGCTGATTTCTTTGTCCGTATAAGCCGCAATAAAATCCTGCCGGGGCATTTTTGCCTTTTTCACGAAAATATCGTGTATCAATCGCTCCTGAGTCCGAACAATAGCCACCCCGTCAGGTATGATTGCCGAGAGTTTTTTCAGATATTGCGATGTCCACTTGAATTCCATGAACAAGTTAGCTAATGCGTCAAAAGCTTGGTCGGTCTGTTCGCTAACATACCCATATTTATTGATGGCGGCAGAAGCCGTTTTCAATTGCTCTCTGAGTTGGTCAATTTTTTCTTTGACTTCTTCGTAATTGAGGCCTTTTGCATCATCCTCTGGACTGGCAACTTCTACTGCCTCGATGGCTGCAGGGCTAGATAGCAAATCCTCAGGCTCGCTCAGGTCAACAAATCCGGAAATCATATCTGTCAACCTGAAGCCGCTTTCTTCTTCGGAAATGGAATCAAACGATTGCAAGACATCTTCAACCACAACACAAGAACGTGAAATGGCCTTTACTAACTGGTGATGGCCTTCTTCTATACGCTTGGCTATTTTTAGTTCGTCCGCACGGGTCAATAGTTCTACTGAACCCATCTCACGCATATACATGCGTACTGGATCGGTCGTTCGGCCAAACTCGCTGTCGACAGATGCCAGTGCGGCAACTTCTTCCGCATCTTCGTCATCCGCAGTTACGGCGGCTGAATCGGTAATCAGCGAATCATCGTCTGGCGCAGTTTCATAGACCTGAATGCCTAAGTCATTGATCGTCCCAATGAATTCTTCTATTTGTTCGGGATCGGAAATATCGCTAGGCAGATGGTCATTCACCTCGGCATACGTCAGATATCCCTGGGCTTTGCCTTTGGCAATCAATTGCCTAAGTTGAGATTGCTGATCTTGATTCATATTTTACCCATTATACCTATGCATTACTTCAGTTAAAAGCCACAGAACCCAACAGAAAATTGTACTATAAATTTAGTCAAAAAGCACCGTCCTGATTTAAGTCCCCGATAGCTTGCATAAGAATTCCTTTTCTGACTTATTATTGTTTTTTGTCTTTGGCGAGCAATTTTTGAAAATCAGCTTCCTTTCTGGCTTGGACGAGCAAATTGTCAAAACCATTGCTAAATTCATTTTCCAGCCACCTTGCATCAACTTGTTGATCTTGGGGGAACAATTCCAATGATGCTAAGGTTTTGACAATTTTTTCATTGGGATGATTTCGGTAATGTTCCAATAATATTGCTGTAGTGGCCGGTTTTTTTTCCAAAACACCCGTAAGGATGTCTTTGAACAAATGAATGCCCGGAAATTCCAATCCGTCCCAAATAATTTCATTTTTTTCAACTTTACTAATTAATTCAGGATGTTGTATTAAAAGCGCTAAAATCCGTCGGGGCAAAGGCAATGGCAAAGTTCGATTGCCTTGTTTCCTGTTGGTTAGTGGTTTTTGTGGAAGTCTAGTTGATTTCCCCGAAACATCCAGCCTGTTTGAACGGGTCAATTCGTTTAACTTGGCAAACATCATGTCCCGAAACACGCCTTGAGTCAGTTTCTCCAAGTAAGGCGTTGCCTTATTGACCAATTGTGACCTAGCTTCCATTTCATTTAGGTTAAGGCCGCTTGATAAGGCGCTAAAAAAGTAATCGGATAAGGGTTGGGATTGCCGGATACGTTCTTCGAACTTGTCCATGCCTTCTTCATGCACCAGGGAGTCGGGATCGTGTTGTTGCGGCAAGAGCATAATACGGACTTGTCGGCCATCCTTAAGTGCACTAAAAGCAGGTTCCATTGCTCGCCATGCGGCTTCACGCCCGGCGTTATCACCGTCAAAGCAAAACACCAGTTCCGCTGAAAAGCGGAACAATAAGTCAAGATGGGTTTGCGACGTGGCAGTACCCAAGGTTGCTACCGCATAATGGATGCCACGACCTGCCAAGGCAATCACATCCATATAACCTTCAACGATTAGTATGCGCTTGGGTTTGCCGTTATTGCGTAACAGCTCAAACAGGCCATGCACTTCCTTGCCTTTATGGAAAATAGCCGTTTCGGGTGAATTCAGGTATTTAGGCAAGGAATCATCAAGGACTCGACCGCCAAAACCGACAACCCGACCGCGCTTATCGCGGATTGGGTACATGATCCTGCCCCGAAAGCGGTCATATGCCCGCCCTTCCTTGTCAATCAACATGCCTGTTTGGATTAGCGGCTTTTGGTCGAAGCGATTGGCTAACGCTTGCCATTCATCAGGCGCATAACCGAGCATGAACGCTTTTGCCAGTTCATCATTAATGCCCCTGGATTTTAGATAATTGACGGCTTTTTTTCCGGTCTCCTGTGTCCGCAGGCAACGTTCATAATAAGTCGCCACTTGCTCCAGCAGGTCATAAAGGTCATTGGTGTTTTCTTGTTTTGGCTTCGTTCCATTAAAATCAACCGCTTCCCTAGGCACTTCAACGCCCGCAAAAGTGGCAAGATCTTCAACAGCTTCAACAAAGTCCAGATGGTTGAAGTCCATCAGAAAGCCAATGGCATTGCCGCTTGCGCCGCATCCAAAGCAATGGAAAAACTGTTTGTTGCGGCTGACTGAAAAACTGGGGGTTTTTTCGGTATGAAACGGACATCGCGCGACATAGTTCGCGCCAGTTTTCTTTAACGGGACGTGGGAATCAATTAAGTCGACAATATCAACCCTAGCCAAAAGGTCGTCGATAAAATGCTTGGGAATCCTGCCGGACATCGCCAGGGCGGAAACCTTAGTTGGGAAGCGCGGCCTTGATTTTGGCGCTGACGACTGACATATCGGCGCGTCCTTGCATTTTACCCTTGAGCAAGGCCATCACTTTGCCCATATCCTTTACCGATTCTGCGCCCGATTCGGTAACGGCGGCTTTTACCATGCCGTCAATTTCCGCTTCCGTCAGCGCTTGCGGCATAAAATCCTGGATGACCAGCACTTCCGCCTCTTCAATGGCAACCAAATCATTCCTGCCCGCATCGGCAAATTGTCGGATGGATTCGCGGCGTTGTTTTAGCATTTTATCAAGCACTTGCAGTGTACGCGTATCGTCCAGGGCGATGCGTTCGTCCACTTCGACTTGCTTTATGGCGGCGAGAATTAAGCGGATAACGGCCAGCCTGGATTTATCGCCACCTTTCATGGCGGCTTTCATGTCGTCCTTGATGAGGTCTGTTAACAACGCTGACATTTGCTTGTTTTCGAATGGCTTATTTTAGAGTACGGGACGCCCACGACGCAAATTCTTGAGTGCGTAACGTTCGCGTGCCAATTTTTTCAAATGGCGTTTTACTGCCGCAGCACCTTTACGTTTGCGCTCAGAAGTGGGTTTTTCGTAGAATTCACGGCGGCGCACTTCTGCCAACACACCGGCTTTTTCACAGGCGCGCTTGAAGCGGCGAATGGCGATATCAAAAGGTTCGTTTTCTTTAAGTTTTACTGAAGGCATACTTCCTCATTATGTTAGTATCTGAAAAAAGTCTTTAGCTCGGTCAAAATAACCGAAGCAATAAAAAGAACCGCGAATTATAACCTTATTTTTGATTATTCAAAAACTCAATGTATGTTTTAGGTATAGAAACCTCTTGCGACGAGACTGGCGTTGCCATTTACCATCCTGAACGCGGCCTAATTTGCCACCATTTGTACAGCCAAGTGGACATGCACAACGAATACGGTGGTGTCGTGCCGGAATTGGCATCCCGCGACCATATCCGCAAATTGATTCCGTTAATTAAACAAACCTTGCAAGAAAGCGGACTAGAAAAAAGTGATATTGGCGGTATTGCTTACACCGCAGGCCCTGGGTTGATGGGGGCATTGCTGGTCGGCGCAGCCACCGCGCGTAGCCTAGCGTGGGCTTGGGGAATTCCCGCCATCGCCGTCCACCACATGGAAGGCCACCTTCTCGCGCCTATGTTGGAAGACAATCCACCCGCATTTCCGTTTGTCGCGCTGCTTATTTCCGGTGGGCATACCTTATTGGTGCAGGTTGAAGGCATAGGCCGTTATCAACTGCTAGGCGAATCATTGGACGATGCCGCTGGCGAAGCTTTCGACAAAACCGCCAAATTGTTGGGCTTGGGCTATCCCGGCGGGCCGAAACTGGCCGAACTTGCCGAGCAAGGCAAGCCGACTTTCAAGTTTCCCCGCCCTATGACCGACAGGCCGGGATTGGATTTCAGCTTTAGCGGGCTAAAAACCTTTACGCTCAACACTTTTAACAACAGCCCAAAAACCGACCAAGACAAGGCCGACATCGCCGCTGCCTTTCAACAAGCGGTTGCCGAAACCCTCAGCATCAAATGCAGGCGCGCCATCAAGCAAACTGGGATTAAACGCTTGGTGGTCGCTGGCGGTGTTAGCGCCAATAAGCAAATCCGCGCTGCCTTAAGTGCTTTGGCGGCATTGGAAAAAAGCGAAATCTATTTCCCCAGGTCGGAGTTTTGCACCGATAACGGTGCGATGATTGCTTATGCGGGTTGCCAGCGGTTGTTGAGAGGGGAACAGCAAAATTTGGAGATATTTGCTAGGCCGAGGTGGCCGATGAATGAGCTGCTTTAAATTAGTGATATTCAGGAAAACAGTGAAAGCGAGCCTACTCTGCTAGATCAGTCCTCATTTTGGTCTTGTTGTCGACAAGTAAAGTGTCATACGAAATTTGAGATTATTCATTTTCTACATCACAGCTTGCCATGATAGAAAACCAATTTTCATCGTAATTTTTTAAAACATACTTTTTGCTATGAGGAACTGTACACCGTGAACAGTCTTGATGAATGGCATCTCCAAAAATGCCTTGATGCCCAAATTTTGAGTTTACTTCACAGTAACTAAAAGCAGTTTTCTCGCCGATTTTTTCTATGCCATTAGAATTGAATCGAAATAAGGGACATGCACACAGATAACAGTTTAGGTGCTTCACATCGTGGCATTTTTTCTTCTCAGCGTAGAGATAGCAAAAATCCGATTCAGACTTCACCATATTATCGAAGTCAAAATAATCCACTATTTCTTCTTTACTTAGACCTTTAGCTTGTAGTTTTTCAACTATTACTTTGTGTTTATTTCCATGCTTATTAAACCAAGATATATAACTCATATTTTTGTGCATTCATTTATAAAAAATAGATATCCTGATCTTGTGGTCGTCAGCGTCGATCACTAAATTTAACTAGGCTTTTATCCAGTTGCTTAAACTATTCTTCCCCCGCCAACAACCGCCGTATATTCCCCTTATGCCTAACCAGCAATAGCACCGTCATCACCAAAGCAGCACCGGCGATCACCTTATCACCCAAAATAAACCAAGCGTAAATCGGCGACAAAACCGAAGCAGTCAGCGCAGAAAGCGATGAAATCTTGCGTAGCTTGTACACCAACAGCCAAGTGCCGATGACGGTAAAGCCTAAAATCCAGGAAAATCCCAGCAATACGCCTAATGAAGTCGCAACGCCTTTGCCGCCTTTAAAGCCAAAAAACATTGGGTAAAGATGCCCCAGGAATGCAGCCAAGCCAACTAATGCCTGCAACGAAGGGGACATGCCCAACACATTAGCCAAATAAACGGGAAAGAAGCCTTTTAACATATCCCCCAATAAGGTGATTCCCGCCGCTTTCTTGCCGCCGATCCGCATGACATTGGTTGCGCCCGGATTGCCGGAACCTTGTTCCCGAGGGTCGGCCAAGCCCATCAAACGGCAAGTGATAATCGCGCAGGATACCGATCCCAATAGATAAGCCGCAGGTATCAACAACCACTCAAACATTAACGCACCTTCATCATCCAAAACTTGTAAGACTGTCGCATATCCAGGATACTTAACGACCATATTTAAAGCGGAACATCATAACCGGAAATTGCGATGGATATAATATTTTTAGGCGGCCTGCAAATCGAGACCATTATCGGTATTTACGATTGGGAACGGGAAACCAAACAAACAGTCATACTGGATATAGAAATGGCTTATGACATCCAAAAAGCGGCTGAAACCGATGACATCCAACACACTCTGGATTATAAGGCGGTATCCAAGCGCATTATCGCTTTCGTTGGGGCCAGCAGTTTTTTCCTGGTGGAGCGGCTGACCGTGGAAGTCGCCGATATTATCATTAATGAATTCAAGGTTCCGTGGGTCAAAGTTACCCTCAACAAAAAAGGCGCAATTCGTGGTGCTAGCGATGTCGGGATCATTGTTGAACGAGGGCGTAAATAACATGCCAACCGGGTACATCAGCATCGGCAGCAACATCGACAGGGACAAACACATTCCCGCCAGCATCAAGGCCCTTACGGAAAATTTTGGGAAGCTTATCTTATCCAGTGTTTACGAATCTGAAGCCGTCGGCTTTTCGGGCGATGCGTTTTACAATTTGGTCGCCGGTTTTGAGTCTGATCTGGACGTAAAGGAAATCGTCGTTCAATTGCGCCAAATCGAACTGGACAATGGCCGCAACCGCGAGTGCAAAAAATTTTCATCCCGCACGTTAGACCTTGATTTGCTGCTCTATGGAGACCTTATCATCGACGACGGACGTATCCAAATTCCTCGCAACGAAATCGAGCGCTACGCCTTTGTGTTAGAGCCGTTAGCTGAGATTGCCGGGCATTTACGGCATCCGGTTTCACACAGGCGTTATGGGGAAATGTGGGATCTCTTTGACAAATCAAACCTGAAACAGCGTCGGATAGTTCCCGTTTGGTAGTCGATTTAAAGAATTTTAACTAAACCATCAGCTATAAAGTTTACTAATTCTTCTTGATGCGCATTTGATGGAAATAAAAAACATCCCTGCCAGTACGGTGTCGGCCACTGCCTTAACAGGCACTAAAGACTTGGCTGCGCTGTTACCGCAATTGCAACTGGGTAATTCCCTGGGCGCGGTGGTGACGGCAAAATTGGCAGAGAACAGTTTCCTCCTGACATTGTCCAGTGGACAAACCCTGCGCGCCCAAACCCCTACTGTACTTGAACTGGGGCAAACACTGAAGCTGGAAGTGGCTAAAGTAGGTGCCATACCGGAATTAAAAATTATTAGCCCAGAGCTAGGCATGCAGCCTGAAACAGCAGCCGTTCTTCAGGCCTTACGGCAGTTTTTGCCGAAACAGGAAAACCTGACTGATTTTGCCGTGACCTTAAGGCAAATGGCTAACTTAACATCGGGTAAGACGGATACCGTAAGTACGGTAATCAACCAAGTATTAGGTGCTTTACCAGCTAAAGACGACTTGGTTTCTGTGGAAGGCCTTAAACAGGGTGTCAGCAATTCGGGCGTTTTTTTGGAGGCCAAACTGGCTAATCAATTGCCGCCGCAAGGCGATTTGAAAGGGCATCTCTTGACGCTGGCGAATGCCTTGCAAAATATTCAGGTCGAGCAGAATGACAAAGGCAGCGTGCCCAATACCGCAATGGCCCCAACAGTAGAGCTAAAACAGGTGACTAATTCAGCAGGGCAATCCGAACGATTGCCAGAGGCACTCTCCCAAACCATCGAGAAAGACAATACCTTATTAAACAAAACCGAAGGTGCGATTGCCCGTATCGTAGTCGATCAATTAGCCTCATTACCTAAAAACGGAGAGCAGCAAAATTTCTGGCAGATACAAATCCCCTATATCCACGGGCAACACACCGATACTGTCCAACTGGCTATTAGTCGCGAAAACAAGTCAAACACAAACAGCGAAAAGGCAAATTGGTCGGTTGAATTGGAACTTAATCCGCCCGGACTGGGAAAATTACATAGCCGAATCAGTCTGGTTGATGACAGGATAGACACTTATTTCTGGAGCCAACAGCAAGCCCTTACTGCACTGGTGCAAGATAATCTAACCCATCTTGCCGATTCCTATACGCAGGCAGGATTGGCGGTGGGCAAGCTGAATGCACTGGAAGGTGCGGCTACCCATACAAAAACATCCGATATTTCAGCACTGCCGAGCTTACTGGATGAACGGATATGAAAGATGTCATCAACCCCCCCGATATAGCCATTGCATTGTCTTACGACGGCAAAAAAGCACCGCGTGTAACCGCAAAGGGTAGGGGCGATACGGCTGAAAAAATCATCGGACTGGCAAAAGAAAACAACATCCCGCTGCACACGGATGTGGCATTGGTTAAAGTGCTTTCAAAAATGTCATTGGGTGATGAAATACCCCGCGAATTGTATCTTGCGATTGCGGAAGTCATTGCATTCGCCTATATGCTAAGCGGCAAGAGACCAGGCGAATAGAAGCCGAGAACCCCCAGGATACGCATGCTTCATCCAAGTTGCTAGCTGAAGCAGATTATGCGAATGGTTTGAACGCAATGCCATCCGAATCATTGTCGATAAAACCCACCGGCATTATCAAGTAGCCGTTTTTGCGCTTCAAAATGGCGTTCGATATAGCCAAGATCGAAGCGTTCATGGCGGGTTTGGGTAGCGACTCTTTCAATCATTTCCAGAGGAAGCTGCCTCAAAGGCCGCCCGGTACTCATCGCCAGGATTTGGGCCTGGGCGACCCGCTCGATAAAGTACAAGTCGTCAAAAGCCTGTGCCACCGTCGATGCCGCCGTTATGACCCCATGATTGCCCAGGAACAGTACTTCGGCATTACCCAGTATCTTTGCCATCCGCTCTCCTACAGTATCCGACAGGGCCACACCATCGTAATCGCCGTCATAAGCGACCCGACCGTAAAAACGGCAGGTGGTTTGCAATGCCCATTCCAAACGGCCATCGGCAACCATTGTCAGTGCCGTTGCATAAGGCTGGTGCGTATGCAATAGCACACGGGCTTGCGGGATAAGGCGATGGATAGGGGTGTGGATATGGTGCGCCGATGGTGAAGGTGCGCCGTCGCCCCTGACCACTTTGCCATTGAAATCGCAGACTATCAGGTTTGAAGCCGTAATTTCCGAAAAATGCAGCCCAAAGGGATTGACCAGGAAATGCTGATTGTCAGGTAAGACGGCAGAAAAATGATTCGCAATCGCTTCATGCAGATTGTTGGCGACCGCGAGATGAAAGGTCGCAGCCAAATCTACGCGAAGATTCCATTCGGCTTCGTTCATGTTTAGCATAGGCATAACATTTTGTGGATATGGGTGGTAATAGGCATTTGTATGGTTTAAACACAGAATGGTTCACCCAGAATTTTATGGTGTTTTTACGATGTGTCAATCGGTTGGATTTGATATTTAAAGCCAATACCAAAAATCAAACGTAATTGGACAACAGGCATTAGTGATTTTCAAGATGAATGAAGTCACCTGAAGGCATCAGCTTGAGCTTATCGGTAGGCCGGTTATATAAGTAAATCCAAGCGGCGACAGCTTTTCCGCAAATTAGCCGAACTTCGCGAAGTTCACGGCTGTATTCTGCTGGCTCAGGGTGGCCCAATCCGCATTCCTCGTATTCGTCCAGGCGGGGCAACAAAAAATCGGGTTCGCGCAGGTGATAAACTTCGCCATGCACAAGGTCGGATGGACAACCTGATGGAGTCGCGCCGGGATAGTCGTCGATTTCGTATAGTTTCCCTTGGAAGGTCGCATAGCCTATAAAGTCAGAGTATCCTGCCAACAGGCCGGGCATTTTTTTGCCCGTATTCCTGCGCAATGTGCCGTAGACGAACAGTAAGGGGCAATGCATTTAATTTTCAGCTACAAATGTTTGAGGCGAGTAGGCATGCGGTTGCCAGCCAATGAGCTTTTGCGGTAACTAAACATCCTTCAACAAACAATTTCGCTCAGAGGTTTCCATCAATTTCCTGAAATCATCGACCGTCTCGATAAATAGCTGCTCCTGGTTGATGTCGGGTAAATGATTTTGACCGCTTTGTTCCAATGCGTTAATTACAAAGACAATCGTCACTAGATTCGTGTCGACGGCAGGTTGGTACACGTCGTCCTCTTCTTCGGGAATATTGAATGCTACAAGGATATGGCTGGCAGTCAGTTTTAACAAGATGGGCTGCACGATAGCGATGGGGAGCGAAAGTTTTGACGCTATTTCATCCGCCGTCAACGGTTTATTGAACTGGCTGAATTGTTTGATCAGTAAATGCGTTACTTGCAAGGCAATGATTTTTTGCAAGGAAAAACTGAGGTTAGAATAGCGGTTATTGTTCCGGTAGTTTTCGTAATATTGCAGGAAAAACGCGATTTCACAACCTAACAGGACAACCATCCAGCCCATTTGTAACCAAACGACAAATAAGGGGATTGCGGCAAAACTACCGTAAATGGCGTTATAGCTGGACACCCCGATTTGTAGGCTGATATAGGCCCATTGCAAGAAGTCGTACAAGATGCCCGTCACAATGCCGGCAATCAACCCCGCCTGGAAATGGATTTTATGGTTGGGCATGAAGATGAAGGTGAAGGTAAATAAGCCGACCATCAGCAGCAAAGGCAACAAACCCAGGGCCTCAATGACGAGGCTAGTGCCAATTTCCGGCAATTGGATGATCGTGATAAGCCAAGTGACCTCCGTATTTAGGAGGACAGAAATACTGTTGGCAACGATCAATATGATCGGTGCGAGCAACATCAGCGACAGGTAATCGCTGTATTTGCGGCTGATGGAACGGCCCCGTGGTATTTTCCAGATGTAATTGAAGGATTCTTCAATATTGCCGATCAAGCTGATAATCGTCCAAAACAACACGACGATGCCGATCCCGGCCACCACACCGCCTTTCGTGCTCTCCAACAGGTTTTGGGCAAAGCTGATGAGTTGTATGACCATCGTTTCTTGATGGGGGACTTGCCCGATCAAGCGTTCCGTCAGCGTCTTTTCAAACCCGAATCCCTTGGCGACACCAAACAGCATGGCGATCACCGGCACGATAGACAACAGGCTATATAAAGTTAGCGCCGACGCCCTGAGCGGGCAGAGGTCGCGGGAAAAACCTTGGGCAGACAAGAGGATTATTTTCAGTGACCTGATGAGCGCCGATTTAAGCGGCGGCAGTTTTTGCTCGTGCACTAGCCATATATCGTCTTTAACAAATCGGATAAGGTCATGTATCATCGAATTTTATAAGCCTTATTTAAGAAAAATATCCAAGTTTGTTTAAACCTGTTGTTTCAGCTTTCTTTTCGGTAATTTCATCGACACCAGGAAAGTCAACGCAAAAAGCAAGGAGCCCAGTGTTTGCATGGCGATTACCGGGTTAACTTGTTGAGCGGTTGCATACGTGTAAGCGCCGACCGCAAGTAGCATCGCCAAGTTCTGGAAAAAATTTTGCATCGCTACCGCGCTACCGCTGCCGATGCTTTGTTGCCCCAATTCTTGCAATGCAGCATTGATCGGCACGATGAACATGCCGCCCATCATGCCGATGACAAACAACACGCAACGCGCAGGGAACAGGCTGTCGGTAAGGCTTAAGGCACCAATAAAGATTGCCATAACATAGCCCGGAATCCTGACACGGCGAATGTGTTCAAGCTGTATCAGGCGAGGTACGATTGCTGACCCGGCAATGATGCCAATCGCCAGGAACAAGGTCAGTTGAGCGATTTCAGTCGCATTGTGCGACATCAATACCAGCGGTGCCCAGGCGACGATAATCACCCTCAAGGTGGCTGCCGATGCCCAGAATAAGGATGCGCCTAGGATGGCGAAGCGGGAACGTGGCGTGGCGAAAAACTGGCCGATTTGCCTGCCGAATTCGACCAACTGGGATGCGGTGGGTTCGGTTTTGGCGATGCGTACGGGCAAGAACAAGGTAATGCAGGCAGAAACGATAAACAGCACTATGGTTAATGCCAGCGCCATCGTAACGGAGGCATCGGCCAATTTCGCGCCGACCACCATGCCCAACAAGATAGCGAGTATGGTCGAACCTTCAATCCAGCTATTGGCTTTCACCAAAAGCTCATGGTCGGCCAATTCGGGCAAGATGCCGTATTTGGCAGGACTGTATATCGCCGCACCCACGCCGACGATACAATAAGCCAGGAGCGGTTCCACCTTGCATAACAGCAATCCCGCACCCGCCGCCTTAATTAAATTGGCGATAATCAACACCCTGGATTTGGCATGGTTGTCGGCAAGTCCGCCAACCCAAGGGGCCAGGACGACAAACGCGACCAAAAATGCGCTTTGCAAGGCCGGGACGTACCAGGTGGGTAATTCATGCGAATGCATGACCATCGCGATCACCGTGAACAAAATGGCATTATCGGCAAACGCAGACAGGAATTGGGCGATCAGCAGGGGATAAATCTGTTTATTCATGATGGTTTATTGGGTTTAATGATCTTCGGTTTTTGGTAAAACGTGCCTATTTCCGTCATTCCGCCAAGAATGGTTTGTGCTGCTTACCGCCATGTAGCTTGGATACCCGACCATGCGGAATCGGTCAGGAACAGCGTTTGGGGGGACGAAGGACTCCTGCGCTGTCTTTGTTCAGGTAACGACTATAAACAAACTGCGAGCAATGCACAATGTTAATCAATGTAGCATGGCACATCAGGCGATAAGCTGTAATAATGAAAGCTCTTTATTTGAAAACAACCTGAAAGGGGCTGTGCATGACCATCGCACTCTTGTTTGTTACCGTTTGTTTCTTGGCTTATTCCAATGGCGCCAATGACAATTTTAAGGGCGTAGCTTCCTTATTCGGTAGCGGCACAACGAGCTATCGTGTTGCGCTGGCCTGGGCGACGGTCACGACACTGGCGGGTTCGATTTGCGCGTTGTTCTTAGCCGAAACCTTGCTCGTCAAGTTTTCCGGCAAAGGGCTCGCGCCCGATAGCCTAATCCAATCCATCCCATTTATCACTGCAGTTGCGGCAGGTGCCGGCATGACGGTTATTTTGGCAACCCGCCTGGGGTTTCCCATATCGACCACCCACGCGTTGGTCGGCGCGTTAACGGGCAGCACCTTATTGGCGACGGGTACGATTAAATTTTCCGCTTTGGGCGCTAGTTTTGTCCTACCGTTATTGCTTAGCCCCCTGGTTGCTGTTGTGCTGGCAATCGTGGTTTACAGCGGTTTCCGGCAAATTCGGCAACGTAAAGCAATCAACAACCTGCTATGCCTGTGCCTGGAAAATGAGCCGACAATAGCCGTATCCACTTTCATCGGGCAGTCGGGTGCTTTGGCTGCCGGGCAAAATCGCAGCCTTAGCATTGATAACCGGTCAGCCTGCGAAAGCCGTTACGCAGGCGTCATTTTGGGCATCGACTTGCGGAGGGCCATTGATGCACTGCATTTTTTTAGCGCTGGTGCGGTCTGTTTCGCCCGTGGATTGAACGACACGCCCAAAATAGCCGCCTTATTGTTGTTAACGCCTGCCTTAGTCTTGCAAGAAAAAATCATTCTGGTTGCGCTGATGATGGCGGCAGGTGGATTGCTCAATGCGCGTCGGGTTGCGGAAACGATGAGCCATAAAATCACCACCATCAGCCACGGGCAAGGCTTATCGGCTAATTTGACCACCGCAATGTTGGTGATTTTTGCCAGTAAGCTGGGCTTGCCCGTATCAACCACCCATGTGTCCGTGGGCGCCCTATTCGGCATTGGCTTGACGGCCCAACAAGCCAATAAAAACATGATGGTCTCCATTTTGCTATCCTGGCTATTGACCTTGCCTTGTGCGGCGTTGTGCGCAGCGGGCGTTTATGCGATTTTAAATACGTATGCGGGCATAGCCTAACGATTGCGCTTTACGATGATAAAGCCATCAATGGGATGGGCATCACCGGAGTATTTTCAAGGTAACCCTGATTAAGTCCTTCGACAGGCTCAGGACGAACGGTAAGATGTTGATTCAGTTCGTGGTGAGCTTGCACCACTGGCACTTCCTTTGGTCGTCGAACCATGAGCGGAATCACAAGTTCAGGGTTTCCTGTTGATTGGCCTACGTTGCCGATGTATTTCCCGTTTGCACTTGGGCGATAATTTTTTGCCAGTGTTCTTCGGTTGCATAGGTCATGAGTTTACGGCCAAAGTCAGACCACACCCAGAAACGTAACCACAAGCTACGGGATTCCGCGCGTTTGCGTGCCTCGGTATGTAGCCATTCTTCATCGAAGCCCTGCCATGCCCCGGCTGGGATTAGCAGGTTTGCGCCGACCACTGGCGCGACCTCATACAGGTAAATCTCATTTAATTTCGCCACGCTATAGCTGGATCCGGCTACGACTTGGACAATCCGTTGAATATCAACGGTATCGATTTCGGTATCCAGCCATAATTCAGATAAGGCTGTCCAAAGCGGTTTACGGCGTTGTAATTCTTCGTCGGTGAGCATCAGGGCAGTTTGTGGGTTGGGCTGAACGCTAGCGAGGCCCAACATTCCAGGCTTCGCAGCATTAAGCTCGCAGCACTTAAGTTAGGGGTAATCTTGGCGTGTGGGACGAATTAGGATGTCGCTAATATGCACATGGGGCGGCTGCGTGACCATGAAGTGTATGGCATTTGCCACGTCATCCCCAACCAGCAACGGGCCGAACCTGTCTTCAAAGCCCTGAACCATCTCGTCGCTGTAGTTTGCGACGGCTTGAAACCCGCTGAGCACAATGCCAGGCTCAACCAATGAGACGCGAACCCCTTTCGGGCCGACTTCGCGCCGCAACCCTTCAGCCAGCGCATGCACGGCAAATTTGGTGGAACCGTAGACCGCACTGAACGGGGAGATGTGTCGCCCTACTACCGATCCGACAATCACAATATCGGCGGCTGACTTTGGATAATCGTGCTGCGTATCTACCATAAGCTGCGCCGCTTTTTGCAGCAAAGCCAACGTGCCGGTCAGGTTGATTTTGACTACGCCCTCAAACTCCGACAGGTCGGCATCCTTAACCGTCCCGCCCAATCCTCGTCCGGCATTGGCGATAACAATGTCTGCCGACTTACCGAAATGCCCGCTTGCGGAAGCAAACATCTGGTCGATCACGGCGTTGTCAGCCGCATCGCCGGCAACGCCGCAGAATGCAGACCCCATTTCTTTCTCAAGTGCCGCCAATTTTACGGCATTGCGCCCATTGCCGATGACACCAAAGCCGACGGAGACAAGCTTCCTCACTGTGGCTTCACCAATACCGGATGTGGCACCGGTTACAATCGCAATACGCGCATAATGATCAGGCATCGTCAAAATTCTCCTTGGTTAACTTTATGGATTCCATTATGCCTAACGCAGAGCTAATTCGGCAAGTTGCGCGGCTAATCCGCCCTACGGACTTGTAGGTTGGGTTGAGCGATAGCGAAGCCCAACATTCCAGGCTTCGATTTATATTGAGCACCATTTTATTCAGCCCAAACTACGGGACAAGGGAGGATTACGGCCTTATGCCCCTACCAGCCACCAACACACAATTCCTGCGGCAATATTCAATAAAAAACTAAAGGTTCCAGATGCAATTAGCTTTAGGAAACCATTTCTTGCACTAGCTGCATTCTTCGTAATAGCATCTTGATCTCCATTTGTTATCGCAAAGACACTCATATGGCCAGATTTTTTTGCCCATAACGACATTTTACTATTAAGCTTTCGACCAGCGGCTTGAATTACAAAGAACAGAGCAATAAGGATCGGGATAGCTGTGATTTGTTGTGATTGGGTTACCTTATTTGCCACATAT
>NZ_AYLO01000117.1 GCF_000496735.2 Methyloglobulus morosus KoM1
CGTAATGGGTCAGCCGCTGTTGAGCCTCTTGCTGGCTCAACCCCTGTTCTGTACTGGCTAACGCATCACAAATTGCATCAAGGGGAAGTGAATGCCAGGGACGACTGTTTGTTGCCTTATTAGCTTTTATCATTCATGACTTTATTATGATTTGAGACTATAAAACTGTTCATCTAGAAGATAGTTTTTTTCCTTTCAAGTGAGTTAGCTAAAGATCCATAGGAACATAATGGCGGTGCTGGCCATGAAGATTGATCCAAATTTAAATTTTTCAATCGAAGGTTGATTTTGCCAATAGGTCAATGCGTTTTCTTTTTCATGATGCCATTTGCTAACCAGTGCCCCGACAAATCTACTATACCAGCGTGTTAAGGTTTTCAACAATCTAAAAGCAATACTGCCGTAAATGGTAAGCATTAGATAAAAGACAGTAATTTCAGTAGTCCGGGGACCTGTATGAAAAATATGTTCAATAAGTAAGTCAAGAGCATGTTCGGTGAATTCGAACAACGTATGGAGCAGCACTACGATAGAATGAAGTAGCCAAAGCAATAAATCCAAAAGTGTGTCGTAGAAAGACAGTAAGGCAAATAACAAAACAAACCAGGTAATGATTTTTTCAACGTTATTGATCAAAAACATTTAATCCCCCACCAACATATTTCTTTTGTTAAGCCAAGGCTTTATTTAAGTGTTCAGTTATCAAACATTTCACAGATGGAAACAGTTCGGTCTAAGAAATTGCCAAGGACTCAAATCGTATTTTTTCTCTACATTAATATGGATGCATCATGGCTTAATTATTCGTGTATTGAATTTTTTCTTTGCCTTGCAAATCTCGAGTTTCAACTTTTATATTATCGTCGGGTGCACTTTGCAAATAGTCTTCGATGGTTTCGAGAATATCATGGTCAATAAATCGCGATTTCGAACCGTCGATAATTAGAAAGCTGTTTTCCTCAACTTGGTCGAGAAAACTTCTCAATAGCGCTCGGTTAAGAAAGGTGACATCCTTATTCAATCTTATTAAATAGTTATTCTCTGACCGAGTCAGCGAAATAGCGGCATGGTGATTTGCCCGAATGACATAATACAAACCGATCAAAATACCAACTACAATACCTTTTAACAAGTCAGTTAACAGAATCGCCACGATGGTGGCTACAAAGGGTATTAACTGATTCCAGCCTTTATGGAAAAACTCGAGGAATAATTTTGGCTTTGCCAGTTTATAGCCGGTTTGCAGCAGAATCGCTGCCAGACAGGACAGCGGAATGTGATTCAGAAAACGGGCAAAAAACATGACGCTGACGACCAGTAAGAGACCGTGTACGAAAGCTGATACTTTACTCTGCCCTCCGGCATTGACATTGGCAGCGCTACGCACTATCACAGCAGTGATTGGCAGTCCCCCAATCAGGCCGCTGATTATGTTACCGACGCCTTGGGCTTTTAATTCCCGATTGGTCGGCGCGACACGTTTCAAAGGGTCTATTTTATCGACTGCTTCAAGGCTTAAGAGCGTCTCCAAACTGGCAATGATGGCCAAAGTGATTGCAATCGTATAAACCTTGGGTTTAGCCAGAAAGGTAAAGTCCGGGAAAGTAAATAGTTGAACAAAATCTGCGGGGTTAGCCGTTACCGGCAAGGACACCAAATGTTTTTCCGAAATAGCCCAGTCAGGCAGCAGCTGCAATGCAGTAGCATTGTATGCTACCCCCCAGATAACAACGATCAATGCGCCAGGAATCGATCTTAACAATGTAATGCGTTTAACAAAAGCCGTTTCCCAAAGCATCAATATCAACAAAGCCACCACACTAACAAGAGTTGCTCCAGGTGAAATAGAATTTAACGCCCCCAATAATTCCTGGATAGTCGATAGGGCTGTTTCCTGCATGTAGCTTTCGTCGCCTTCAAAACTCGCATCGTAACCAACCGCATGAGGCATTTGCTTCATGATCAGGATTAAGCCGATCGCCGCCAGCATGCCCTTGATCACGGAAGAAGGAAAATAAGCACTGATGACTCCCGCCTTTGAGATGCCCAAGAAAAGCTGGAAGATACCGGCAAGCACAACGACAACTAGAAAACCTGGAAAACTGCCCAAAGCCTCAATGGCATTAAATACGATAACGGTCAACCCGGCTGCCGGCCCTGAGACACTGAGCTGTGAACCGCTAGCCCAGGATATGAATATTCCACCCACCATGCCGGCGATTAGCCCCGAGAATAGCGGCGCCCCGGAGGCTAAAGCAACTCCTAGACAAAGCGGTAATGCGACCAAAAATACGACTATTCCGGCAGGAATGTCGTATTTTAAATGCTTTACATAGTAGTTTATATGCTTATGTATCATTTGATATATCCTTCAAACAAAAATGGGCCATACATTAAGTTGTCACTACAACTGTTCTGTTTGAAAGTCATATTTATAGATATTATCTATGTTGGCATCAGGGTAAAGGGTAATTAGGGGGTTGAGCAAACCATCGGACAATCCATACACCCACCCATGAATGACCGGGCGATGATACTTTTGCCAGGCGTTTTGAATAATTGACGTATGAGATATAGTGTGTACTTGTTCGATAATATTGAGCTCGACTAATCGATTAATACGTTGTTCTTCGGTTGCTAAGGCATCTATCTCCTTTCTATGGAATCGATAAATATCCTTTATATGCATCAACCACTTATTGGTAATAACCAGATCTCCGCGTTGTTTGGCCAATGCCGCCTTAATTCCGCCGCAATTGTAATGTCCGCACACTATGATATGTTTGATTTGCAGCACTGAAACCGCATATTGCAGAACGCTCAGGCTATTAAAATCGGTCTCGATCACCTGATTAGCAATATTGCGATGAATAAAAATTTCACCGGGTTTGGCATTGACGATGATTTCCGCAGGAACGCGGCTATCGGAACAGCCTATCCAGAGAAATTCCGGCGTTTGTGATTTTGCCATTTCGGAAAAAAAAGCCGGATCGACCGATTTTTTTTCTTCGGCCCAGGCTTTATTTTCCAACAATAATTTTTCAAATGATTTCATAATACATCCGATAGGTAATTCAAGTTGTGACTAATTTTTAGTGTTACTCTTTCAGACTGATGACGCTTTGATCCGAACCATGCAACAGACTTAACATGGCATCATTTTATATGCCGAACCTTTCAAGAACCTTTCACGGAAAACTAATCGGATAAATGAACATTTTGCTAGTAGAAGACGATGCCGTTTTGGCGGATGGATTGGTTTATACCTTGAGCAACAGCGGTTACTCGGTAACTGGTGCGACAACCGGCGCTTATGCCGAACATATAATGCTGGCGCAAGATTTCGACCTGATCGTGTTGGATTTGGGATTGCCGGACATGGACGGATTGCAGTTATTGCGTAAATTACGGCTGCGTAAAGTGCCTGTACCGATCCTGATTTTAACGGCTCGCGACGGCATTAACGATAGAATCCAAGGTATAGAGCAAGGCGCCGATGACTATATGGCCAAACCCTTTGAACTCAGAGAACTGGAAGCCAGAATACATGCCTTGATAAGGCGCTGCTACGGCGGCTTCCGCAATGATATCGAGATTGGGCGGCTGATCTTGAACACCCTTGACCATCAGATTCTGGCCGACGGCCAGCCGATGATGCTATCGGCACGCGAGTATGATGTACTGGAAATATTGTTGCTACAGGCCGGAAAAGTCGTTTGTAAGGATAGGCTGGCGCAACGCTTGGCAGCGGACGGCGATGCGCTCGCCGACAATGCCATCGAAGTTTACATCCACCGGGTTAGAAAACGCATCGAACCTTATGGTGCCGTGATCAGAACCGTGCGCGGACTGGGGTATTTACTGGAGACCGCCGGTGACGAAAAATAAAAGTCTTAAATCCGAAATCCTGCTTCGCCTGATTATACCGCTCATATTTTTTGTCGCTCTGGAAACGGTTTTATCCTATTTTGTCACGCTGCATTATGTCGATAAAACCTATGACCGCTGGCTGCTGGATTCGGCCCGCTCATTGGCTCAGGAAATCAAAATCAAAGAGGCTCAAGTGCAGGTCGAATTACCGCACGCCGCTTTGGAGATCTTTAAATGGGATGATTTGGATAAAACCTATTTTAAAATCAGTTCGGCAGAACAGGGCATGATCGCGGGCGACAGTTTCGTACCCGAAGCCTTAAATCAGGAAGACCAGTCGAATCCGGTTTTTTTTAAGGCTGAAATTCATGGCGAACCCGTTCGGATCGTGTCCATGCAGGTGTTCCGGAAAGACACTCAAGACCGGTTTTTTGTTCATGTCGCCGAAACGTTGAATAAGCGCAAGGCAATGATGACAGATATATTATTGGCCGACCTAATACCGCAAATTGTTCTGGTTTTGTTTGCCTGTTTGTATTTACTGGTAGGCTTAAAACGAGGTTTAAAACCGTTGAATATTCTTGCAGCTGAAATCGCACAACGCTCGCCCCGCGATTTAAGCCCGATAGCGGAAGCGCATGTGTTTGTCGAGGTACGGGCACTAACCGACACCATCAATGATTTGCTGAAACGATTGGCAGAAGCCATTACAGCCCAACAACGCTTTATTGCCAACGCCGCGCATCAATTGCGCACGCCTTTAGCCGGACTGGTTATTCAGGCGGAACGGGCGCTGCGCGAACAAGACTTGGCTGCGATAAAACCGGCACTTACACAAATGCAGAGTTGCGCCGATAGATTATCGCATACCGTTACGCAGTTACTGGTTCTGGCAAAATCAGGACCTATCGACGGTATGAACGAATTGAAACCGCTTGACCTATACGAATTGGTCAAAACAACTTGTATTGACTGGGCACCTAAGGCTTTGCATCGCCAGATGGATTTGAGCCTGGAATGCTCCGAACCCGCCATTTTTGTTCGCGGCGATGAAGTATTGCTGCGCGAATTGCTGGCAAATTTGCTAGACAATGCCATTTCTTATGGTCACAAAAACGGGAATATTCTTGTCAGTCTTAAACGATCGCCTAGCCCGATCTTGACCGTGGAAGACGATGGCCCTGGCATTCCTGACTATGAAAAAAATAAAATTTTTGAGCGCTTTTACCGTATCCCGGACAGTCCGGGTAATGGCTGTGGATTGGGTTTAGCTATCGTTAAGGAAATTGCCGATTTGCATAAAGCACTGCTTGTACTTAGCCAAAAGAATTCTTTAGGTGGCACACGTATCGTATTGGTATTTGAGTAAGTTAGTTGTAAGAATTTCTAGGGTTATTTACGGTATTTTAGAAAAATGAATAAAGAAGTATACATAAACACAGCGGACTAAAATTGTTGGATCGTAAAGAAATCTGGCAACACTAATAATTCTAGTATGACAGGTGACCCGTCTTACCGAACGACTTAGTGTCTCAAGCCCAACAATGGTAATTAATTATGGAAGTCCGCTATTGAGAAAATTTTAGATCCTGTCTGTCAGAGACAGTTTGGGGTCAATTTAGCCTTATTTAATCCGGGCAAAAAATGACATTGGCGACTAGCTGCAATTGAGAAGCAACTAAAAGTGAATTCTCCCCAAAATAATTCCTTTAGTTGTAGGTAGAGGGTATCGGGAAATGGATTCCATTTAATGGGTAACGAAAGGGAAAGACTGGCTTCGTCAGTAAATAGATGAAGAGAGGTTGAATTGATTTTGTTGATTAGACGGAGTTCTTACACTAAATCCGTGAAGGCCTGCTTTCTGGGGCCATTGGGCATCTTCCCCCACTGTCTCCTGTGGGTCGCAATTGCCAGTTGGTAAGCAAGACAAAATGAAGCCGTGAGTGACTGGTTTGAATAATTTTTAGCGACTTTTTTCGTATGATTTTGGATGGCTTTTTTGATGATAATATGCACACAGGAGAAGCTTTTAGGGCGGATGGGCAAATTTTGGGTAAAAAAAAGCGCATTATCCTACGAGGAGAAGGGGATAATGCGCTTGTGCTTAAAAAAGCAGCTTTACCACGAGGAGCTAACACACGCAATCTGCGTATGTAATTATTAAAGCAATATAAATGCCAGATTTTAAATATTTTTTAATTTTATTTATTATTAATTAATAATCATTAAGTTACGAAATTTTAGCCGTTACTGACAGGTGATTTAGCTATTAAAATGCAATACAAAAATGATCAAAAAGTGACCATATTTGTCTTACTGCAATTTTTTGGCGCAACATGGCCTAATTAGGGGCGCTTTGTACAGGTGAATTCTGTTCATGCCCCAACCCTTCGGCAGGTTTCCTATGACAAACTCAGGACGAACGGCAACTCAATGCTTGAACTTAGGTCGGGTTGTTGATTTATCAGAAGGATCTAATCAAGGAATATTGCTGGCTCAAGACACTTTCCGCAATTCACCTAGTCCGTTTGGTTTTTTGACCAATTGCAATTGTGCTTTAAAGCGTTTCTGTACAGCTTCTACATGGGAGATAACACCCACAGTCTTGCCGTGCGCCCGGAGGCCTTCCAGGGTATTGATAACGGTGTAAAGCGTTTCTGCATCCAGGTTGCCGAAACCTTCATCCAAAAACAGGGAATCCACCGATCTGCCGTTATTGGCCAGCTCCGAAAGCCCCAACGCCAAAGCCAAACTGACGATAAAACTTTCGCCACCGGACAAGGTTTTGGGCAAACGCCGGACATTGCCTTGATACGTGTCTTCGATTTCCAGCGCCAGCCCTCTATCCGTGAGTTTTTGACGGACGTAGTAGCGCCCGCTGATTTTTTCCAGCATCGCATTGGTTTGGGACAACAGCCTTTCCACCATGCGCTCCTGAACACGACGGCGGAAAGCCATACCATTTTGTGCCGATATTTCAGCAACTTCGGCACTTGCTTGGTGAACTGACGCTTGCTGGCTTTCCAATTGCGCCAGGATAGCGGCCTGTTTTTCCTTATACTGTTTTTGTTCGCGGACGATGGTTTCCAAACGCCGTGCCTCCAGTTCCGCCAGTTCCATTTTTTCTCTGATGGTCTTTACGTCATATTCGATGTCTTCATCTGTCAGCTCCGGCTTGCCTTCACCTTTGTGGCTTTCCAGTTGCAAATTAAGCTTGTCCAGTTCTGCCTCCCATTGGGTCACATCCTCATCCAAACTTGCTTTTTGCTCAATAAATTCATGCTGGCTGTCCATCAATTCCAGAATTTGGCCGATCTCTTCCAAGCTCGAAAATTGCGATCCTTGCATTTTGTCGGCAATGGCTTTGTCCAAGGTTTCCAATTCGGATTGCAATTGCCTAGTAACTTGCTCCTTATCCGCAATAAATTTCTGTTTCTCAACTAAAGCCAAGTGCAAGCCAACAACTTCTTCGGTATGTAACTGACTGTTGAAATGATCCAGACGCTCTTTATAGGAATCAATTTGCGCTTGCCCAGCGGCTTGTTTTGACACGAGGATGTTTAATTCGTCCGTTAGGTCTTTTTTACGGAAAGCATAACTTTCGTAATCCTGGCGACGGCTAATAAGGCGTTCAAGCAGGGCATTCTCTTTGCCTTTTGTGGGCAAACTTTCACCCAGTTGCAACAATTGCCCGGTCAGCGCCGCAGCCAGTTCGCGTTCTTCGAGCGACACGTTGGTATTTTCGGTTTCGGCTTCCGCCATCCGTTGCGGTTCAGTTTGCCATTCTGTATCTATTGTTTGCAAGACGGTTTGCAATTGCCCAAGTGCGGCGGTATTTTTCTCGATAGCTGCCCTTAGTTTAGCTATCCTTCTTTGGCTGCCTTTGTACTTGGTCAATAATATGGCTATATTTTTCAGGTCGGTGGATTCGGTTGCCAGTAACCGTTTCATCATGCCTGTCTTCTTGATGTCCATGTCCGTGCTGGCGACATTGAGTTGGTTGCACAGCGCAAACCACCGGGCTTTTAACTGTTTTAGTTGATCATTCCTGGCTTGGCCCCTTTCTGCGTAGCGATGTGCCAACTTAACTTGTTCTGCAAGCTCGCTTAACTTGACGGTCAAGCGTTTTATTTTTATGCGCTGATCCAACAAAGCTTGTTGGGAATTCGCCGGTGCAGGCGAGCCTTTCGCGTAAGGGTGGTCAGTGGAACCGCACAAAGGGCACGGTTTACCATCAATAAGATGGGCGCGATCTTGTGACATACGGGCCAGCAACGCATCATTAAAGACTGACCTTTCCAACGCCAAACGGATATTTTCTTCTTGTTTTTGTTGGTGTTTTAATGCTTCAAGTTCGACTTCCAATTCTTCTGCATCGCGATCAGGGGCAGATTTTTTGCCTAGTAAACTAAAGAAGAAGGATGTCTGTGGTGTCAATTTTTCATTGGCAACCGCCAAGTTAACCAATTCCTCAAACGCTTTGACCCGCTCTTTTTGTTCTGCTTGCAATTCTTCGATTTGCTCCAAAGTGTTGCCTTGGGCAAGGTCAGCCAGATTTTTTTCCTCTTGCCCCAGATTTTTATTAAGCTGCGCCAGTCTAGCGTTTTTCTTGTCAATATTGCCCTTATTTTTCTGTAATGCCGTATGGGTGGATTTTGACCACTTGCCTAGCACTTTCTTTTTCTCGTCTAATTCATCTAGGGTTGTCCGCAGGTTTTTTAATCGTTCTAGTTCAGGGAAGTTTTCCGCCAAGGGTTTATCTATAGCATGCTCTTCCAACCATGCCGTTACCTCGTCTAATGCCGCTTGTCTTTCGACGATCTGAGTGGACAAAGACCGCAGCAAAATAATTTCAGATTGCCAATTGGCATTAAACAGGTTGACTTGGTTTCTTATCGTATCGATGGCTTGTTTTTGCTCGGTGAACGATTCTGGCTTGTTTGCCAAATCTTGCTGGGCCAAAGCAGCCATATCATAACCGGGCAAAGCCAGTGTACTTTCTATTTGCCTGAGTTCATTCCGCAAAGCCGACAGTGCGGAATTCTCCTGAGCGAGTGCCTGCTGCTTTTGTTTGATAGCGTGGATATCATCCTTAAAATCCTTTGCGTTTTCGGCAGCGGCCAACTGATCCAACTTTTTTTGTACTGCCATCCGTTGAGTGATGGCTGCTTGCAATTTCGTTTCCAGGGATGCAACCTGACCTCTAATGCCAGCAGTCTCTGCCAATACGGCTTGTTGGGCTTTTAACCGATTGATTTCTTCCTGATAATCCGCCGTTTGCTCACTGAAATCAGCCAAATCTAACTCACAGGCTTCCAGGGATTCCGGCTCAATGAGTGGCACAGACGCCAAATCCTCTTGTAAGAAGCTGAGTTTTTTTTGTGCTTCGGCCAGCTTGTCGGTAACTTCCTGCTTATAGTCTGCATAAATATCCGTGCTGATGATTTTTTCCAGGATGTCCATGCGCTCTGTATCCAAGGCATTCAGGAACGCGGCAAAGTCGCCTTGGGCAAGCAGGATTGAACGGGTAAAATTGCGGAAATTCATGCCCGTAATGTCAACTAAGCTGGCGCAAACTTGTTGCGGTGTCGTGGCGATTGTTTCTTCCCCGTTATTCAGGCGTACCAATTGCATTTCCGACGGCATCACCTCACCCCAAGGACTGCTGCCTTCGCGCTTAACATGCCAGCTAGAACGGTACTTATCTGCACCGAAGGCAAACTCGATCTGCGAAAAACTCTCGTTGGCGTGTTGGGTGATGATATGCTGGGCAGGCTTATCAAAGCGGAAAGTCTCGCCATACAGCGCCAGTGTAACCGCATCCAAGATGCTGGACTTACCAGACCCGTTAGGCCCGGTAATTGCAAAAACCCCCGTATCGGTGAACGGCGACTGTTCAAAATCGATCCGGTTTTCGCCTTCAAGGGAATTTATATTCTTGAAATAGAGATTAAGTATTTTCACACGTTGTTATTTCTGCACAAACAAGGGTCTAGGTTTTCAATTGCTTGCATTATAGCCTTGTGCGATAAATTTTTCCTGTTCAAGCGATGATAAGCACAAAATGCTATAGTCCCTACAAAAAAACAAACAAGGACGGGGCATGAACGAAGTCCAAAACCACCACGGGGAAATAAATCAGCGTGTTAGGAATTCACTGAATAACCTGATTATCACCCATTATCTGGAAATTCGTTTTCCGCAACGGCTGACAAGTCACCCGCATCCAGCTTGCTGAAACCACAATCGGCGAACTCCGCCCCAAATCGGAAGGGTTCAGTCATTTCATTGATTTGATGAAGGAGTTTTGCCGCTTATCCTGGGCCAAACATCAAATCGCTGTCTAAAATTGCCAGCATGACGGCGAGAAAAGTCCGGCTGATCCGCCAACATCATCGAGAATGCACCGACCAAAGACGAAAAAGAGAAACCCACCGGGTTATCTAGGTGGTGCGGTATAGACTGGGTTGTATCGCCTTTTCCCTGCCGGTTTTACAACCCAACCCGACTTATTGATGCCGAAAGTTATGCTTTTTGCGGTAAATGTTACGGCTTGCTATATTTTCCCTTGCCCTTAAGTGCCTACGTTCGGCAGGGGTTACTAAACCATCGGCTTTGGCCCTGGTTTCGGCATTTTCGATGCGGTCTTGCTGTGCTTCCAGCCTGTTCGTTTCCCCTTGAGTTAAACGCCCAGAGCTGACACCTTGCTCAATGCGTTCTTCTTGGTTTTCTTGGCGTTGGTCTATGCCTGGGGTGTTAACGCCGGCGATAGCCTGGGGCAAACAGTTCAACGCCAATATCATCGCGGCGAGGTGAAAGATTTTGTTTGATAGGGTCATATAGCTCTCCTTAGTTAAAATTAAAAAGGCGGGGTGAAAACAAACATTGCTGACAAAGGCCAAAACAACTGGCTCAAACTATAGCCTTAAAAAACTGAACAGAAGATTAATGGTCTGTGGTTAATTAGACCTGTGGAGCTATTTAGATTTGGAACATGCCCCTATTTCGTAAGCGCCTTACGGGTTAGACACCTGCCGCTTAAGTCCCCTCTCCAGCCGCATACAAAATTACAGAAATGGGGCCAATAGGCAAAGTAAGCGCAAGCGCCAAGAAGGTTGTGTGTGAGCGTTTTTCAACGCATCAATACAAATCTACTGGATCCACATCCAAACTCCAACGGATTTTTTTGGCATACGCGACACTGTCGATATTCGCGATGAGTTCGGCCAGGCATTTTTGCAATTCACTGCGTTTGTCGCACTGGAATAGCAATTGATAGCGGTACAATCCGGCGCGTTTTTCCATAGGGGCGGCGACGGGCCCCAATATTTGAATTTGGCCTGATTTATGCATTTTGGCTAATGTTGCGACGGCTTGCAGGAAGGCTAACGGCATGTTGGCGTTGTCCGCTTGCGCCCTGAGCAGGGCTTGGTAACTGAACGGTGGCAATAAGGCATGTTGTCGCTCTACCAAGGCAATATCGGCAAAGCGGCGGTAACCTTCACGGATAAGGGTGTTGAGTAAGGCGTGGTCTGGATGGCGGGTTTGCAGGATGACCCTACCGGACTTTTCGGCGCGTCCGGCGCGGCCTGAAACTTGGGTAATCATTTGTGCGAGCCGTTCTGTGGCATGGTAGTCGATGCTAAACAAGCCACTGTCCACATCGACAATGGCAACCAGTGTCACATTGGGGAAATGGTGGCCTTTAGCGAGCATTTGGGTACCGAGGATGATGTCGGCTTTACCGTCGTTAATTTGGACAAGGTAGCGTTCCAACGAACCTTTGCGCTGGGTAGTGTCGCGATCCAGCCGTACCAGGGTTTTATCAGGAAATAATTCGCGTAGTGCGCCTTCAACCCGTTCTGTCCCCAGGCCTAATGGCATCAAACCTCCCGTCTTGCAGGCGGGGCACAAAGGCGGCAAACGCTGTTCACGTCCGCAGTGGTGACAGCGCAGCAGCTTCTCGTAGTTGTGGATAACCAGGTTGGCATCGCAATGTCGGCATCGCGCCACCCAGCCGCAAGCATGACAAATCAGTGTTGGGGCAAAGCCACGGCGGTTTAAAAAGATTAGCACCTGTTCCCCGCTTGCCAAAACCTTTCGGAGTTCGTTGATTAATGCTTCGGAAAGTCCGTGATGCAGCTTTTTGTTTCGGATGTCCAACAAATGCAGCGTTGGCTCGACCGCACTGCCAGCGCGTTGCGACAAGACTAGGTGTCGGTAGCGTTGTTGATAGGCGTTGTGCAAGCTTTCCAGCGATGGTGTTGCCGAACCTAACAACACAGGAATGTTAAGCAATTTACCGCGCATAATGGCGACATCGCGGGCGGAAAAGCGGAAGCCTTCTTGTTGTTTAAAAGAGGTGTCGTGTTCTTCGTCCAAGATAATCAAACCCGGTCTTTTCATCGGCGTGAACAAGGCGGAGCGCGTACCCAACAAAATGGCGCTCATGCCTTGTTGCATGTTCAGCCATGCTGCGTGCCGTTGCTTATCGGTCAAGTTTGAGTGCGATAAGGTCATGGCCACAGAAAACCGTTGCCGGAAGCGTTCTTCCAGTTGTGGCGTAAGATTGATTTCCGGCACCAGCACCAGCACTTGCTGCCCACGTTCCAGCACGGTGCGAATAACCTGCATGTAGACTTCCGTTTTGCCGCTGCCCGTTATGCCTTCCAGTAAAAATACCGCAAACTTTCCCAGTTCGCCGATAACGGCAGCTATGGCTATTTGTTGTTCTGGGTTTAATTGCAGTTTGCCTTTATCTTCTTGGGTGGCTTCGTTGAAAGATGATTTTGTATTGTGCGCATTTACTCCACTGAGCTGTGGAATGTAAGCGATCTTTGCGGCTGTATTTGCAATCAAGGATTTTGCTAAAAGGGCTTTTAGGGCAGGTCGCCAGTTTTTATCCCAGTTGTTCAGTTCGGCTTCAACCAGGCTAGCGGGGTGATGGCTTTGAAAATACGCCAATAGGGCTTGTTGCTTGGGTGATCGCTTAAGTTGTTCGCTATCTGTTGCTTTCCCTAACGCAGTCAGGACATAGCAGGGTTGCAACGGCAAAATGGCTGTCTTTCCGCTACGGAGTGTAGCCGGAAATGCGGAGCTAAAGACCTCGCCTATGGGATGATGGTAGTATTGGCTTGCCCAGTGCAGTAAGCGGATGTCTTTGGTGGACAACAGCGATTTACTATCTAGGATGCGTACGATGGGTTTTAGCTTTTCGGGTGCAATCTCGCTATTCGTGCCAGCCTCAATCAGGTAAGCGATTTTTTTCCCTGCGCCAAAAGGGACTTCAAGGCGGATTCCGGGGCTAAGGCTACTTTCAGTGACATCTGGCGGTGCGTAGTAATCAAAGAGACGGTAAAGTGGGACGGGGATCGCCACTTTTAAGATGAGACGTGGCGTTGCATCCGGCAACTTAGGCATAGTGTTTGAAATTAATATTACCTTGTTTAGCTAAGTGACTCTAAGCGCTAAAGTAATTCAAGTTACCCACATAAACTGTGGATAACTTTGTGGATAAGCTCTTTTGAAAGCCCATTAGTGTCGGTTTTTATTACACTTTTTAAACTTGCGCAGATTTGGTGCGTTAATTATTTATAATATTTATCAAAAGCTTATAAAAAATCACTGGCTTAACAGGGCTTGCGGTCTTGTTTATTGTCACATTTCGTGCTATTTGTGGATTACAGTGGGTATATCGGTCAAATTGGCACGTTCGATGCTACCTAATAACTGGCTGGGCAAGAAGCTGGCTAGCGATTTCGGCTGGGGTTTTACGAACTTAATGGTCATCCGGTCACTTTCGCCGATTGCAAGATATTTCGCTTTGTCCTTGTCTTTCAACCTAAGTACAGGCGGCAACGTCCAGACCCCTTCGGGGTAGTTTTTTGTGTCTTTGGGGTTGGCATTGACTTCAGATTTAGCCAGGAACTCAAAACCGGCTTTTCTGGCTAAGGCAATGATGTAATCTTCGCTAACGTAGCCGGAGACAGCCTTGGGGTCTTGCGGTTTAATTGACGATCCCCTGTGTTCGACTATGCCCAATATTCCACCCGGTTTCAAGGCGGTGAACATGGCACTGAAAACGGCGGCGGCTTGGTCATTGTTCATCCAATTGTGGACATTACGAAAGGTCAATACGCGGTCTGCCGAACCGGCTGGGGCAATCTGCACTTCCTGGGGTGGCTGCAATACGGTGACTTCGACTTTATCATACAGTTTGGGTTCTTTATGCAGCTTGCCAAGAAATGCGGTCAGGCCATTTTTAGAGAAAGTCGTCGGGTGGTCGGGGGAAAAATGTGCGGCGTACAGTTTTCCTTTGTCGCGAAGGTAAGGGGCAAGAATTTCGGTGTACCATCCGCTGCCGGGCCATACCTCCACCACCGTCATGTCCGCCTTGACATCAAAAAATGCTAATGTTTGCTCTGGATGCCGGTATTGGTCGCGATCTTTATTCTCTTTTGAGCGGTGCTTGCCTTTGAGTATTTGGGTTAAAGAGTGGTTGCTGGATTTTTCATCGGCAAATAATGAGAGAGGGGCAAAAAGTAACGGAATGAATACCAAAAACGCCAACAGATTTTTTTTCATTTTAGTTTAAGTCTCAATTTGGGTGGGGTTGTACGGCTAATTGAAGATGCACGTTGTTGTTGCCATAACTATTCCTTGTCTTGGATATTCCAGTATTGCAAAAGGCTTATTGCCGCCAGGGTCAAAAATGCTATCAGCGTCCAGGTGGGCATACTTAAACTCAAGAATGTCCAATTGACTTCCGCGCAATCACCCGTACCGCTTAACATCACCTTGATAGTTTCCGACAACGGGAAATTGTTCAACACATAATCTAGGCCTGGACCGCATTCAGGTACTTGGTCTGGAGGTAAGTGCTGTATCCAGATATGACGCGTGGAAATGGCGCCGCCGATCAACGCAATCACGGCTCCGGTAATGGCGTAACGTCGTGTCCCGATTTGGCCTGGGTTATGCCAGGCCGCGCACAAAAAGCAAATACCGGCTAGAAAAATGGCGATGCGTTGCGAAATACATAAGGGGCAGGGTTCTAACTTCTGGACGAACTGGAAATAATACCCCGCAGACAGCAAGCCCACGCAAGCCCAGAACCCTAAGAAAAACCAGGATTGTGGATTTAATCTTATCAACCTTAATATCGACCTTAACATACTTAACATTCCCTAAAATCTAATTGTTGATGACAAGCATACAAACCGAAAAAGTCATGGTTACGGATACAGGGTAAATTGTATAACGCCTTCATTCAGTTTGTCCCATAAGATATTTTTAAACCTTCGAGCGCCCTGTGCAGGAATGATGCTTTCTTCTTTTACCTTAATGCATTGGCAGGATAAGGCATCCCTGAATATTTTTTAGGCTTAATGCTCCTCACCCCGCCCCTCTCCCGCACGAGAGGGAGGCTTCTTGTTCACCACTTTGCTCGCCGGATTCAAGTTGATTTCGTCTATGACCATTTGCGCCCTAGCGTTAATGACATACGATACCGCATCTGCCACATCTTCTGGTATCAGGTAATTGCTTTTATCATCGCCAGGGGCAAATGATAATGGGTCGAAGAACGGGGTAAGCACCATGCCGGGATTAATGAGACAAACTCGGACTTGACTTGGGCTGCATTCCTCACGCAACGCTTGGGTAAAGCCACGCAAGGCAAATTTACTGGCGCAGTAGATTGTGCCTTTACGGCTGCCTTTTAATGCGGCCTCTGAGCCGATATAGATCAAGTCGCCGCGTGCCTTTCGCTTCAAGGATGGAAGCAAGGCTCGCGTTAAAAAAACGGCACTGGTGAAATTAAGGGCCATTAAGGCTTCGATTTGGGCGTAGGAGAATTCCTCCAACGATCCGAACTGCCCCGCGCCAGCAGAAAAAATTACGGCATCCAAGGCTGGAAATTTCTGTTCCAATTCCCGTATTTTCTGAGGCAACTTTGGTAACTGACTAAGGTCGAGCCGCACGGGATGGAAATTCTGTCGCTTATGTTTGAACTTACTGCAATCGCGGGTTACGCCGATAACCTCATGCCCTTGTTGCAGCAAATTCCTGGCGATAGCGCGCCCTATGCCTGAGCTGGCCCCAGTCACTAAAACGGTGCGCTTTAAGCCGTACATGGGAAAAATTTGCTGGCTGGAATATAGCCCAATAATTGTTCCGTACAAAATTGCATCATTTCTTGTTCTATCTCTTTTTGGTAAGAAACCATGCTATTTTGGTGTTCCAAAGGACTGGCAAATAATTTTTCATCGGGATAAAGCGCATGGATTCTTTTGTAAAATGATACCGGCAAACGGAATACGCCTAAACTGACCGAATGCAATTGTTTAAGTTCGACCAAGGCGAATACTTGTTCAAATAACCGTTGATACTGCTGCTGGTAGCCAGTCTGGTAGATCAGCGGATCGAATCGTAGACCTATTTGCCAACCGTGTTGCTGTATTTTTTTAAGCGCATCGAGCCGACGTTCCAAGGTCGGGGCCTTGTCTTCCACTTTGGCGGCGATTTCAGCCGGCGTCAAACTGAAAGCGACGATGCAATGGGATGATGGCTTTTGGTTAATCAATGTCCTGATTTGGGTGCTTTTTGTCCTTAATTCGATCCAAGCATTGGGAATAGAAGCAAAAAACGGCAGGAATTGTTCGGCAAATCCAGTCACAGGTTCCAGTGCCAAGCTGTCGCAATCATAGCCTGAGAAAAAATGGATGTCGTCTTTAGGATGGCTTTCGCAAATCGACCTGATGTCGTCCTGAAAGTTTTCGTAATTGACAAACAGCACATAGTTTGCCGATTGGTACATACCTTGCAAAAAACAATAGCGGCAATCGTACAGGCAATTGAGCATGTGGGAAAAATAAAAATTCCGATTTGCGCCGATTCCGTAACCCTTGGGCGTTTCCAGGGCAAAATTTTTGTGCTTTTCTGCAAGAATCAAGGCAGGCTTTTGTTTTTGCAAGCGAAAATTTTGTGCTTTTGGATTGAAAACTTCACCGTAGCGACCACAAACAATTTTCCTGGCGACAGGGAAACGCGTCAAAATATCTTGAGTACGCGGGTGTTGTTGGATATTTTCTTCTACGTAAATCGTTTCAATCATTAGGTGGATTGGGCTTTTTGCCTTACTTTAGCACATCAGGCGATGAACAATGTGCTTGTGATTTTCAGGTCTGACCTTATATTCGGTAGAATAGGTCAACTTTCCAACTCAGTAGGACAAATGAAAACAACTAAAATCGGTTTTATCGGCGGAGGCAATATGGCGGCCAGCTTGCTTAATGGCTTGGTCGCCAGCGGTCATGAACCCAAACAGCTTTGGGTGTCGGACATTAACCCTGAGACCTTGGCCAACTTATCCGCCAATTTGAATATCAACGTGACACAAAGCAATAAGGAAGTCATTGCGGCTGTTGACGTGGTGGTGCTGGCAGTCAAGCCGCAAATTTTGGCGCAAGTCGCCAAGGAAATCTGCCACTGCCTGCAGCCAAATCAAATGGTCGTATCAATCGCAGCCGGAATAACGCAAGCCAGTTTGCGTAAGTGGCTATGCCCAGAAACGCCTATCGTTCGCTGTATGCCCAATACGCCTGCCTTGGTTTTGACCGGAGCGACAGCACTTCATGCCAATGATAGGGTCAGTCCCGAACAACGCGATTTGGCGGAAACCATCTTACGTGCTGTCGGCATTGCGCTGTGGGTACAAAATGAAAGCGAACTGGATGCGGTGACCGCCGTTTCCGGTAGCGGCCCCGCCTATTTCTTTCTGCTAATGGAAGCAATGGAAAAAGTCGCCGTGGAATTGGGCTTAAGCGAGGCAACCGCCCGCCTGTTGATCCAACAAACCGCGTTGGGCGCAGCCAAGATAGCCTTAGAATCGCCGGAGTCACCAGGTGAATTGCGAAGGCGAGTCACGTCACCGGGCGGCACCACCCAGCAAGCGATAGAAACTTTTGAGCGCGGCGGCTTTGATGAATTGGTCTCCTTAGCCTTACATGCGGCGAGAGACCGCTCCATAGAAATGTCCAAACAAATGGAAGCTAACACATGAATGCAAACTATATGACCGATCCGGCCATTTTTATCATCGACTCTTTATTTTCGCTGTACATCCTGGCCGTTATGCTGCGCTTTTTGCTGCAATGGAGCCGGGCCGAGTTTTATAACCCGATCTCCCAATTCCTGGTCAAAATCACGCATCCAGTATTAAAAATCTTGCGCCGCTACATTCCGCCAATGGGAAAGATAGACACCTCTTCCATCGTTTTAGCGCTCATTTTGCAAATGTCGGCAGATTTTTTGATATTAATGTTGAAAGGTTTTAGCATCGGCATTGGTGCATTAGCCTTGCTCTCTTTCGGTAATCTGGTTTCATTGTTGATTAACGTATTTATTTACGCGGTCTTTGCGAGGGCCATCCTTAGTTGGTTAAATCCCGGCAGTTTTAATGCGACCGCATCCATCTTGCACAGCCTTACCGAACCATTGTTAGATACTTGCCGCAAATTTATACCTGATTTCGGAGGTATAGACTTGTCACCTTTGGTCGCATTGATGCTTTTGCAGCTTACCAAGATGGTCATCTTACCGCCCATTCATCAACTGGCAAGCCTAATTAGTTGATTTATATGCATTAAACAGCCAAATACCTATGCCCATTAATCTTACGCATGACAGCGACAAAAAGTGTTAAAAATTACCGTCCTAGGGTCTTTTAATTTGATTTAAAATTAGCTATACCTAGCCTATAATCGTCCAATGTAAAAACACTTGAATGTGAAGTAACTTATGTTTACATGTAATCGAACAACAACTATTTTTATGGCTTGTTTTCTCGGCTTATTTGCTGGTCAGATGGCGCATGCGAACAAAATGTACAAATGGGTGGATGAAAAAGGGAACACCTACTTTTCTGATCAAGTGCCGCCAGAGCATTCACAACTCCGCCGCGAAAAATTAAGCAAGCAAGGACGGGTAATTGAAGTCACTGAAAAGGCAAAAAACAGGTCTGAAGAAGCTCTCGACCGCTTGCTGAAGGCATTGAAAGAAGCCCAGGAAAAGGTTATCGCCCAGCAAATGTTCCACGATAAGGCACTACGGATCACTTACAACAAGCTTGAAGATTTGCAAAATACGTACAATGCCAAATTGCAAGAACTGGAAACAGAGCAAAAACTGTCCATCAGCAATTTAAAACGCTTGGATAACCAGTTAGAAACCCTACACCGAACTGCGGCGACCCATGAAAGGAACGGTGAAAAGGTGCCGCAGCAGTTGCTTGATGAAATCAAGGCCACTGAAAAAGAAAGCCAACTTGCTTACGTTAAGATCAGCCAACATATCGAAAAAAAGAATAAAGTGGTCGAAGAATTTAATGCTGACATTACCCGATACAAGCAACTTACCCAAAGTGCCGAACAGAATAGGTTGCAAAAACAGAAGGATGAAATTAAAGCCGCCAACCAGTTGGGCGTTTATGTGTGTAACGATGACAGGGAATGCGAAAAGGCCTGGAAAATCGCCGGCGAATTTATCAGTAAACATTCCACCAGTTCGAACAGCACGGAGCCTGAAATTGAGTCTGGCAAATTGATTATGGGCCGTACACCGGATACCGATAATGACTTAAGCCTTGCCATTTCCAAGGTGGATTTGGGTGACCGGAAACAGAAGCTTTTCCTGGATATTCGTTGCCGCGACTCATCCATCGGAGTTGAATTATGCGCAAGCCAGAAAGTACAGGATATAAGGGTCGCTTTTAGAAATTACTTAGAATCTAGCTTATCGGACTAAATGCCGTATGTTATCGGCTTAGCAATAGTGTACCGACACCTTGGTTGGTAAAAAGCTCCAGCAACACGGCGTGCTCAACCCTGCCGTCAATTATATGGACCCGATTTACGCCCCCCTTGATGGCATCGGTGGCACAGCGGGTTTTAGGTATCATACCGCCTGAGATAGTTCCGTCCGCTATCAAGCTGTCTATGTCTTTCAGCGTAAGTCCGGTCAATAAATTTCCTTGTTTATCCAGGATACCTGCGGTATTGGTCAATAAGATCAACTTTTCGGCCTTCAATATCTCGGCTATTTTTCCTGCCACCAAATCGGCATTGATATTATAAGATTGCCCGTCTTCACCAACACCGATAGGTGCAATGATAGGGATAAAGTCGCTACAACCCAGCATATTGACCACAGCAGGATCGATACTGCTGACTTCCCCAACGTACCCAAGGTCTATGATTTCCTGTTGCTCAATGTCCGGCTTATTCCTGGCTTCAATATGAAGTTTCTTGGCACGGATAAAATCGCCGTCCTTACCGGTCAAGCCAACCGCCTTGCCGCCATTTCGATTGATAAGATTGACGATTTCCTTATTGACCAGCCCGCCCAGCACCATCTCAACCACGTCCATGGTTTCGCTGTCGGTCACCCTCATGCCATCGACAAAATCCGATGTTTTGCCGAGCCTTGCCAGCAATTGCCCTATTTGGGGGCCGCCGCCATGGACGACAATCGGATTCAAGCCGACCAGCTTCATCAAGACAATATCCCTTGCAAAGCTGTTTTTGAGGGCTTCATCAACCATGGCATTGCCGCCAAATTTGACGACTACCGTTTTTCCCTTAAAACGCTGGATGTAAGGTAAGGCCTCAATCAATACATCAGCAATCACATAAGCTTCTCGTTCTTCCATTTAGTTCCCTGTCGGCTGTTTGCTTCGCTAGTCTGTGGATCGGACTAAAAAGGCAACTTGATACCCGGTTTGACAGTACGCATAAGATCCCGGAATTGCGCTTGGATGTTCTCCAACGCCACTTTGCTGTCCGCCTCAAAACGGATCACCAGCGACGGCGTGGTGTTAGATGCACGTACCAATCCCCAACCGTCAGAGAAATCAATACGCATCCCGTCGATGTCGGTAATTTTGCCACCCGTGAACTGCGCTGCGGCGAACATGCCCTTAATAAACTTAACGTTTTCACCTTCCGCCAACTCGACATTCAATTCCGGCGTGTTAATGCTATCGGGGAAATCGGCAAAAACCTCTGAACTGGGGCGTGGATCTTCGGACAATATCTGCAACAACCGTGCCGCAGAATATAAGGCATCGTCGAAACCGAACCAGCGGTCGTTAAAGAAAATATGGCCGCTCATCTCTCCGGCCAATTTAGCCCCCGTCTCTTTCAACTTGGCTTTCATAAAGGAATGCCCCGTTTTCCACATCAATGGCCTACCACCGTATTTGACGATTTGATCCGGCAAATGTCGGCTACATTTTACATCGTAAATAATTTCTGATCCTGGCTTGCCCGCCAGCACGTCTTTGGCAAACAACATCATCTGCCGGTCGGGCCAGATGATTTTCCCTTTTGAGTCAACTACGCCTAACCGGTCACCATCGCCATCAAAAGCAATACCCAAATCTGCGCCATAATGTTTGACGGTGCTGATAAGTTCCGCCAGGTTTTCCGGCTTGCTGGGATCGGGGTGATGGTTAGGGAAATTGCCATCCACCTCGCAGAATAATTCAATGACCTCACAGCCTAGGTTCTTGAACAGGACGGGCGCGAGTTCACCGGCAACGCCATTGCCACAGTCCAGGACGATCTTCATGGGTCGGGCAACTTGAATGTCATCGCATAAGGTGCCGATGTATTCGCTCTCAAACATGCCATTTTGCTCTATCGAGCCCTTACCCGAGACAAAGGCATGGTTGTCTATGCGTTTCTTGAGTTCCTGAATCCTATCTCCAGCCAGGGTGTTGCCTTTAATCATCATCTTCAACCCGTTGTATTCAGAAGGGTTGTGGCTGCCTGTAATCATCACTCCTGAGCGGCCATCGGTGTGTTGGACGACAAAATACAACACGGGGGTAGGCACCATCCCTATATCCAAGACATTGCAACCGGTAGACACAACACCGTTAGACAAGGCTTCCGCCAGGGTAGGGCTTGATATTCTTCCGTCCCTGCCGATAACCACGGTGTGGCAACCTAATTCTTTAGCTTCCGAACCCACCGCCCTGCCAATGTTGTAGACAATTTCTTTGGTCAATGTTTGCCCGACGATTCCGCGAATGTCGTAAGCCCTGAAAATAGCTGCGCTTGGATCGTCTTTTTGCGGTATTTCTTGTGGTATGCCGGTTAACTCAGGGATGTCAATTTTTGGTGTTTCGGGTGTTGGCTCCTGCTGTTTGACCTTGGTGGCAGGATTCGCTGGCGGCTGTGTGGCAGCTACATTGCCAGCCAATTGCGACGAAGGCATACCCATGTCCTCAAAATAACCTTCCAGTTCAAAGTCATCAACAGCATTTTTTCTGACCTTTTCGCCCCGCTGGTTAATTTCACGATTGTAACGCACCATCGAAGCAATCAGTGCATTCATGCCCATTAAGGTAACGGGATAGCTGCCTTTTGGCCGATTTGAAAGGATATCCTGGAAAGCCTGCAATATCCGATCCAAATCTTGGGCAAGCGTGACAGAAAATTGCCGATAAGTGATATAAAATGCGGACAAGGCAATCAATAACGGGATGAAGATGAAACTGAAAATGACGGCACCTTGACCAAGGATTCCGCCCTTAGGATCGAGATAGTAAAGCTCCCAACTGGTGCCGCTGACTTTGAGTTGCTTGAGGTCACCTCCGTCAACGTCATTTTTATCGCCGACGCTGGACAAGGAGAGCTTTCCCTGCCTAATTTCCATATAGCCGCTTTCAATGCCGGCATCCTGCAAGCTTTGGTTAATGAAATCGAAACTCAGGCTCGCCAGAATGACACCGACCACTTGATTGCCGCGCATTATTTTATGGGTAATTGCAAGATGCCGGTCTGGGCCAACATCACCCTGGATTTCGGGGAGGGGATTCTCTTGGAATGTTGCCTTAATCATATCAATGTCACCAAAACCCATACGAGGCACATTGACTTGATCCGCCTCAATCGTGCCGACAGGTATCAGCCGGAGCTTGCCGGTAATGGGGTAATGTTGTTCAAGTTTAGCCGCCACCGTTTTTAATGCCGCCGGATTAGTGCTAGTAACCGCCGCTATGACATCAGGGTCGCGAGCCATTTTATCCAGGGCCGCGTCCAGCAACTTTATTTGCTCGGTTAAGGCCTGTGACGCCCCCTTAGCGGAAGATAGTGCCGCATCATCTTTTGCTTTTGCGACTACAACTTTGGATGACAGGTAAACGCCAGTACCTGCTATCAAAATCATAAGCAAGGCAACACATGTCAATGTTAAGAACAACCGTTCCATTATTTACCCCTATCGATTATATGGCTCATGCTTTTTATATTTAGTGCTTTCTCAAGCCAAAAATTTAAGCCCCTGAATATGACAAATACCGCATTTACTGTTGCAAAGGCCCTATGGTGCAGGTATAGCAATGTCAAATTTGAAACCATTTTTCTGTTGCGACCCGCTTAAATTGTGCCAATGTCGATATGGCGACCCTCATTTCATCCAATTTAACCGGATAATCGCCCAGTGGCTTTTCGGTGATGATATCTTTAAAGGCTTTCATAACCCAGGACACATCTTCTGACAACAGGCCAGAAAGCTTTCTGTAGCCCGTTACAAAACACAGCAGAACCGCCAATGCCGGGATCAACACGATGCCCACCATCAGGGACAATTCGCCCAAGCTGACCCCACCGCTGTTTTCATAATAGAGCTGCCAGTCTGTGTTAGGGACATGGATAGGTGCACCATCAATCTCGCCTTGATCGCGTCTCTTGCCTGTTGATGCCAGCACCAGCTTGCCCTGCCGCAATTCAATGTAGCCTTTTTCCAACACCGTGGTAGCGAGCACCCTATTGACGAAATCATAGTTCAACCCCACTAAAACCACGCCTACCGTACTGCCATTTTGCATGATTCTACGGGCAATTGCCAGATGCCGACCCGAATCAACTTCACCTTGGATAGTGCTCAACTGATCTTTTACAAATGTTTTCTTTGCCATTTCAAGATCGGCAAAACCCATAGGCGAATTGACTTGCTTGGTTGTATCGCTATTTTCTGGCAACAAAAATTTCATCGATAAAACACCTGGAAAGTGATTCTCCAGCTTTATGAGCGCATTCCCCAATAACGCGGGATCATTTTGCGCCGCCGCATTAACTACATCCGGGTCTTGCACCATTTTATCCAACATACCATTAAGCAAGCGGACCTGTTCGGACAATGTTAAAGACACCCCGTTAGCAACCGCAGCGACGGCATCCACTTTTGATTGGGCAATAAACACGCTGGACAGCAGGAAAGCACCCGCACCAGCAATCACAACCATCAGGACACAAACCAATGCCAATATAGAAACTAAGCGTTTCATTGATACACCTCAATCTTAAACGGATTAACTCCGCCCGGTATGACCGAAACCGCCGTCACCACGGGAGCTTTCATGGAACTCATCAACTTGCTCCAGCGTAACTTGAACAACAGGGACAAAAACCATCTGCGCGATCCTTTCACCGATATTAATGGTAAAAGCGGTATTGCCGCGATTCCAACAGGACACGAAAAGCTGGCCTTGATAGTCGGAGTCAATCAAGCCCACTAAATTACCCAACACGATGCCATGCTTATGGCCCAACCCTGATCGGGGCAGGATAACGGCGGCTGTGTGGTTGTCGCCGATATGGATGGCAAGACCCGTAGGGATGAGCAAAGTTTCCCCCGGTATTAATTCCGTCGCTTCTGTCAAACACGCCCGTAAATCCAGTCCGGCAGAACCGGATGTAGCATATTCCGGCAACGGAATTTCATTGCCGATACGGCTGTCCAGGATTTTAAACTCTATTTTTTTCATTGAATTTCGTTGCGATTATACTGATAAGCTGTTCTGCCAACTGGTTTTTGTCCGTCATGGGCAAAGATGTCCGGCCATTGTGCCAGAATATCTCAAAAGCATTCTGCTCGCTGTCGAAACCGCCTTGTTCCCGCCCTACCCAGTTGGCGGCGATCATGCCCACATTTTTTTTGTACAGCTTTTCCTGGGCATAAGCCTCAAGATCGTTGGTTTCTGCCGCAAAACCGACCGTAAATGGCGCATTACTTAATAGGGCGACATCCGCCAATATATCCTTAGTCTTCTGCAAAATCAGGCTGGTTTGCTCGGCTTGCTTTTTGATTTTTGTTTTTTCCACAGCGACCGGACTGTAATCGGCAACGGCCGCCGCACCGATATAAATATCCGAATGATCCGCCTGCGCCAGCACGGCATCATACATTTCGGCAGCGGTTTCGACGAATACAATTTCTACGCCCATCGGGGCAGGCTGATTTACAGGGCCGCTTACCAAGGAGACTTGCGCCCCAGCGCGCAATGCGGCAGTAGCCAGTGCATAGCCCATTTTCCCTGAGCTGCGGTTCGTGATGAAACGCACGGGATCCAGGTATTCCCGTGTTGGCCCCGCGCTGATTAATACCTTAAGATTTTGTAGGACGCCCGCTTTCGTCTCAGCCAACAATCTTTCACAAATTTCGGCAGCTTCAGCCATACGCCCCTCACCTGTTTCCCCGCAAGCCTGATCCCCTGAATTTGGGCCTATAAGACTAACACCATAAACTTTAAGTTTACGGATGTTATCTTGGGTCATAGCCTTGTTCCACATAGCTTGGTTCATGGCAGGAGCTATATATATGGGGCAAGTGGCCGCCAGAAATAGGGTCGAAACTAAATCATCCGCCAAGCCGTGCGCGCATTTCGCAATCATATTCGCGGTTGCAGGGGCAATTATTATTACATCCGCCCATCGCGCCAGGTTGATATGCCCCATCGCGTTTTCTTCGTCCGCATCAAGCAATTCCGTATGGACAGGATTCCCCGATAAGGCTTGGAAGGTCAAGGGGCCTACAAACACTTGGGCAGATTCGGTCATAACCACCCTGACATCACAACCTTGTTTGCGTAATAACCTGACCAATTCGGCAGACTTATAAGCCGCAATACCCCCGCATATAGCCAATAAAACGTGTTGTCTGATAGTCGTATCCAAGGTTGTTCCGGTCAAAACGTAATGGCAAGTATAGCCAAATTCTTCTATGCTTAAGCATTATTTCGGTTGGAACAAGGCAATGTCCATCAAAGATTGGGCAACAGACGACAGGCCGCGAGAAAAACTGCTGAAACGCGGCCCTGGCGCACTTACGGATGCCGAACTGTTGGCTATTTTCCTGCGTACCGGTACGCAAGGGAAATCGGCGGTCGATTTGGCGCGTGAATTGCTGCAAGATTTTGGTTCTTTGAAAGCACTGCTCAGTGCCGACCAGCAACGGTTTTGCCAAGGCCATGGCTTGGGTAATGCCAAATATGCCCAGTTACAAGCCGTCATGGAAATGGCAAGGCGACATTTCAAGGAATCGTTACAACGCGGCGATGCCTTAACCAGCCCAGAAATTACCCGTGCATACTTAAGCGCTCAACTAAGGGGCTACAGCTATGAGGTATTCGCCTGCCTCTTCCTCGACAACCAAAACCGCGTCATCCAATTGACCGAACTGTTCCGTGGCACAATAGATGCCGCCAGCGTTTATCCCAGGGAAGTCGCCAAACTGGCGTTACACCACAATGCCTCCGCCGTTATTTTTGCCCATAACCACCCTTCCGGCATTGCCGAACCCAGCCCAGCCGACAAATATATCACCGACAAACTCAAGCAAGGGTTGGCCTTGTTTGACATTCGGGTGTTGGATCACTTTATTATCGGCGACGGCGAACCTTATTCATTTGCCGAAAATGGGTTAATTTGACGATAATGGGCAAATTAACCACCCGTCAATCGGGTTTCCGCTTCGCGGTATTTGGCGGCACAATGTTCCAGCACGTCCTTTGGCAAATGCGGGCCAGGCGCAGTTTTGTCCCAATCCAGGGTTTCAAGGTAATCACGGACGTATTGCTTGTCGAAACTGGGCGGACTGATACCTACCCGATACTGGTCTGCCGGCCAGAACCGTGATGAATCCGGCGTTAACGCCTCGTCAATCAAATAAAGTGCACCGTCCTCATCAACGCCAAATTCAAATTTGGTGTCAGCAATAATAATGCCGCGTTCCTTGGCATATTCGGCGGCTTCCCGATAGAGCCTCAAGCTGGTGTCCCGCACCTGTTCGGCCAGGGTTTGGCCCAGTAATTCAACCGTTTTTTCAAAGGCGACATTTTCATCATGCTCGTGAGCGGCGGCCTTGGTAGACGGCGTGTAAATGGCTTCCGGCAATTGTTGCGCTTGTTGCAAGCCTTTGGGCAAAGGGATGCCGCAGACAACACCGGATTTAAGGTAGTCTTTCCAACCCGAACCGATCAAATAGCCTCGGACGATGGCTTCAACAGGCAAAGGCTTTAATAACTTAACGACAACGGCGCGGCCTTCAATTTGTGCGCGCCCTTCCGCATCGTGCACGACATCGGCTAACGGTATTGTGGACAAATGGTTGGGTATGACGTGGCCCAGCTTATCAAACCAGAAATTGGAAATGCGCGTCAACACCCGCCCCTTGCCGGGTATCGGATCTGGCAAGACGACATCGAATGCCGAAAGCCGATCTGTTGCCACGATCAGCATGTGTTGGTCGTCAATAGCATAAATATCGCGCACTTTTCCTCTGGCGCGCAATGACAAGGACGGCAAGTTCGATTGGTAAAGCGCTGTTGGAGCGTTCATTGCACCTCAAATAAGAATTTGTGTTGTAACCTTTCGGCAAGATAAGATGGGTAAGGACGAATTCTTTAACTGTAATTCTATCATTTTTTACCACACAAGCGGGACGGGGATAGATGAGCTGGCTAGGCAAATTTTTGGGCGGTGCATTTGGCTTTATGCTGGGCGGGCCGTTGGGCGCTATTTTGGGGGCCTCAGTAGGCCATCAATTCGATATCGGCATGATACGGTTGGACGCGCTTGAAACTCTCAGGCCGGGTGACCAACACCGTGTGCAAATGGCATTTTTTACCGCAACTTTTTCGGTGATGGGCCATATTGCAAAAGCAGACGGAAAGGTATCGCCTGAGGAAATTTCACTGGCTAACCGCATCATGGACCAAATGTCCATTTCGGGGGAAATGCGCACGGCAGCCGTCAATTTGTTTCAACAGGGGAAAAGCCCGGATTTCCCGTTGGAGGGCGTTTTGGCACAGTTTTACACGGAATGCCATCGCCGCACCGACCTTATCCGTATGTTTTTGGAAATTCAAATTCAAGAGGCATTGGCGGACGGGTCAATCGACAGCAAAGAAGAAAGGCTATTGCTGCATATCTGCGGTCAACTGCGAGTTTCGCAGTTCGACTACGAACGCCTGAAAGCCAGGGTACAGGCACAACAGCGATTTTATAGCCGTGATTATCAATACCAGGACCAAGGCCAATATCGACAGCAACGTCAACAACCGTACCAGCGAGAACAATCCAGTTTGCAAGATGCGTATGAAGTGTTGGGCTTGAACAAATCGGCCAGCGATGAAGACGTCAAAAAGGCTTACCGGCGGCTGATGAGCCAAAACCATCCCGACAAGTTAGTGGCAAAAGGCTTGCCGGAGGTCATGATGAAACTTGCCAAGGAAAAAACCCAAAAAATCACCAAAGCTTACGAAACCATTCAACAAGCCAGGAAGAAATGAACTAAGCCCCAGGCTAGAAACAATCTCAACGGGTGCCAAACACCACAATCGTTTTGCCATGCGCAGAAATAAGCCCTTTATCTTCCATTTCTTTCAATACCCGACCTGCCATTTCCCGTGAGCAACCCACAATCCGGCCAATTTCCTGACGGGTGATATGCAATTGCATGCCATCGGGATGAGTCATGGCATCCGGTTCTTTGCACAGATCCAACAAGGTGCGGGCAATCCTACCTTCGACATCAGTAAATGCCAAGTCGCTGAATTTTCGGCTCGTTTTCAAAAGCCGACCAGCCAATTGCTCACCTATCATCAGGAGTATATCCGGTGCGTAGGGCAACAATTCCTTTCTGAGCACTTGCCCGAAACGCTCGTAACTCATTTCTGCCAACTGGCATTGGGTGCGCGTCCTTACCGTCACTTTACGGGTTTCAGAACCCTTGAAAACACCAATCGTGCCGATAAACTCGTTTTTGTTGAGATAAGCCAGCACCAAATCCTGGTCGTTGTCTTCATCTTCTACGCTGATACTGACGGAACCATCGACTATATAGTACAGCCGGTCACCTAAATCACCCGGACGGAACACGATGGTTTTGGGCGGGTATGACCTTTTATGGCAAAAATGCAACAATTGCTCCATCACTTTTTTGTAGGGACTTTCTTGTTGTGTGACTAT
>NZ_AYLO01000118.1 GCF_000496735.2 Methyloglobulus morosus KoM1
TAGCTGTTGGACTTCGTGCCCTACCCAAAGTGCCGTTTGCCCCTAATTTGCTGCCCGTTTGGCATTACAATGGGCAATTAAGTTTTCCAATGGACGATTCATGACAGCGCATAAAACAACTCAATGGCATGGCGTGATATTGGTATTGTTACAATGCCTATTCGCAAACACGGTTAACGCACAACCCCGCATTGCCATCCTTGATTTTGAACTTAAGGATCTCACCTATATTCCCGGTGTTCCTCAGGAAGTGGAGCGTACGGGTTCAGTAAAGCCGATGCTGGAGGAAGAATTACAAAAAGCGGGGTATAAGCTAATTTCTATACCTGTGGATGCACAAAAACAAGCGACGGCTGGCATTGGCTACCTGTTCGATCACCATGATATGGCCGCACAATTGGCGAAGAAATACAATGCCGATTATGTGATCGTAGGCAGGTTGCATAAGCCCAGCTTTTTGTTTATGTACCTGATGGTGCATCTGGTTGACGTCAAACAGCAGCGGTTGATTGCTGATTATTCTTCTGAAGTCAAAGGTGGGGAGAAAAAATTAACACGGAAAGGGGTGGAGAGTTTGGTGGTCAAAATCAATGATACCTTTAAAGGCTTGTAATGCTGCCCGTACTAGTGCAAATATTTCATGAAACGGTATGTTCCTGGCAAATTTTGCCGCTATCCTCTTCGGTCAGGTTTTCTTTAGTCAATCCGCACAAATAGCCCTCTGGCATTAAAGTAAAATACTGACAGGTTTTGCAAAGCCCAAATGTGTGTGATTTGTTCGATTTTTGCAGGGCGGTCAGTACGGTCACCATTGTTTCATCGTAATCTCTCGCCGTCCCACGATCCAAAAGTTCGGAAGCCTGGATGAACAGCTCGCACGGCCTGGCTTGTTCTAACATGGCTCTTCCTTCCGGCAACAGGCTAAGATGAATGACGCGGCGGTCTGCCGTGTCTGTCGTTTTGTTGACGTAGCCTTTTTTTTCCAATAACAAAAGCGTTTGTGAAACAGTCCCCCGCGTCATGCCCAGGTAATTGGAAAGTGCGGCCGGCGTGTCACTGTACTTATTGCAACGGGACAAGTAATCCAAAACTTGTAAATGTACGACCTGTAAACCAAATTCAGTGCATTTTTTGCGCTCCTCAGAACGTATTAATGCGGCCATGCGTTCAATGATGTCGAAAACACTTGTTTTTTCCATGGATTAAACCGTCTTAAAAGGTGATAAGTTGACTATCTTCTTATGATAACATAAGCTATATATATCGAATCGATATGTTATTGCGCGGCTATTTATTTAGGAGATAATTATGACACTTTCTCATGTTTATGACACTTATGCAAAGGCCGTAAGTGGAAGAATTATGCATTTTGATGTCGTTCTTGATGAACAGGATCAAGATAAGGCGTTAAAATACGCAAAAGAATGGCTTGCCAGCATTGGTTACGCGGATGCGGTTGTGACCCAGGAGAACTGCACGTTTTGCCACAGCGCCGAAGCACCCTCTGAGCTCCGCAAGCAAATAGACAGTCAAGGATACGGTATTTATAAGTTAGAGGGCTGTCCAAAATAACGATGCAAGGGTTCTTAAATGATTGTCTTAGCGCCATCAAAATGAATGACGATTTAGAAAAGCCAGTCCTCTCGCCGTGTATCAGGAATTGTTGCCTGAATGAGGAAGATATTTGTCTGGGTTGCTTCCGTTCGTTGACTGAAATTGTCGGTTGGGCTGATGCCAATAATGTCGCCCGAAAATCGATCATGAATAACACCGAAGCCCGACGTGCCGCCCATTATGCAAAATATAGACGTTCTTCAGGATAGATTACACTATTGATTTGAAGGAACTTAGGGACTTATCATGACAAATTCGACGGCCTTATTGCCAAACCTAATTTTGGCGGTGGCTAAAACCATTGAAACCAACGCCGATGACCTAACCGCGTTAGATCAAGCCATCGGTGATGGCGACCATGTGACTAATTTACAACGTGGAATTCAGGCATTGGCCGCGCAAAGCGAAGCGTTAAGCCAACTCGATTGGCAGGCTGCATTGCAAAAAATAGGGATGGCTGTGATGTCATCGGTTGGCGGTGCGTCCGGTTCGCTTTATGGGACATTATTTATGGCCATGGGCAAAAACCTGCAAAACCGGCCACTGACCATAGCGGTCTTTGCGGAAGTATTTATGAAAGCTGTGGAAGCCGTTAAACAACGCGGCAAGGCGGAAAGGGGCGAAAAAACCATGCTCGATGTGCTGATTCCGGTAGCGGAGTTGCTCCTCCAGAATGCTGACCAGCCCGAAGTGCTTGAGCAAGTTAAGCAAACGGCAATAGCGGGTGCCGATGCTACCCAAAATATGCTTGCTACCAAAGGCCGCGCTTCGTTCCTGGGCGAACGCTCGCGAGGATATATCGATGCGGGCGCGAAAAGCAGTCAGTTGATGATATGTGCGATTGTTGATGTGTTGACGGCGACTTAAGGGATTTCTCTGTTTATAAGCCCGTCGGTAAGTTTAGGGCGAACGGTAGTGGGGTGGTTTCGTTCGCGGTGTGCCTGTCGAACGATGGGCGGAATCAACGCGCTCAAAAATGCCTCAACAACCCCAGCGCAACGCTGCGGCATGAACCGGCGCATCCCATAAACGAACTAATTCCTCATCCAATAAGGTCAACGTAATCGAAGCCCCCGCCATATCGAGCGAAGTCGTGAAATTGCCGACTAAAGATCGGGTAATGCGTAACCCACGTTTTTGCCAAAATGTCGCCGCCAAATCGTAAAGTAAATACAATTCCAGCAACGGTGTTGCACCGAAGCCGTTTATATGGAGTAGGATTTCTTGGCCCTTCTTCGGCTGTAAGTCTTCATCAATAACCGTAGCCATCCGTTCAACGATTTCTGATGCACTTTTTAAAGGCACGGTTTCCTGGCCGCGTTCACCGTGAATTCCCACACCGATTTCCATCTCATTGTCATCTATGGCAAACGTCGGCTTGCCCAGGGCTGGAACGGTGCAACTGGTCAAGGCTATCCCCATAGAAGCCGTGACCAGGTTGATACGGTCGCCAAGGGCTTTGCATTCAGCTAAGCCCGCGCCATTTTCGGCGGCTGCGCCGACTATCTTTTCGATTATCAAAGTTCCCGCAACGCCCCGCCGTCCTGTACTGTGCGACTTAGGTAAGGACACATCATCGCTGACCAGCACGGAGGCATTGGGAAAGTCCAACATTTCCGAGGCGATTTCAAAGTTCATTACATCGCCAGCATAATTTTTGACGATGAATAAAACCCCAGCACCTTGTTGGACAGACTGGGCAGCAGCCAGCATCTGGTCGGGGGAAGGGGACGTAAATATCTGCCCAGGGCAGGCGGCATCCAGCATCCCCGCACCCACAAACCCCGTGTGCAAAGGCTCATGCCCTGAACCGCCGCCTGAAACCAGCACGACTTTCCCTGGCTGTTTAGGCATTTTTCTTCTGACATAGCGGGGTTCCGCATTGAATTCAATGAGGTCGCTATGGGCCAGGGCAAAGCCTTGCAGGCTTTCGTTGAGGATGGTGTCGACGTTATCGATAAATTTTTTCATGGAGCTGTCCTCATTGCAAATGGAATGAAGGCTAATTATATCGTTCCTTCGCCCTGGCGTGGGGGACAATGCAATGCGCCCTGGCCCTGTAACACAAGGTCTTATTTAAGGTTATTTCCCAGTATTAAACATAAGTCGCGGACACCTTCGGACCGATTGGAATAACCACGGGATTGCAGCCAGTGGTCGAAATCGGCGGCCAATGAATCACTGTGGGAAATGGTGAAACGCTCCAAAGTAGCATTAGTCGGTTTTTTCTGGTGTTTGGTTTTGTTGCCGGTTTGGTGCTGGCCAAATTACGGTTTGTTTGAGCAGGCATAATTAGATGCGCAATGACGGAAAGGTATTGCGTTCTATGTTTGTATCTACAGGGCGAAATACGCTCAGCTATTCGGCCTTGCATTATTCAAACGCATCAATTAATTTCAATTCGTTTCCGAATTCCTTTGGGCATTTCCAGTTTGGCCCTGTCCCAGCTTTCTAGGTCTAAAATGTCGTCCAGACATTGTTCCATAATCTGATGGGCTTGTTTGGTTGCCTCGGCAATCCGGCGGTGAACCTGAATTTGTGCAGGGTTATCAGCTGTTGTTTCCGAAGCGATGCACTCCTTTTGATAATCGAATAATTTACGTAAACTGGCTATTTGCAGGCTGACTTGGAGAGGACAGGCACAGGTATAAAGGGCGGCTTGGTCGTTGATGATCGATAGTTGCAGGGCTGAAAATTTATTGTCCAGGTTCATCGTGCTCTCCTCATAATATTATTATTTTTAGATAATGACGGTCTTTTTTGAGAGAATTGCTTAGCTTTCTTACCGTATTTTTAAAAATATTGTAAAAGCCGGTTCGGCGAGTTGAAAATCGCCTTGAAGCATATTATTAAAAGTATATAAATTATAGGGTTTAATGAAATCAAGCAAGCTATTTGGCTTACATTCGGTACAGGCTGCATTGGATTACTCGCCGGATAAAATCATCCGGGTTTGGGTAGACGAGCAGCGGGTGGATAAGCGGCTGGGGAAAATCATCGACGATTTGGCTGCATTGGGCATAGAACCGGAAAAAACCGACCGGAAAAAACTCGACCGTCTGGCTGACGGAAACAACCACCAAGGCATTGCAATGGAAGTGACGATGCCGGGTGAGTTGTCGGAAAGCGATTTGAAGACGATGGTGGAAAATCAGGAAGGTGCGGCCTTATTGCTGGTGCTGGATAATGTGCAAGATCCCCATAACCTGGGCGCGTGCTTGCGGACCGCCGATGCAACCGGCGTGCAGGGCGTTATAATCACCAAGGACAATGCCACCGGTATTACCCCAACGGTGTGTAAAGTCGCCAGCGGTGCAGCGGAAACTGTACCGGTCTATCAAGTGACTAATTTGTCGAGGACGTTGCGATGGCTAAAGGGCGAGGGCGTTTGGGTGATGGGTGCAGCGGGTGAAGCAAGCCAAACCGTGTATCAAACTGATTTGACTGTGCCTATGGCGTTAGTGATTGGCGCCGAAGGTATCGGCCTTAGGCGATTGACTAAAGAGAATTGCGACTTGTTGATCAAATTGCCGATGCTGGGTCAGGTTGAAAGCCTTAATTTATCGGTCGCTACAGGCGTCCTTCTCTACGAAGCGGTGAGACAGCGTTCGATTGGCAATCGATGATACGAGGGCCAAGTTAGGCGGTCACACGCATGCTGCCGCACTTCCTTAATGGTCGTCCATGCCGAAATGATAAGTTGGCCCTATTAAATTCCGGTCTTCACGGCAAATAAACGCGCCAACTCATCCCCCCCAATTCGGTGCTTTTATTGCCTTCTAGTTTCCCTCCCAACATCCCGACCAAATCAAAAACCACAGTCATACCGATACCGTGGCCGTGGATGTTTTCATCGGCGCGTACGCCGCGTTTAAGGATTTCGTTGAGTTTGCCGTCGGGGATGCCGGGGCCGTCGTCGTCTATTTGGATGAGCAGGGCATAGTTTCGGCGGTCTTTACGCGGGTTTTTAGTGACAGTGATTTTTGTGTTGTGTTTACACCACTTGCAAGCGTTATCCAGCAAATTGCCAATGATTTCGTACAGGTCGCCTTCTTCAAAATAAATCTGGCATTGCTCCGGTACGCTGATAACCGTGTTGATGGCCTTGTCGATATAGACTTTGTTAAGTGAAGAGCTGATTTTGTTGAGGAAGGCCGATAAGTCGATGCCTTTGATGGCCTTGTGTCCGCCTTTGGCAGCGGCGCGTTGGAGTTGATACTCGACGATTTTATCCATGATGGTGATTTGTTCTTGCACCGTCTCTTTGTTGTCGCTGAACGATTCAGTGCAGCCGCGCAGTATCGCGAGCGGGGTTTTCAGGCTGTGCGCCAAATCGGCTAAGGTATTGCGGTAGCGTTCCAGGTGGGCGCGTTCATGCGTGATAAAAGCGTTCAGGTTTCCGGCGAGGCTTTGTAATTCCGTTGAATATTCGCCATCGAGCAGGGTTTTTTTGCCTTTCTCTATTGCATTCAGGTCGTTGACGATAATCCGTATGGGTTTTAAACACCAACGCAATAAGGAAAATTGCAGAAATATCAAGACGATCCCAATAACGGCCAGCCATGACCATAAGGCTTTTCTAAACCGGTTCACCTGCTGGCTGACGAATTCGGAATCTTCGGCGACTGTGAAGATGTATTCTTTCTCGATACCTGCAAGATTTTTCCAGATGATGTCGTAGTGCAAGAAGTACCGCCGTGGATTGTCCGCTAGGAAATAGGTGTTGCCGGCGCCTAATTTTTCCGGCGGTGTGGGTACATCCAACCCTATTGAGGAGGGGGAGCGCCAGATCAGGTTTTTATTGGTTTTTTGGATGAAGGCGTAAAGTCCTGAACCCGGGTTGACGAAACGCGGCTCTGGAAGGTTGGAGGGGATGGATAAGTCGCCGGAATTTTTTAGCTCCGCTGTCGATAACAACGAGTAAATTTGGACCTGTAATCGCTCTTTTAATGCTTGTTCGGCGCTTTCCCTAAAGCTTTGTTCCAGGACGACGGCGACCAGCGCTAAGAATGCCGCCAATACGAGGCCTTCGGTAGCCAATAATCGGAAGCTTAGGGATTTTGTACGCACTTGGAGTTCGTAGCCTTAGATGGTGAGAAAAGTCAGATGGGAATACGATAGCCCCTTCCACGTAAGGTTTCAATGGGTTTTCGGGAACCGTCCGGGTCGAGCTTTTTTCGTAATCGACCGATGAATACTTCGATCACGTTACTGTCGCGGTCAAATTCTTCATCGTAGATATGCGCTGTCAGCACGGTCTTGGTAATCAATTCGCCCTTGCGGAACATGAGATATTCCAATACTTTATATTCGTAAGCGGTGAGTTCGAGCTTTTCCCCAGAAACCAGGACTTCTTGGGTAACGGTGTTGAGTTCGATATTGTCGTGGGTGAGGACAGGTTGTGCCTGGCCTGCCGAACGGCGGATAAGGGCATTAAGCCGTGCCAGCAATTCTTCATAATGGAAGGGCTTGACCAGATAATCGTCAGCCCCCGCTTCCAGCCCTTCGACTTTCTCCTGCCAGCGGCTGCGGGCAGTCAAAATGAGGATAGGTACGGTAATATTGTCTTTGCGGAGTTTATTGATCAACTCGATCCCGGAAAAATCGGGCAACCCCAGGTCGATAATCGCGGCATCAACGGGATATTCTTTGCCCATGTAATAGCCGTCTTTACCTGTGTTGGCGGTGTCGACCGCAAAACCTTTACTTTCCAGGTAATCCTGAACCTGTTTACATAGCGTCAATTCGTCCTCAACCACAAGAATACGCATGGTGTCTCCTTAGCAAAACCCGTCAACTTATTAAGGCACCGGTTTCCGCGTCGATTTTGTAATGTTGTATATGTCCGTCTGGGGTCAATACTTTGATGATATGGACTTCTCTGCCATCAATAATGACAGTTGTTGCGCCTAAAACCCGCTTGTTGCCGTCACTGAGGATTTTCTGGGTTGCCTCATGCAAGCTGACCCGTGCAAGGTCAATATCCTCATCTGCATGGCATACATGACATAAGGCGAGCAGTAATAGGCAGTTAATCAGTATTTTCATGATGTCACTGTTAAGGTTGGCGGTAGGTTTGCCCTGATTGTTATTGGTGCTTTCAACCAGTTCGGTTTAGTGTAGCCGAACACGCTGAATCTAGGCTGAATTATTACCGTAAGATCCAACTTTTTGCCAGATCGCTAATGCCTAGGCCTAACGATGCGCCCAGTTTACCGGCAATGCGGTCAACCAAGCGTTCTTGCTGGGTAAAATCGACCAAGGTTTCGGCGCCGATAACGTCTTTGGCGACAGAATCCTGAGATCCCATAGCATCGACGACACCCAATTTAACGCTTTCCTCGCCCGTCCAAACCAAGCCCGAAAACATATCCGGCGTTTCTTTTAACCTAGAACCCCTGCCTTTTCTGACGGCATCAATAAATTGTTTGTGGACTTGGTTGATTAGGTTTTGCATATATTGCTGTTCATCGGGCTTGCCGGGGGAGAATGGGTCTAACAGGGCTTTATGTTCCCCGGCGGTGAGCAGGCGGCGTTCAACACCCAATTTCTGCATGGTGTCGACAAAGCCAAAGCTGTCCATAATCACGCCGATGGAGCCTATCAAACTGGCTGGGCTGGCAAAAATTTTGTCAACAGCCGAGACGATGTAATAGCAGCCGGACGCACAGATGTCGCTAACAACAGCGTGTATGGGCAAATCAGGGTGTTCTTTCTTTATTTTCTTGATTTCGTCATACACATAAGCCGATTGCACGGGGCTGCCGCCGGGGGAATTGGCGTGGATAATAATGCCTTTGGTGTTTTTGTCCTTAACGGCATCCCTTAAGCTGTCAATAATGCTTTCGGCGTTGGCATTTTGGTCTTCGGCGATCATGCCGACCAAATTGATGACGGCAGTGTGGTTTTTGCCGCTTCCACCGATTTCCTGTTTGAACTTAGGGTACATGGCTATGCCCAAGACTGCGAGCAAATAACCGAACATCAGCAGCTTAAAAAAAATGCCCCAACGTCGTGCCCGCCTTTGTTCGGTTATTGCAGCGAAGGCGAGTTTTTCGACGATTTCGCGTTCCCAGCCAGTTTTGTCGTTCATGTTCGAATTGATTGGATTCTCTGATTGGTTTTCCATGTCTTACCTTAAGAAATGTGTCAATAGCTCTGTGGGTTGTTGCAAGCAGAGCAGGGGATGGTATTGCCTTAACGAATCCTCGGAATTTGCGCCGCACACCACACCAATTGAAGGGACATTGGCATTTCGCGCCATTTGCATATCGTGTATTGAATCACCCACCATTAATGTATGGTCTGGTGTAGTCTGGACATATTGCATGATTTCATGCAGCATTCTTGGATTGGGTTTGGAAGCCGTTTCGTCGGCGCAACGGGTAATGTCAAACATATCTTTCGTGCCGGTTGCGGCCAATGCCGCGATGAGCCCAGCCCTGGTTTTACCAGTGGCAACGGCAAGTTGATAGCCTGATTCCTTTAATTGAACCAACATTGGGTAAACGCCGGGGAAAAAATCATCCTGGCTGAGTTGCTTGGAGAAATAGGTTTGGCTGTAAAGTTTCACGATTTTTTTTTGAATTTCGGCATCCCCTTCAGGATATAAGGCTGCCACGGCATTATCTATGCACAATCCTATGACATCTTTGGCCGCTTGGGGTTCAGGCGTCAAAAAACCGTAATGTTCGCCAGCCCTTTGCAAGCAGTGGACGATCCAGTCGATAGTATTAATTAAAGTGCCGTCCCAATCGAATACAATCAGGTCAAATCTGTTCTTCATTCTGAGTAAAATCGATAAAATGTTGCGGTAACGGGGCGGAAATTTTTAGGGTTTCACCCGATACGGGGTGTTGAAATTGCAAGGTTTCCGCGTGCAGGAACATTCGCTTATAACCTCGGTTTTTAAAAGCCTTATTGATGTCGTCCAAGCCGTAGCGGTCATCGCCGATAATCGGATGGCTTAAAAAAGCGGCATGGACGCGGATTTGGTGAGTGCGCCCGGTTTTGGGCGATACTTCGACCAAGGTGGCATCTTTATATAGCTTAATTCGCCGGAACAAAGTTTCAGATGCTTTTCCGGCCTGGTTGATAATGACCATTCGTTCGCCGCCTTTGCTGACGTTTTTAAGCAAGGGTTGGTTCACAATCAATTTCTTTCTCGCCCATTGTCCGGAAAGCAAGGCCAGATAGGTTTTGCTTACGGTATCGTCGCGGAATTGTTCGTGTAATGCCCGTAAAGCGCTACGTTTTTTGGCAATCAACAGGCAACCGGAAGTGTCCCTATCCAACCGATGGACCAGTTCCAGGAAATGTTGTTCAGGATTCAACTTCCTGAAACCTTCGATAATGCCCGAATCCACGCCACTGCCGCCATGGACGGCAAAACCGGAAGGTTTGTTGACGATAAGTATGGCATCGTCCTCAAACAACACGTTATGTTGCAGGATTTCAGTTAAGCCTCGACTGACGGGCAGGTGGTCGTCAGCTCCACTCTCCGCCATCCTTACCGGTGGGATTCGGACTATATCGCCAATAACCAAGCGGTATTTCACATCCACGCGCCCCTTATTGACCCTGACTTCTCCTTTGCGGACGATACGGTAAATACGGCTTTTGGGTACGCCCTTCAAGCGGGTAATGAGGAAATTATCCAGCCTTTGCTCACTGTTGTCTTCGGTGATTTCTACCCATTGCACCTGGGGCGGCGGGCTTTGTTGTTCGGTATCCATATCGTAAATAATACCAGTAGTTTGCCTGATTTGATGGTTTAAATTGATGAAAAGCAATAAGGTTGCTATATTATCCCTGCTTTGAAAAAAAATAGCAGACTCTGTAAGGTTTCCGCCATGAAACTGACAAAAGTGAGCCGGTAAGGAACAAAGCTTATAACAATAATGTCAAGTCCTTAACCGCAAAGAATTTCGGGTTAGTCATTCACCCATGACGAATGAATTATTAAATCCTGTCCAACAGCAGATTTTACACTAACGACTGAATAAACAATTTGCATAGTTACAAACTACGCACAGCCATCGTTGATCTCATCACACTATAGCCGATAAGGTTCACATTAGGGTCGGGATACCAAACATCAAAACATTTATACTTACTTGATAAATGGATAAAGGAACAACGAAACGCCTAATTTTACGCGCAAAGCAAAGCGAGACGTAAATACAGTCTGAGTCAGTAAATTCTGAATATTGGAGCAGTACATAAAAAGGAAACACAATGAAAAGAATGCTTATCAATGCGTCGCAGGCGGAAGAACTGCGGGTGGCTTTGGTAGATGGTCAAAAACTTTATGATTTTGACATAGAAGTACCTTCAAAAGAACAGAAAAAGTCCAATATTTACAAAGGGATAATTACCCGAGTAGAACCTAGCCTGGAAGCGGCGTTCATCAATTACGGTGCCGAAAAACATGGCTTTTTGCCGTTCAAGGAAATTTCCCCGATCAACCTTAAAGCGCAAGACGAAACCGAAGGCGAAGTACGGCGTAGCGCCATTAAAGACCATCTAAAAGAAGGTCAAGAAATTATCGTACAGATCGAAAAAGAAGAACGCGGCAACAAAGGCGCTGCGCTAACCACCTACATTAGCCTGGCTGGCACTTATCTCGTATTAATGCCGAACAACCCCAAGGCAGGTGGCATTTCCCGGCGCATCGAAGGCGATACCCGCAACGATACGCGCGAAGCGATGGCGCACCTTGAGATTCCCGAATCGATGGGGTTGATTGTCAGGACGGCGGGTTGCGGCAAAAGTGCGGAAGAATTACAGTGGGACTTGAATTACCTGCTGCAATTGTGGGATGCCATCGAGCGTTCTACCAACGAACAGCCTGCGCCATTCCTGGTGTTTCAGGAAAGCAATGTTATTATCCGTGCGTTACGGGATCATTTGCGGGGCAATATCGATGAAATCCTGATCGACAATGAGGATTCGTTCAAGTTGGTGCAGAATTTCCTGCGTCAAGTCATGCCGAACTTGTTGCCAAAAGCAAAGCTGTACCAAGATGCCGTCCCCCTGTTTAACCGTTACCAGATTGAATCACAAATCGAAGTTGCTTATGGAAGGGAGGTCTCTTTGCCGTCAGGTGGGTCTATCGTTATCGACCATACCGAGGCGTTAACTTCAATCGACATCAACTCGGCACGCGCAACCAAAGGCAGCGATATTGAAGAAACCGCACTCAATACCAATCTTGAAGCGGCGGACGAAATTGCCCGTCAGCTTAGGCTGCGGGATTTAGGTGGTCTGTTTGTCATTGATTTTATTGATATGATGTCTAATAAAAATCAACGAACGGTTGAAAACCACCTGCGTGATGCCCTAAAAATTGACCGCGCCCGGATTCAGACTGGCCGTATTTCAAGGTTTGGGTTATTGGAAATGTCCCGGCAACGGATGCGTCCGTCCCTGGGTGATTCCACCCAGATTACCTGCCCACGCTGCAAAGGCCAAGGGACGATCCGCAATGTCGAGTCGGTCGCCTTGTCAGTTTTGCGCCTGCTTGAAGAAGAGGCCATGAAAAAGGGCACGGAAAAAGTCATCGCCCATTTGCCGATCGAATGCGCGACATTTTTGTTGAACGAGAAGCGAAGCACGATTGAAAGCATCGAAAATCGTTTAAAAGTTGATATTGTTATCTTGCCCAGCAAGCATCTTGAGACACCCGCTTATGCGATTGACCGTATCAGGGAGAAGGAAGCGAGCACCGATGAAAAGCCCAGTTATGTGCAAATAAAAGTCGAAGACATCGCGATACCTGAGTTTGCCCAACAGCTAAAGCCAAAAAGTGACAAGGCGGTCATCAAAGAGTTTTTGCACGATTCTCCCGTGCCGGCCCCTGTACAAAATAAGAATGAGTCAGCTAGCTTGATTAAACGCTTTTGGCATAAATTAGTGGGCACAAGCCCTGCCAAGGAGCAAACAAAAGCAAAAGAATCGCCAGCGCAAGTTACCAGAGGTAATGCGCCGGCTGAAGACAGTCGGCAACCTAGGTCGCGTAATAATAATCGGCGTGGACAGGGTCCAAACCCCAACCAGAATGCAAACAGGGAAGCCAATCCGGGTCGTGAAGCGCCCAAAGGTCAGCAACAAGCACGCAATGCCCGTCCGCCCAGAGGGCAGGAAAACAGGGCTGCAAGTTTGCAAGAAACGAATCGTCCGCCGAGCAGGCAACAAGAACCCATCAGGGATTTCAAAAGAGATGTCGCCCCGCCTGTCGCGGAAGGCATGAGTAACGGACCGTCTATCAATTCGCCAGAAGTTGTTGTCCCTTCTTTTATGCCCAAACAAGAGCCTGTAAGCGATAGCCAAGCGGTTGTGAGCGCCGAAGAATCCTTGCCTCGGAATGAGGAACAAAAGGCACGGGCCGACAATAAAAGAAACAATGCCAGGCGCGGGCCTAATCGGAGAAGGCCGCGTAACCCTAATTACAAAAGGCCTGATGCCGCAAACGAGAATGGCAACAGTACCGATGGCGCGGTCAGGGAGTTTTCAGGAGAAACCCAATCAAACGCTGCGACTGCCTATGCGGCTGATTTTGCCAACAGGCAAGGTAAGGAGGAGAGGCAAGAGTTTCAAGCAAGTTCATCCAATACTACGTCTGAGAGTGCCGGCTCAACGGCGACAGCAAAACCCGATTCAGCAAACGAATCTTGAAAGGCTGATTTACATAGCAATGTTGTGGGTAATGGCTAACTAGCAATCGTTTAAGGCGTTTGTGTCATGAAAGCGGATTATTTTCTGGATATTTCGATACCTGAACAGCGCCTTGCGATAATCGACAATGGTCGGATAATATGCAGATATTCCGTTTCCACCGCTAAAAATGGTGCGGGTGAACAGCGGGGTAGTGAATGTACGCCGAGGGGTTGGCACAAGGTCAGGGCGAAAATAGGTACAGGGCAACCATTAAATGCCGTTTTTAAAGGCAGACGGCCTACCGGCGAAATTTATGATGAGGAATTAGGCGGTCGTTACCCAGGGCGAGATTGGATTTTGACACGTATTTTATGGTTAGGCGGTTTGGAGCCTGGCAAAAACCGCTACGGTGAAGTCGATACCTGCTGGCGTTATATCTACATCCATGGCACTCCGGATGAATCTGCAATTGGCTTACCCGCTTCTCATGGATGTATACGCATGAAAAATGTCGATATGTTGGACTTATTTAGTCGCGTTGATGCCGGGATTAAAGTCTGTATCCATGAGTAACTTATTGGATTGGCGCTATATAGGCAATCCAAAATTGCTTTATTCAATTTTTTTCCCCGTTTTGATTAAGCTCAAATGGTTCGCATTGCCCTAGGAGTCGAGTATGACGGCAGCGGCTTTGCGGGCTGGCAGTGGCAGCCTAATAGGCGCAGCGTCCAGGCCGAGTTGGAGAAAGCCCTTTCGAAAGTTGCCAATCACCCGGTTACTGTGATTTGTGCGGGCAGGACGGATGCGGGCGTTCATGCATTGGAACAAGTGGTGCATTTTGATGTCAATGTAGAGCGCGATCTTCATGCTTGGTTGCTGGGAGGCAACAGTAATCTACCGGACGAGATACGGATTACTTGGGTCAAGCAAGTGGTCGACGATTTCCATGCGAGGTACAGTGCGATTGCGCGGCTCTATCGTTACATGATTTTAAATCGACCTGTAAAATCAGCGATACTGGGCAAGCAAACCACCTGGTGTTACCACCCGTTGGATGCGGACGTAATGAATAAGGCGGCACAACACTTGGTCGGCAATCATGACTTTACTTCGTTTCGGGCGCAAGGGTGCCAATCCAAAAGCCCATTTCGCATCGTCCATTTTGTTGAGGTGTATCGCGAAGGCGAAAAAGTTATTATTCAAATTTGTGCGAATGCTTTCTTGCACCACATGGTCAGGAATATTGCCGGGGTTTTAATGGACATTGGTATAGGCAAGCAGGCCGAAGATTGGACATTAGCCTTGTTGGTGGCCAAAAAGCGGGAGTTGGGCGGTGCGACAGCCCCGCCATCCGGTTTGTATTTAGAATCCGTTTATTATCCTCCCTGTTATGGGTTTACTAAGCATCCTGCGTTTAATCGATTGCCCGGAGATACCAAGCGGTTTGATTCGCCCCTTGTTAATGTGGGCTAGTCACTTGCAATTTATAGTTAATCGGGTAGAGTTATTTCTTAAAATTTAAAACATGATAAATATGACAAACTTTTTATCCTTCCAGGTGCATGGTGGGGGCATTGGTGGCGGTGTTGCCGCTAATGTTGCTAGCCTGTTGGAATTTCTGGAAAGCCTTGCAGGCAAAACACCGCCCGAAATATTTTCAACCATATTGCCTGGAATTGCTGGCCTGGAAAATATCCATCCGTTGTTCGTGCATTTCCCCATTGCCTTTTTTTCCGCTTTTTTCTTGATTGATTTTTTGGGCGCGACAACTAAAAAAGCACAATGGCGCTATGTTGCAAGCTGGCTGTTATACCTGGGCACTATTTCCGCAATTTTTACAGTGATAGCAGGATTAATCGCGGCAGATTCGGTCGAGCATGGCGAAGACGTACATGCGTTAATGGAGCGTCACGAGCATATTGGTATTGCTGTGCTCTCTTTGTCGTTGTTCCTATCTGCCTGGCGGTTGAAAAAATGGGGACTGTATTCTATGACGGGTAATACCGCTTTTCTTGGATTGGCAGGTTTCCTTTGTGTACTCTTATCTTTAGGTGCCGATTTGGGCGGGTTAATGGTCTACCAGTATGGAGTTTCTGTAAAATCAGGTTCCAATTCCGAAACTAAACCGGAAGAGGTTGTGGGTCAGGATGGACATAGCCATGACAAGCCTGTGTTAAATACCCCAGATGGACACAGTGACGATCATAGCTCTGGAGGGCATAACCATAGCGGGCACCACCACCATCATGGTGGGCACAGCCATGCGCATTAATAATGCGATTTCAATGTCCCTTAAAGGTCAATAACATTTCCCGCAACCGTCATAAATGGAAACCATAGCCCATGACGGTTGACGGCTGGCAGTCGAAATTTAAACTTTCATATTGCTGTAAAATAATAGCGATTTAGAGAAAGCGATACATTATTTTATGGTATCCTTACGCGCTTGAATTTACGCTGAGATTCACATCGGTTATGCGTACGCGTGTCAAATTCTGCGGCTTTACCCGTGTTGAAGAAGCGGTTTATGCCGCCCATTTGGGAGTCGATGCAATTGGCTTGGTATTTTACCCGCCCAGTCCACGACATGTCGGGATTGATCGGGCGATTGAAATCGTTCATGCCCTGCCTGCGTTCGTGTCGGTTGTGGCATTGTTTGTCGATGAACAAGAGGCGCTGATTCGGAAAATTTTAGAACAAGTGCCAATTGACTGCCTCCAATTTCATGGTGATGAAGCACCGGAAGCATGCAGGATTTACGGTAAGCGGTATATCAAGGCAGTCAGGGTACAGGAAAACACAGAGATATCGAAAATAGTGGATGGCTACAGGGACGCCGATGCGCTATTGCTAGATGCCTACGATCCCTCGGCAAAGGGTGGTACTGGCAACCGATTTGATTGGGGGTTAATCCCCAAAAGCTGTTCGCTGCCGATCATCTTGGCCGGCGGGTTGGACAGCACGAACGCCAAGCGGGCAATTGAAGAAACGCAGCCCTACGCACTGGATGTAAGCAGTGGCGTGGAAGCGGGAAAAGGGCTAAAAGACAAAGACAAAATGGCTGCATTTATTGCGGCAGTTCATCAAGGTGACAGAACAATAAATGACAGAAAAATATAATATGCCCGATACGAGAGGGCATTTTGGGCCTTATGGCGGGATGTTCGTGGCGGAGACACTCATACCGCCCATCCAAGAGTTGAATGCCGCCTATCAACGATACTTAAAAGATCCCGAATTTATTTCAGAATTGGATGCCGATTTACAGCATTATGTCGGACGGCCTTCGCCCTTGTATTATGCCGAACGGTGGAGCCGCGAACTGGGTGGGGCGCAAATCTACCTGAAAAGGGAAGACTTGAACCATACCGGTTCCCACAAAATCAACAATACCGTCGGACAGGCCTTGTTGGCAAAACGCATGGGTAAGACCCGTATCATTGCCGAAACGGGTGCAGGGCAACATGGGGTGGCGACAGCCACGGTTGCTGCCCGGCTTGGGCTAGAATGCGTCGTCTATATGGGTGCGGTCGATGTCGCGCGGCAATCACTTAATGTCTACCGGATGAAACTATTGGGCGCCACGGTGGTCGCCGTCGAATCCGGCTCAAAAACCCTCAAAGATGCCCTGAATGAAGCGTTGAGGGATTGGGTGACCAATGTGGATAATACATTTTATATCATTGGCACGGTGGCGGGTCCCCATCCGTATCCTGCGATGGTACGTGATTTTCAAGCGGTAATCGGCCGCGAGGCCAAGCAGCAATGCCTGGATATGGCGGGCAAGCTTCCCGATGCGTTGGTTGCGTGCGTAGGCGGTGGCTCCAATGCAATCGGCTTGTTTTATCCCTTTATTGAAGACGAATCGGTCAGGTTGATCGGCGTTGAAGCGGCAGGTGACGGCATCGCAAGCGGGCATCATTCTGCGCCCTTATGTGCAGGTCGTCCGGGTGTATTGCATGGCAACCGCACTTACCTGATGGCGGATGACGATGGTGAAATTATTGAAACCCACTCCATTTCGGCAGGCCTTGATTATCCGGGCGTAGGCCCTGAACACGCTTGGTTAAAGGACACGGGACGTGCCGAGTATGTCAACATAACCGACAATGAAGCCTTGGAAGGGTTTTATGCTTTAACCCGAATGGAAGGCATTATTCCTGCACTGGAATCTGCCCATGCGATGGCATACACCATGAAGCTCGCGCCCACTATGCGTAAAGACGAAATGATAGTGGTGAACTTGTCCGGTCGGGGTGATAAGGATATGCAAACGATGGCGAAACGCGAAGGGATCGAGCTATGAGCCGTTTAGCTGCAAAATTTGAAGAACTTGGCAAATTGGGACGTAAGGCTTTAATTCCTTTTGTCACTGCAGGTGATCCCACTCCCGATTTTACCCTGCCGCTGATGCACGAGATGGTTGAGGCCGGTGTTGACGTGATCGAGCTAGGCGTACCGTTTTCCGATCCGATGGCGGATGGCCCCGTTATCCAGCGCGCAAGCGAACGGGCGTTGGCGCATAAGATGAGCTTGACGAAAACCCTGGCGCTTGCCGCCGAATTCCGCAAGACCAACCAACAAACGCCAGTGGTTTTAATGGGTTACCTCAACCCAATTGAGGCGATGGGCTACGAGGGCTTTGCCAATGCCGCACAACGTGCGGATATTGACGGTGTGTTAACGGTCGATTTGCCGCCCGAAGAAGGCGAGCACTGCGCGGCTTTATTGAAAGAACGTGAAATCGACACCATATTTCTGTTAGCCCCCAATAGCACTGATGAGCGTATTACAAAAATGTCTAAGCTGGGTAGTGGCTATCTTTACTATGTTTCGCTCAAGGGCGTAACTGGCGCGGGCCATTTGAACGCGGCGGACGTGGAAAACAAGCTAAAGCAGATCAAGGCCATTACGGCATTGCCGGTTGGCATCGGATTTGGCGTTAAGGATGCTGAAACAGCCCAAATCATTGCCGGATTGGGTGACGGGGTTGTGGTAGGCAGTGCATTGATTAGTAAAATAGAAAATAATTTGGATGACCTTGACCGCGCAAAATCGGAAATTATCGGGCTATTGTCCGCTATGCGCCAGGCAATGGATAATTAGAAAAAATATTGCTTTTTTAAAAGCAAAAACATAAAACACGACGGTATATTTATGGCAATGAGTTGGTTTGAAAAACTTGTTCCTTCAACGATAAGGACTGATGCATCCAACAAGAAAGCGGCTGTCCCAGAAGGGCTATGGAACAAATGTCCTAGCTGTAATGCGATACTTTACAATCTTGAACTGGAAAAAAACTTCAGTGTTTGTCCAAAGTGTGAGCACCACCTGCGGATTCCTGCCCGGACTCGGCTCGAAATGTTTCTCGATGAGGAAGGCAGGGAAGAAATCGGCAAAGGCATCAAGCCTTCCGATCCGTTAAAATTCAGGGACAGTAAAAAATACAAAGATCGCCTCATCCTGGCGCAAAAACAAACCAAGGAGAATGATGCCTTAGTTGTAATGAAAGGGCAATTGAAAGGGCTGAGTTTGGTGGCGGCTGCCTTTGATTTCAATTTTATGGCGGGTTCAATGGGTTCAGCCGTCGGCGAAAAGTTCGTTAGGGGTGTGAATAAAAGTCTGGAATTGGGTATACCGTTCATTGTGTTTACTGCGAGTGGCGGTGCGCGGATGCAGGAATCCTTGTTCTCCTTGTTCCAGATGGCAAAGACCAGTGCGGCGTTGGCAAAATTGGCGGAAGCAGGTATCCCTTACATTTCGTTTATGACCGATCCTACCATGGGCGGTGTATCCGCCAGTCTTGCCATGTTAGGCGACTTGAATGTCGCTGAACCCAATGCCTTGATCGGTTTTGCAGGCCCTAGGGTTATCGAGCAAACCGTACGTGAAAAATTGCCGGAAGGTTTTCAACGTAGCGAGTTTTTGCAGGAACATGGCGCTATCGACATGATTATCGACCGCCGTGATATGCGCGATAAAATTTCGGCGATATTGACGATGCTTACCGAAAACAAAAATGTTATCGAGACTCCCGTCATACAAACTGAGCTTGAAACTGTATTTGAATCAGGGAGTGACCCAGAATTATCGGCTGTTTCCGATGTGGATGAGGTTGGCCTTCTTTCTTTTGTACAGGAAGGCTAATACCATCCCTCATGGCCCATTTCGATACGCTGAAGGGATGGCTGGAATGGCAGGAAAAATCGCATCCTTTGACTATAGACCTGGGGCTGGAGCGGGTAGCCAAGGTCTACCAAGCACTGAGATCCAGAGAAACTAAGCCGCTCACTATCACGGTCGCAGGTACCAATGGAAAAGGCTCTTGCATTGCTTATCTTGAAGCAATTTACCGGGCTCAGGGTTATCGGGTGGGCGCTTATACCTCGCCACATATATTAAAATATAACGAAAGGATCAAAATAGACGGCAAACCCGTTCAGGACGATGTTATTTGCAACGCATTTGAACGGATTGAAACCGTTCGGGATCAGACCTCGCTCAGTTATTTTGAATTCGGCACATTGGCGGCATTGGATATATTTTCCCGTGCCAAGCTCGATATTCAATTACTTGAGGTGGGATTGGGCGGACGTTTGGATGCGGTCAACATTGTTGAGCCGGATGCCGCTATTATTAGCAGCATTGGCATTGATCATGTGGCTTGGTTAGGTGAGACACGGGAGAAAATAGGGTATGAAAAAGCGGGCATTTTTCGCCCTGCCGTGCCGGCTATAGTAGGCGATCCATTGCCGCCGAATTCACTCATGCAAGTCGCGGAAGACAAACAGGCCTGTTTCTATAGGATAGGGAAGGACTTTGGTTATGCTAAGCAAGCAAACGGCTGGCAGTGGTTTTGCGATGGAAAGCGTGTCAGCCAACTGCCAGAGCCTTCATTAAAAGGCGAACACCAATACCGCAATGCCGCCGCAGTTATTATGGCAATCCAATTATTAGCTGATAAACTGCCTGTAGGTGAGCAAGCCATACGCCTGGGCCTGGAAAGTGTACAATTGCCCGGACGCTTTCAGTTGCTTGAAGGGGATATACCCGTACTCTTGGATGTGGGGCATAATCCCGAAGCGGTGCGGACTTTGGCCGAATATTTAAACCAAAATTTTCCCAAGCGACGTATCCATGCTATCTTTTCCATGATGAAAGACAAAGATATTGCCGAAGTGCTAAGGATTATGAACCCAGTTGTTTACGACTGGTTTTTTGCCCCCCTGACTAATCGCAGGGCGGCCACGGTAAGCTTGATGCGGGAAATTTTTTCACAACTGGGCATGGCTAACGTGTCGGTCAGTTATACGGGTTTTGTTGATGCATTTGCGGCTGCAAAAGCACAGGCAAAGGCGGGTGATTTGGTGCTTGTTTTTGGCTCTTTTTTTTTGGTGTCCGATTGTTTGGCTGAGTTTCAGAAGGGTGGGTAGAAAAAATGGATCATGAATTAAAACAACGCTTGATTGGTGCAGTCGTTGTCACTGCCTTGGCCGCTATTTTTATACCGATGTTGTTTGATGATCCCGTAGACACCAGCGGTAAGACAGTTACTGAGCTGACGATCCCGCAAGCACCTGTTGACGTTGAGCCAGCCCAAAATCCGCCAGAAAATAAAGCCCAGGTGTTGAATAGGCCGGATATTGAACTTGATGCGGCTGAAGTGAATGAAGATAACCCAGGCAGCGTAACGGGAGAATCGCCACTTAACAGTGGACAGCCCGGTACACCCGATTCCTTAGGTAGCTCAGGCGTTGACAATACAAAGAACAACGCTGTTGAAGGATCGCCTTCCAAACAATTAGACGAAAATGCAGAATCCGGTTTGGATACCGGTGAAGTCTCGGGTGTGGATCAACAAGATGACAATCAAAGCACTGAAGCAGTAGTGGCTGCACCTGTAAAGAACCCTGAACAGGATTCAGGGACGCCAGTCAAAAAAGCAGCGCCAAAATCGATAGACACTGAGCAAGCAAAAGTAAGGGTTACGCCGCCACCTAGCAAGGCAGTAGAAAAGATCAAGCCAGCCGATAAAGCCCACAAGGACGGCGCACAAAAATCAAGCTCAAAGTTAGTGCGTTACTCTATACAAGCGGGTAGTTTCAGTAAGAAAGAAAACGCCCAAGCCTTAGTGGAAAAACTCCGCAAACAAGGCATGTCCGCTTCTGTTGTTGCAAAAGGCGATTTTTTCAGGGTTAAGATAGGGCCGTCGCTAGACAAGGATAAGGCAAAGGAAATGAAAGCAAAATTAGATAAGCAAAATATCAAGGGCTTACTGATTGTTGAATGAGGCAAGGGTTTGCAAAGCCGAAAATTGTTGATTCGTCAGAATGGTTTGGGTTGATAATGCCATCATTGCGCTATTAGCAATTTATACCATTGGCGGTATCGTCCGTGGTTTGGGTCAGGAAATTTTTTCCATAACCGTTTGGCTGATAGGCATAATTGTGGCTTGGTTTTTTAGTCAGGACTTTGCGATCCTATTATCGAAATTCTTTAGTACGTCATCGACCAGATTGGCGATGTCCTTTATTGCGTTAATCCTTATAACATTGGCGATGGGCGGTATTATCAACATGTTATTAGGAAATAGTGTAAAGAAAACAGGCCTTACCTTGCTGGATCGATTGGGTGGATTATTTCTGGGGTTCAGCCATGGCTTGGTCGTCGTCTTTGTCATGGTTCTCTTAGCCGGCGTGACGCCCTTACCTAAAGATCGTTGGTGGCAAGAGTCAAAATACTTGCCACCTTTTCAGTCGTTGGCGAGTTTAATAAAGCGTAACAGCTCATCTAAAATTGCAAGGTCGATCAATTTTCCCTAATTTCAATAACCAGGTTAAGAAATAATGTGTGGTATTGCAGGTATCGTTTCACATCAGAACGTCAACCAAGAGCTATACGATGCGCTGACCGTTTTGCAGCATAGAGGCCAAGATGCCGCAGGTATAGTCACTTGTGAGAATGGTCGATTGTATTTGCGAAAGGATAACGGCTTGACGCGTGATGTTTTTACCGATGCACAGATGATAAAGCTGAAAGGTAATATGGGCATCGCCCATGTGCGATACCCGACCGCAGGGTGCGCCAGTTCGGAGGAAGCGCAACCCTTCTACGTCAATTCACCATTCGGTTTGACTTTGGCGCATAACGGCAACCTGACCAACGCCGAAGAACTCAAGAAAGCCTTGTTCGTCGAAGACCAACGGCATATCAACACCGATTCCGATTCCGAGGTGTTGCTCAACGTGTTTGCCCATGAATTGCAAACTTTAGGCAAACTCAAGTTAACTGTCGATGATGTATTCAAGGCAGTTGCGAACGTCCATCGGCGTTGCCGTGGCGCCTATGCGGTCGTCGTCATGATCGCGGGGTTTGGCATTTTGGGCTTTCGTGATCCCCATGGTATACGGCCCGTTGTGTACGGTGAAAGGAAAACTCCGCGGGGCCCGGAATTTATGATCGCGTCCGAAAGCGTTGCCCTGGATGTCTTAGGCTTTGACCTTATCCGGGATATTGAACCCGGCGAAGCGGTTTTCATTGAAGAATCCGGCAAGCTGCATACGCGACAATGTGCCGAAAAAATAGATCATTGCCCGTGCATTTTTGAGTACGTTTATTTTGCCCGTCCCGATTCCATCATCGACAATATTTCGGTGTACAAAGCGCGTTTGCGGATGGGTGAAAAACTGGCGGAAAAAATACTGCGTGAATGGCCTGACAATGATATTGATGTCGTCATTCCCATTCCCGACACAAGCCGCACTGCCGCATTGCAATTAGCTTATCTGTTGGGTGTCAAATTTCGTGAAGGCTTTATCAAAAATCGCTATATTGGAAGGACATTTATTATGCCTGGACAAAAAATGCGGGAAAAGTCGGTCAGGCAAAAGCTGAATGCTATCGGGCTTGAGTTTGAAGGGAAAAATGTGCTGTTGATTGATGATTCTGTGGTCAGGGGGACTACTTCGGCGCAGATTATCCAGATGGCACGAGATGCGGGTGCAGCAAAGGTTTATTTTGCTTCGGCTGCGCCGCCCGTACGTTACCCCAATGTTTACGGGATCGACATGCCGGCAGCCAGGGAATTGATCGCGCATAACCGCACCGAGGATGAGGTCTGCGCGGCAATCGGTGCCGACAAAATGATTTATCAAGATTTGGACGATTTAATCGAAGCTGTCGCCCGTGGTAACCGGCAGATCAAGCATTTCGACACATCCTGTTTTAGCAAGATCTACGTAACCGGCGATGTTGATGATGAGTACCTTGAACAAACGGAGTCGCTCAGAAATGACGGCGCCCAAATGAAACGAAAAATCTTGGATATTATTGCGGAAGCGTAATTTTTGCGGCATATAAAGAAAATATTTCGTTTTTAGGGGCGGCCTAATCAACTATAGGGATCTCTGATTAAGTTGATTCCACTCATGGTGCGACACACTCACCACGAACGGAATCAACGCCTTACCGTTCGTCCTGAGCTTGTCGAAGGACTTGTTCAGAGTTTCCTATATAAGCTGCTTAATAATACCTACCAAAGTCAGTAAATTTAATGAAAGATATAGACTGGAAAAATTACGGCCTTGAAACCCAGGCGATCAGGGCAGGGCAGCGGCGTACCCATGAAGACGAACACAGCTTGCCTATTTTTGCGACGTCAAGCTATGTCTTCAAAAATGCCGAAGAAGCGGCACTGCGCTTTACCGGACAAAAGCCCGGCAATATTTATTCCCGCTTCACCAATCCCACCGTCAACGCTTTTCAGGAGCGCCTTGCCCTTATGGAAGGCGGCGAGCGTTGCCTGGCCTTTGCATCAGGGATGGCGGCGATTTTTGCAGTCGGTATGGGTTTGTTGAAAGCGGGAGACCATGTGGTTTGTTCGCGCGGCGTGTTTGGCAATACCGTCTTGTTGTTCCAGAACTATTTCGGCAAATTTGGCGTTGAAACGGATTTTGTCGATTTGATAGACGCCGACGCTTGGGAAGCTGCCATTAAACCCAATACCCGTTTTTTATTCCTGGAAACGCCATCCAATCCGCTGATGGAGATCGCCGATATTGGATTATTGGCGAAAATGGCACACAAACACGGCTGTTTATTGATCGTGGATAACTGTTTTTGTACGCCTGTGTTGCAAAAACCGTTCGCTTTGGGCGCCGATATTGTTATCCACTCAGCAACCAAATACATTGATGGGCAAGGCCGTTGCGTAGGCGGTGCAGTTATCGCGAGCAATGACCTGATTGAAAAGTCCATCTATCCTTATTTGCGGACTGGCGGCGCAACGATGAGCCCATTCAATGCCTGGGTGTTTTTGTCCGGACTGGAAACCTTGGCCGTGCGGATGAAAGCGCATTGTGACAGCGCATTTGAATTGGCGAAGTGGTTAACTCAATGTCCAGGCGTGAATAAGGTGCATTACCCGGGCTTGCCTACGCACCCTCAGCATGAGTTGGCCTTACGCCAACAAACTCACTTTGGCGGAATTGTCAGTTTCGAGTTGCAGGGTGGAAAGGACGCGGCATGGAAGTTGATCGATGCAACGGAAATGATCTCCATTACCGCAAATTTGGGCGATGTCAAAACTACAATCACGCATCCGGCTACTACGACACATGGAAGGTTAACGCCGGAAGTTCGGAAATTAGCGGGTATCGACGATGGGTTAGTCAGGGTCTCAGTTGGCTTGGAAAACCTTGAGGACATTAAGGGCGATCTGGCGCGGGGTTTGTCATCGTAGGAATCATGATTCCCTAAGTGGTCACACAGGGTTAATTCGATTAAAAATTGGCTAGCCCGAAATGTCGTTTAGCCGTTCTTATTGAGATTAAAATTTAAACAACGATTTCTTCACCGAATAGTAAGCCGTCCAGCTTTTTTTGCTGTTCAAGGGCATAAAGCTCATCAAAACCACCCACATGAAAGTCGCCGATGTAGATTTGCGGTACTGTACGGCGTTTGGTTCTTGCCATCATTTCTTCCCTTAGCCCAACCGTTTCATCAACATTGATTTCTGTGTACTTTACCCCTTTCCGGTCTAGCAGTCGTTTTGCCATGATGCAATAAGGGCAGATTTTAGTGGTGTAAATGATAACTTTAGTCATGAGGTTTTATTAAATCTTCGGTAGGTGGTTATTTTATCGTTAATCGTGTACTTACTCAAATGGGTACGCTGACTATAGTCTTCATATTGTGGGATAATAATCGTGTGTAGTTATGCACTTCGTTAGTCGTGCGTATCCTCACCTTCTCCTGCTGAAAGGGTTAGGGGAATTAAAAAACCACAATGATGGGCAAATTGGATATATCCGGTTTTCCGTAGACGCAGAGAATGAAGTTGGTTCAACGATGAGATGTCCTTTTTGCGGCACCCAAGATACGCGAGTAATTGATTCCCGATTGGCGAACGAGGGCGACCATGTCCGTCGCCGACGGGAATGCATTGCCTGTAAGGAACGTTTCACCACGTTTGAAACGGCAGAACTGACCTTGCCGCGCGTGGTCAAGCGCAACGGCGTCCGTGAACCTTTCGACGAAAACAAATTGCGTTCCGGCATGTTAAGGGCGTTGGAAAAGCGCCCTGTTGGCAGCGACGATATTGAAGCGGCCGTCAACCGGATCAACAAGGAATTGCTGACCAGCGGCGAGCGGGAAGTGACAACCCAAGAACTCGGCGAAAAAGTGATGCGGGAACTGAACCTGTTGGATCACGTTGCGTTTGTGCGCTTTGCTTCCGTATACCGCAGTTTCCAGGATGTCAGCGAGTTCACTGATATGATCGAAGGCCTACAAAAAAACTGAGATGTCGGGACAGGACAAGCAAGATGCCGAATTCATGGCTCATGCCTTACATTTAGCGCGACGAGGCTTGTACACGACCGACCCTAACCCCCGTGTTGGTTGTGTGCTGGTCAAAGACGGCAGGATTATCGGCGAAGGCTGGCACCAACGGGCAGGTTTTGCCCATGCCGAAGTTGAAGCCTTACAAAAAGCAACTGAAGATACAGAGGGCGCAACCGCTTATGTAACCTTAGAGCCTTGCAGCCATCACGGACGGACACCGCCGTGTTGCGAAACACTGGTCAAGGCCGGTATCAAGCGCGTAGTTGCCGCCATGCAAGACCCTAACCCAAAGGTGTCAGGAAATGGTTTTGCTTATCTTAAAACCGCAGGTATTGAGGTTAGCTGTGGTGTCCTTGAAGAAGACGCTAAGGTTTTAAACCGTGGTTTTATCATGCGGATGACCCAAAGCCGTCCTTTTGTACGCAGCAAAATGGCAATGGGCTTAGATGGACGTACCGCGATGGCATCGGGTGAAAGCCAATGGATCACCTCACCGGAAGCCAGGATGGATGTGCATCGGATGCGGGCGGAAAGCTCGGCGATCCTGACGGGAATCAATACCGTACTCGCAGACGACCCGTCCTTAACGGCGCGGATAGATAAAGAAGTCCTGCAACCGATTCGGGTGGTATTGGATTCTACCTTAAAAATTTCAGCGTACGCCAAAATAGTAAGTTTACCCGGGCGCAGTTTGATTTTGACCTGTTCTAAGGATGAATCCAAAAAGGAAGCATTGCAAAAAGCGAGTCTTGAAGTTTACGAGTTGCCTGAAGACCAAGGTCGCCTTGACCTTACGGAAGCCTTGAAATTCCTGGCCAGACAGGAAATCAATGAAGTGTTGGTTGAAGCGGGCGGGGTGTTGAATGGCGCGTTATTGGCTGATAATTTGGTTGATGAATGGATTGTATATGTGGCACCAAAAATTATGGGCGATCAAGGAAGGGGGCTGTTTTGTTTGCCGGGGTTGGAAAAATTGGGAGATAGCAAGGAAATTAAATTTAGTGATATAAGGCGAATCGGGAAAGATTTGAAACTGACTTTGAAAAGATAGGAGGCACTCTCTGGCTAACCAATAACCCGCAAGCTTGTTTGACGCTGAATAAAAAAATAGCTTTATTTCTCAGTTAAAGGCGCAAGCCGATAAAACGGTCAAGTCAAAGGACACTAATCAACTGCCATCAACGACTGCAGCCTCGTTATCCAACGACGTGTCTAGGGCTATCGCCCATATAATAGCGAACCATTTTCTCATTCTGTCATTGAGGCTATCGGCAATCATTTAAATGTTTTTGCCTAAATGGCTCGTTCTCCAACATCAAGTTCAAACGCTGGTCAAAAATGAAGAGGAGACTTAGGGCGTTTGCCGATGTTTTATTTTCAAATAAACCTTGGTTGCCGGCATAAATAATTTATCTCTTTTTCAAGCCCGCTAAACCGAAGGCCGACACAGGCCCAAAAAGTAAATCTTCTCCTAAGTATCGTGATATTTAACTCATATTTCGATGCGTTGTCATGAACCGGAAATAAATAAATGCCAAGCTGATGACGAATTTAACATTCGTCATCAATAAACTAATTTTATTTACCTGGCATAGGCTATCATTGGGTCTCATGATAGTTTAGAGACTTAATTTTTATCGATAAAGTTATTAAGCGACTCAAGCAGATGGGTCGGGTAATTCAACCTTAACTAGAGGAGAGTGTTATGTCCCTGGGATTTTATCGCGTTATCAAAGGAAAGCTAACGGTACGCCAACGCCAGTCTCCGGACGGCGACAGCATGCGGTTTATCGCAAACGATATGAGCTTGTTCGAAGAATTGCCCCATTTTTCGGAGCCGAGCGTGGCAGACGGGGTCGCTAGCTACCAGTTACGTTTTCAGGCTATCGATACGCCAGAACTGCATTATGGCGGGGCTGCCCAGCCGCACGGCCTGGAAAGCCGAAACGGCTTACTGGCTTGGTTAGGTGTGAACGGTGCCGATTGGAATTGGTCGGTCGCGCCCAAAGGGTTTGAATGGGAGCAAGAGGCGATGATCCTGTGTGACAGCTTTGAAAGCCATGGTCGACCGATTGCTTTTATCTTTCATGACCTGGATGAGAAAGACGGTGACGACATCAAAATGACCAAGTCCTTACTCCAAAAAAGCTACAATTTCCACTCTGTAAAAACAGGCTTGGCTTATTTAGGGATGTATACAGGTAGCCTGTCATCTGAAATACAAAGTGCGCTGATTAAGGCTTACAAAGACGCAAAACACGATAAGCAGGGCATTTGGGCGTTAGATAAAACCAAGCGTTTTACTGTCGACACCTTGGACGATCTCAGCCCAGGGGAGGGCAGTTTGATTTATCCAAAGATTTTTAGGCGTTGTGTTGATGCGTTACGCTGGGTAGGCGGGGAATTTGAGCCGGGGAATGATTTGGACGACTTCCTAGCCGCAAAACCAAACGAAAACGATCAGTTCGTCGTGCATGCCGCGCATAATGGCAAACTCAAAAGTCGCTTAGCAGATGTCATCGAGCAGATTAACAACCAGATTCGCATTCAAGTTGATCTTAATACGGTTGAATTTATATCGAAATAAATAACGCCCAAAGATAAAGGAAGAAATAGGGGGCTTAGTCTTCATAACTCTACCAAAAAATTGAGGAGGGAGCGATAAGGACGGGTCAGTTTATCGGTATCAATGGATGCGCTGCTGGCATGGGCGATTTAGCAGGGTGGGGCTTTCGTGTTCCGGAAAAGCAATGCCTTAATGCTGAATGCACCCGTAACGGGTGCTCAGGTTTTTTCAATGGGCGGCTCAGTAAGCCCTGATTAAGCCTTTCGAATCGCCAGACGAACGGACGTCAAAACCTTATTCGACTCAATATAACGCATTGAACAATGCTAGACTGTAAAGCATATAACCTTTAATGCTTGAACTATATGGCTACCCAACCCTATCCCATTGCTGTGATTGCAGCCGAAACCCCGACCCGGGCAAAGTCCGCTTATCCAGAACCGTTTGCTTCGCGGATGCTGGGACGGGAGAAACACCCGCTTGGCGATCTCTTTGGCCTGACAAACTTTGGTGTCAATCTTACCCGTTTGGCGCCTAAAGCAGTTTCGTCGCTCCGTCACGCCCATACCAAGCAGGACGAATTGGTCTATATATTACAAGGAAATCCGACATTGCTTACCGACGAAGGCCGCACAGAGCTTTATCCAGGTATGTGCGCAGGTTTTAAGGCAGGGATCGGTAACGGACATTGCCTAATCAATGAAACATTGGAAGATGTTGTTTACCTTGAGATTGGGGATAGGTCGCCAGGTGATGAGGGAAACTATCCCGACGATGACCTGAAGGCTTTGCTAGTCGAAGGCAAATGGAGATTTACCCATAAAGATGGTACGCCTTACGATTAATAGACAGGGCTGATACCGAAAGTTTTAGGTCAATAGTTATCCCCTGAAAATCCCGATAGTGGTGACGTGACGGTATTGATACGGCATTATAGTGATGAACTCTTCAGTAACTCACTCAGGGAAGCCTTCTCAAAACCAACTTGTCTTTCGACAGGATTCGCGAACGGTAGCAAGGGTTTTGCGAGGCCGTATCAATAGCGCGTCTCTCACAGTGTAAGTACTCTTATGACACAATCAGGTGGTTGCAGCCGAGAAATAACTGAGTCCATAGATGCCGTCTACCGCGTCCACTCCCGTCACGTATATGCCACGCTGGTAAGGTTGCTTGGTGATTTTGATCTCGCCGAAGAAGCCTTGCATGATGCGTTTAAGGCGGCGCTGGAGCAATGGCCGCATGAAGGCATTCCCGTAAATCCGCGTGCTTGGCTGGTTTCGGTGGGACGTTTCAAAGGGATTGATGTCATTCGTCGTCGTACCCGATTTGAGCCTTTGCCCGATAACATTGAAGAACAACTTTCTGTCGATATAAGTGATGAACTCGACGGCGAAGGCATCGAAGATGACCGTCTCAGGCTGATCTTTACCTGTTGTCATCCAGCCTTGACGCCTGAAGCCCAGGTTGCGTTAACCTTGCGTGAAGTGTGCGGGTTGACCACTGAAGCAATTGCCAGCGCGTTCCTGATTTCTGCTCCCACACAGGCCCAACGCATCGTCCGCGCCAAAACTAAAATTCGGGATGCCCGTATTCCTTATCAAGTACCGACAGCGGATAGGCTGGCTGAACGCATGGAAAGTGTTTTGCGCGTCGTTTACCTGATTTTCAACGAAGGTTACTTTGCCTCATCGGGTGGGTCGCTAGTCCGCCCGGAGCTATCGGAAGAGGCAATTCGTCTGGGTAGGTTGCTTGTTGAACTGTTACCAGACCCAGAAGCCGTGGGACTGCTGGCATTGATGCTGTTGCAGGAATCGCGCCGTGCAGCACGATGCTTACCGTCAGGCGATTTGGTGTTATTGGATGATCAGGATCGCACACTATGGAATCGGGATTACATTGCGGAAGGCACTGACCTGGTTGAACAAGCTTTATCGACAAAACAATTTGGCGCTTATACCTTGCAAGCGGCCATTGCCGCCGTCCATGCCAATGCACCCAATGCTGGACAGACCGACTGGGCCGAGATTGTAGCACTGTACGATATCTTATTAAGAATCAATCCTTCCTCCGTGGTTGAACTGAATCGTGCGGTGGCGGTGGCAATGCGGGACGATCCCTTAGCTGGCCTTAAGCAGGTCGATGAAATCCTGGCACGAGGCGATCTTACCGATTATTGTCTGGCGCACTCGGCACGGGCAGACTTGTGCCGCCGACTTGGAAAAACCACCGAAGCCATTGCATCTTACCAGCTTGCCATCAGCCTCTCCCGGCTCGAGCCCGAACGCCGCTTCCTTGAATGCAGGTTGCAGGAATTGCAGAAGAACTGACCTAAATCAAACCATTGATGTGTTATAGTTCGCGACTGCTTCGACAGGTTCAGTAAGAAAGGAATGCAACATTCCTCAACTGGGGTTTAGATTTATGCTGAAAGTTGTTGTGATTGGTATTGGCTTGGCTTATTCATGCTGTCCAATCCCTGCACACTATGCGGGGTGGAATAACAAGAGCAACCAAACCGGGTTCAGCACGCAGCCAAATAGACTTTCTTATCGCTATACGACAAGATCCCAGTCTATTTTTTCTTGTGATAGCTCCTTGGTTGTTGTGGAACTATTGTCTTCGCCACAAATTTTTGGTTCAACTGTCTCAGTGGAATGTAGCTCGTGGCTTTTGATCTCGTTGACTAAATAATTTTTAGCTTCTACAGCAGTGAATTCCTTTTCTTGTTTCGCGGTGGGCATGTCACTATAAGTGGTCTTGCCCCCTACGCCCCATAAAGCGAGCACCATCAGGGTCATGGCCAAAAACGGCGTGGTCACCATTAATGTTTTGATGAATCTTATAATAAAAAGACTAGTCATGGCACGCCTCCCACCTATTCAATGGACCGTTTTAAACCTCTTTGGCTTTGAAAAAAAATACGTTCTTGTATAAACATCATTTATTTCGCTGTTTCCGCATATAAATGAGAAGTCAACTACCTTATATCTTAAATTGAACACAATTTATGTGAATTAGTTCATAAAATCAAGATGAATGGAATCCTTTTTCAATATATTGTGAGCGAAGCCGCAATTATGAGCTTTAATGGATTCCTCATTTTTAACCAAGATCATTTTTCTTTGGTTCTCAAGATACGCCGAATAAATTTTTTGTCTATTCGTATAAATACCTAAGCCTTGTAAGCAAATTAGTTGCGTCTGAACAAATCGATATTCGGTAAGCTATTATTGATCAACCAAACAAATAAATACTTGAGTAAAAAACCGGCTGTACAGTTTAGCGATATGTGATTTCTTAAGGGGTGCTATCCAATGCAAAATAAAGACAGTTTTTTTATTCAGTTTATGAAATTGGCTGGGCCCTATTGGAATTCTGAAAATAAGTTAGCTATTCGGACAGAGACTGTCTTGCTGGTTGTCCTTACGTTGATGCAAATTGGGCTAGCGGTTTATGTTACCAAGTGGAATGCGACACTATTTGACGCGATTGAACAAAGGTCAATGGATGGCGTAAAAGCACAAATAGGGGTGTTAATACTTATTTTCGCTGCCAGTATAACAGTCACGACAGCGCATTTAATCGTCAAGCGACGTTTGTTGATCGGTTGGCGCACTTGGTTGACTGAAAAAGTCATTTCTAAATGGATGCACAATGGCCGCCATTACCAGATTACCTTGAGGTCGAAAAACGACCATGACAATCCAGATGGCCGCATTGCAGAGGATATACGTATTGCGACGGAAGATGCCATTAACTTAAGCCATTCATTATTTTACAGTTTATTGATGCTTGGCAGTTTTACTAAGATACTTTGGGATATCTCTGGGCGGGTGGTGTTTGATTTCAACTTTGTTTCAATTCCAGTGACGGGGTATTTAGTATGGATCTCAGTCAGTTACTCGATTTGTGCTTCCATTTTAGGCTGGTGGATGGGCAAGTCGATGACCGAGGCGACCCATGCCCGACAAACCCAGGAGGCTAATTTCCGGCATGACCTAATCGATACGCAAGGGAATTCCCAGGCCATCGCGTTAATTCGGGGAGAGGATATGGAACAGGAACGCCTGCTTGCCTCATTTCAAGCAATCATTGCGACTTATGCCCAACAAACGTCCGCCTGGAAACAAATCCAGATATTTACTTCCGGTTACTCGGTCACCTCTATGGCATTGCCAATTTTAGTCGGGTCGCCGCGTTATATTGTCGGCGCTATTTCATTGGGGATGTTGATGCAATCCGTCCAGGCTTTCCAGCACATGGTTTCCGCCTTGTCTTGGCCGGTCGATAATATGGCTTTAATTGCCCAATGGCGGACTTCTGTTGAACGGGTCTTGGGCTTGGTTAATGGGCTTGACCATTTGGAGGACGACATTTACCGTCTTGATTCAAGTCAGCTTAGCGTCAAAAAAGCGAGTGTTTCGGGGCTAAAGCTGAATAACGTGCGCATTGCCAGCGTTGAAGGCGAAAATCTCTCAATAATTATCAATGATGAGATCAAGGCTGGTGAGCGTGTGCTGGTTTCCGATCAAACCAACGCAGGATCGAAGTTATTTAAAGCGATTGCCGGATTATGGCCATGGGGGGCTGGAGCTATTGAAATTCCCGAGAATGACACGCTCTTTGTTATGCCTTCCAAGCCTTACTTACCATCTAAATCCTTATTTGAAGCGATTTGTTACCCGAAACCCAGCACTTCATTTGATCAGGCACAGATTGAGAAATTGTTGATAGATGTGGGCCAACATGAGTTGGTAAAGCAACTGGACCGGATAGGCTCATGGGAACAATTGCTGTCCAACGAACAGCAGCAATACTTGGGTGTCGTTCGCGTTTTGTTGCATCGGCCACAGTGGCTTTTTATCCAGGAGGCCTTGGATTCACTGACTCCGAATGACGAAGTGCTAATGTTGGAGTTACTGGGTAACGAGTTGCCCCGTACAGGCATCCTGACAATTACTCATCAGCCCGCCGCTGAAGCGTTCCATCAACGTACACTGAAAATTTAGCGCTTAACCAAACAATTGCACGAAGCCTAATGTCTTATGGCAGAGCTTGAGTCATACCGTTTTCTCAACAAAATGGTATATTGAACATTCTGGATATTTCAAGGTAAGCCGATCATGTATAAGTCACATGTAAGCCATTTGACCCATGATTTCAAAACGCTGCGCAATCTGATGGCTAAAGCTTCCCCTCCGCGTTCGGGCGATTACCTTGCCGGCCTGGGGGCCGCTAATAGCCTTGAGCGGGTTGCCGCACAATGGGCGTTGGCAGACGTACCCTTAAAGCAGTTCCTGAATGAAGCATTAGTGCCTTATGAACAGGATGAGGTCACCCGGTTGATTATTGACGGGCATGACAGCGTTGCTTTTCAACCCATCAGCCACTTGACTGTCGGCGATTTTCGTAACTGGCTGCTCTCTGGGCAAGCGACTACGGCAACTTTAACGGCGATAGCCCCAGGATTGACGCCGGAAATGGTGGCCGCCGTTTCCAAGATAATGCGACTCCAGGATTTGATACTGGTTGCCAAAAAGTGCCGTGTCATTACTCGCTTCCGTGGCACGATTGGACTGGAAGGCCGCTTGTCTACGCGTTTGCAGCCCAATCACCCTACCGATAGTCCCGCCGGCGTGGCGGCCAGCCTTGTGGATGGCTTGTTATATGGCTGCGGCGATGCGGTTATCGGAATTAACCCTGCATCTGACAACCTGGAAGCGACCTTGCGGTTGCTGCACATGTTGCGTGGCATTATCGAACGTTATCAGATACCCACGCAATCCTGTGTATTGTCGCATGTGACCACAACCTTGAAAGCCATTGAACAAGATGCCCCAGTTGACTTGGTGTTTCAATCCATTGCAGGCACCCAAAAGGCCAATGACAGTTTTGGTATTGACCTAAATTTGTTGCAAGAAGCACAGGATGCCGTGTTGGGACGGGAGCGTGGAACGCTAGGCAATAACCGCATGTATTTTGAAACCGGACAAGGCAGTGCGCTATCTGCCAACGCCCACGAAGGGTTGGATCAGCAAACCTGTGAAGCCAGGGCCTATGCGGTGGCGCGTAAATACGAGCCGCTACTGGTCAATACCGTGGTCGGGTTTATCGGGCCCGAGTATCTATACGATGGCAAGCAGATTATCCGCGCCGGCCTGGAAGATCATTTTTGCGGAAAATTATTGGGTTTGCCGATGGGTTGTGATGTCTGTTACACCAACCATGCCGAAGCCGACCAGGACGATATGGATATGTTACTGACCCAAATTGCCGTGGCTGGCTGTACCTTTATTATGGGTGTGCCAGGTGCCGATGACGTGATGCTTAATTATCAATCGACCTCATTCCATGACGCGCTGTACCTGCGCCAGATTCTCGGATTAAAACCTGCGCCTGAGTTTGAGCAATGGCTGCAAAAACACCAAATCTTCGATGACAAAAACCAACTGAAGCAACAGGCGCATATACCGGAATTATTTAAACCAACCCTGCAAAAAATAATGGGGGAAGCCGATGAATGACGATACGTATATTGTTCCCCAAGATCCTTGGAAAAACCTCACCCAATTCACGCCTGCACGGATAGCCTTAGGACGCGCCGGAAACAGTTTGCCAACCAAGGCCAGCCTTGAGTTTTTATATGCGCACGCCATGGCGCGAGATGCCGTCAATATCCCGCTGGATTTTGCAGCCCTTGAATATCGTTTAGATGGGTTGGGCTATCGGTCGTTGATGTTGGAAACACAGGCAGAAAATCATCGCCTATTTTTGCAACGACCCGATTTAGGACGCTTATTGAGCGAGCCTGCCTTGGCCTGCTTGCAAAATATCCCGCAAACCCATACCGATGCGGTTGTTGTCGTTTCTGACGGCTTATCATCCATGGCCATTGAGCATCACGCCGAACCCTTCCTGAATTTATTGCTGCCGGAATTGCAAGCAAAGGGTTATGCTTTGCCGCCCGTTTGTCTCGTAAAACACGGGCGTGTTGCGATCGGCGATGCCATTGCAGAACATTTTGGGGCCAGATTGTGCATCGTCCTGATCGGTGAACGTCCAGGGTTGAGTTCCCCGGACAGCATGGGCATTTATTTTACCTATCGGGCCCGGTCAGGGATAAGTACCGACGCGGACCGCAATTGCATTTCCAATATTCACCAAAACGGGCTGGGTTATGGGCAGGCGCTAAAAAAGTTGCTGTACCTAATCAATGAGTCGGAAAAATTACAGCTATCCGGCATCAACTTAAAAGACGAAACGACCGACACTGCACTGGATAGTCAACGGAAACAAACGAATTTTTTATTGGATTGAACATCCCGGCCTACTGTTATGTTATTAAGCGATTACGGAGTAATTGGACAATGAAATTGTGCATTGCTGGCCATCGTTATAGATTCGGCCTTTTAATGCCTGAACCGTTCGTGCTGAGCTTGTCGAAGCACACACCGCCTTTCGACAGGCAAGGCGAACGGAAACTTAATACTTCACAAGGCGGAATCAATAGTTTCCTTAATTGCCGAAGCTCCATTACCGACTAAACTAAGATTTGTTTCGCCGCCACGCCCATCAAAAGGAGACTTGCGATGCTGTACCCCCAACAGAACCTAGCCCGAAACAAGTTCGACCTGTCGGGTATTTGGGATTTTAGGATTGACCCTGACCTAGTCGGTGAGCAACAGGGCTGGCAAAATGGAGTGGTAAATCCCCGCCCAATCGCAGTTCCAGGCAGTTGGAACGAGCAGTATGAGGACATATATAACTATCTTGGGCTTGCCTGGTATATTAAATCAACTTATATCCCGCAAAGCTGGCGGGGACAGCGTGTGTTTCTGCGTGTCGGTTCGGCCTGTTATTTCGGCACCGTCTATATCAACGGTGTCAAGATGGGTTCACATGAAGGAGGGCATTTGCCTTTCGCTTTCGAGATCACCGACCAAATCCGATGGGAAACAGAAAATATTGTAGCGATTAGTGTTGAGAACGAACTCAAGCCTACCCGTGTGCCTTCCGGCAATATGAGTACTCCGCTGTTGCCGGTCGCCAGTTTTCCGCACACGACCTATGATTTCTTTCCATTTGCGGGTATTCACCGCCTTGTGGTGTTATACAGCGTCCCGCAAACCTATATTGACGATGTAACGGTCGTCACTGACATTGATGGGGTTAACGGCATCATAAAGGTAAATGTCCGGCTGAATTCAGCGGTTTCGGCACAAGGCGACTTACAACTAAAAGGTGGTGATGCGACTATCGTCGCCAAGTTGAATTTCCTGGATGGACTTGCCGAAATGCAACTTACCGTTGCCAATGCCAAATTCTGGTCTGACAAGATGCCTTATCTATACGACTTGGTTATCCAGGCGGGACAAGACCATTACACCTTGAAGGTGGGAATCCGCACGATCAGGGTGCAGGACAACCAGATTTTACTAAACGGAAAGCCCGTAAAGTTGAATGGTTATGGCCGTCACGAGGATTTTATCGCCAGCGGGAAGGGATTGAACTTACCCCTGTTGGTCAAGGATTATCAGTTAATGCGCTGGACGGGCGCCAATAGCTATCGCACTTCACACTATCCTTACAGCGAAGAAGAGATGCAATTGGCTGATCGGGAAGGCTTCCTGATTATTGATGAAATACCCGCTGTCAGCTTGCAGTTTGAGGATGACGATAATATTGCCATTCGTCAGCGCATTTGCTTACAACAAGTTGATGAGTTGATCGCCCGCGACAAAAATCATCCCAGTGTCATAATGTGGTGCGTGGCGAATGAACCTATGACTCCGAGATTGAACTTGACGGCATCCGAGATTCTTACCGAGCCAGCAGTCGAGAAAGGTAAGGGCTTTCTTGAAAGGTTAATGCATCGTGCGCGGGAATTGGATCCTACCCGATTGGTGACACTGGTAACGTTAGGGGGTACGCCTAGCTCTTGGGTTGAACAGTGCGATGTTATCTGCATGAATCGTTATTGGGGGTGGTATGTGTTGGGTGGCGAGATGGACAAGGCGCTCGCTGCCCTTGAACAGGAGCTTGATGCTGCCTGGGATACTTGGCGCAAGCCCGTTATCTTGACCGAATTCGGGGCAGATACCCTAGCCGGTATGCACGGTCATCCTAACGTCATGTGGACCGAAGAATATCAGGCCGAGTACATACGCGGGCATCTTAGGGTGGCGGGCGAAAAAGATTATATCGCCGGTATGCAGGTTTGGAACTTTGCCGACTTTGCCGCCGTACAGAGCATTATGCGCGTAGGCGGCATCAATATGAAGGGTGTTTTTACCCGAGGACGTACGCCCAAAATGGCTGCCCACGTTTTGCGGGAGTTTTGGGCTAGATAGATCAATGGCCAAAGCATTGGAATACGATGCGGAAGTACAGTTCGTTTGTTAGAAGAACCAAAAAAGGAAAATAATCCGAAATCTAGAACAAATTGGAAAAGTAAGGTAAAGCACCTAACAGGGTGAAAGACCCTAAACAAGATCAATAAAGTTTTATTTTATGGCTGTTACCTCTGTTGATAACAAATTCTTAGTATTAAGTATATCAATGTATTGAAAGCAATTACTAATGGTCAATAGCCTTTTCTGCGATGCCGCTAATCTTCGTACAGATGGGATTTTATCCTCTGTCCTCCCCTAAATACCTAAGTTTAATTATAGGGTTTTTACCCAGTCATTATTAGGGTTTTACCTGATTGAGATAGGGCTGTCTCTCAGATAGCATCACTACGTCCAAAAAACTTTGCTCAATTTATAGTGGGCCTATGGATTAAAAATACTGACATTGATCTGCAACGGGCCAGACGACAGTAAAAAC
>NZ_AYLO01000119.1 GCF_000496735.2 Methyloglobulus morosus KoM1
TAGGCAGTCATTTGTAATACTTGGCTTTATTAATAAAAACTCAGATGAGTTTGAGTTACCTGAAGGTTCAACTATATTAGCCCCATTTATTCACCAATAGTGCTATATAGGATGTGCTGAACGGAGAGAAGCGCATCGTTCGTGATTGATGCGCCTCGTACCTCGGCACATCCTATTGTTTCCCGCATTTTTGCAGCTAAAAAAACAACCCATCAATCGGCGAAGAAGCCGAAGCAAAACGCTTACGGGGCATCCGTCCAGCCAAGAAGGCTTCCCGTCCAGCCTCTATGCCTTTTTTCATGGCAGAAGCCATGAGGATAGGGTTTTTGGCTTCGGCAATGGCGGTGTTCATCAACACGCCCGCACAGCCCAGTTCCATTGCGATAGCCGCATCGGACGCGGTACCGACACCGGCATCGACCAGGATAGGGACGTTGGCATTTTCTACGATGGTCAGAATATTGTAGGGATTACGGATACCCAGGCCGGAGCCGATTGGTGCCGCCAAGGGCATGACGGCGACGCAACCGATGTCTTCCAGGCGTTTGGCGGCAATGGGGTCGTCGTTGGTGTAGACCATGACATCAAAGCCTTCCTTGACCAGCAATTCGGCAGCGACGAAGGTTTGGGCGACATCCGGGAACAAGGTCTTCTGGTCGGCCAGCACTTCCAGCTTGACCAGCTTGTGACCGCCGAGCAGTTCCCGCGCCAAGCGGCACGTCCGCACCGCTTCGTCGGCGGTGTAACAACCGGCGGTATTGGGTAGGATGGTGTACTTGTCCGGCGGGATGACATCCAGCAAATTCGGTTCGCCCGGATTTTGGCCGATGTTGGTGCGGCGGATTGCTACAGTGACAATTTCGGCGCCACTGGCGGCTATTGCCAAGCGGGTCTCTTCCAAGTCCTTGTATTTTCCCGTGCCGACCAACAGGCGGGATGTGTAAGCCTTTCCGGCAACCGTAAAACTGTCGTTACTTGTTTGAAACATGCCTTCGGCTTGGCCACCGCCGATAGCGTGGACGATTTCCAGACGGTCGCCGTTGTGTAGTGCATATTGTTGATATTGGTCGAAGGGCAAGATTTCCTTGTTCAATTCCACGGCAATCCGTTTGCCTGTCAACCCCAGGTTTTCGATAATATCCGATACTTTTTTATCCCCGGAAAGCTCATGGCTTTCACCATTGACATAAACGATCATGCTTTTAATTCCCTGCGTTTTTGTACGGCGTTAGCCAGATTTTTCAGTAGCGGCAAGGTATCGTCCCAGCTTAAGCACGCATCGGTGATGCTTTGCCCGTACGTCAAGGGTTGGCCTTCAACCACTTCCTGACGCCCTGCTTTCAGATGACTTTCTATCATAGCGCCCATAATCCGGTAGTCGCCGCTGGCAATTTGTTCAGCAACGTCTTCGCCGACGATAATTTGCCTGTGGCATTGCTTTAGGCTGTTGGCATGGCTGAAGTCGATCATGATGTTGGGTCTCAGGCTTGCCTTGATCAGTCCTTCCGCCACTTGCTCAACGCTCACGGCGTCATAATTGGGCTGGCTATTACCGCCCCTTAATATGATATGCACATCTTCATTGCCTGTTGTGGAAAAAATCGCCGAATGCCCCGCCTTGTTCATCGCCAAAAAATGATGAGGGCTCATGGCTGCGCCAATCGCATCTATCGCGATTTTTATCGTGCCGTCGGTGGAGTTTTTAAACCCGATAGGGCACGATACGCCAGAAGCCAACTCGCGGTGTCCTTGGCTTTCTGTGGTGCGTGCGCCAATCGCACCCCATGAAATCAAGTCGGAGATGTATTGCGGTGAAATTAAATCCAAGTATTCCGTGGCAGATGGCATACCCATGTTATTGAGGTCCAGCAGCAATTGCCTTGCGACGCGTAGCCCTTTGTTGATGTCAAAACTGGAATCGATATCGGGATCGTTGATTAGGCCTTTCCAGCCGACGGTCGTACGCGGTTTTTCAAAGTAAACCCGCATGACAATGAGAAGATGGTCTTTTAATTCGTCTTTAGCCGCTTTTAAAAGTCCTGCATATTCTTTGGCGGCATTCGTATCATGAATTGAGCAAGGCCCCACCACGACCAGGACGCGATCGTCTTCGCCTTTCAAGATGTTGTGGATGTCCTGCCTCGTTTCCAAAGTTATCTGCGCGGCAATTGCACTAAGGGGCAATTCTTCATGGACTTGAAAAGGGGCGACAACCTCTTTGGTTTCGCAAATTCTCAGGTCGTCGGTTTTATAAGGTGTGTGCATGGTGTTTTCAGCCAAACTTGGCAAATAAGGTACTTCAAACGGATTATTTTAACTGTTTTTATGGTTTATTTGTTAACAACCGTGTTTGCAATGGCAAATCAAGTGCCAGCGGCAACATTCACGATTGACGACAATGACGGTTCTTGTAATGGTATTCCTAATGGCAGGCCGCACAATTTCGATCAATCCAAGGCAAACTATGATGGCGGTAGCGATGCTAAAAAAGCAGCAGCCGTTTAGGAAAATTAGTAGTTGAAAAATTATGCGAGCATTAGATGGGCCTAAAAATCGTAGCTTTTTTAATCCAAACAGCTTTTCAAGGCGGCAATAAAAGCCCGGTTTTCTTCGGGCTTACCGATAGTGACACGCAGGCAATCAATCAGCAACCCACCTTGGGGGCTTAAGTTTTTTATCAACACGCCCCGTTGCCTGATAGCCGCGAAAATGTCGGTGGCCTTGTCTTTGGGTGTTTTAAAGAGGATGAAGTTGGCGGCACTGGGATAAGCGGTAATGCCTGGCATATTGCAGAGATGTTCGTAAACGCGTGTCCGTTCCGCACAGATAAGTTGGGTCTGTTCGTCAAACAGGGCGTGGTGAGTTAGCGCAAACCGGGCGGTCACTTGGGTGAGGATGTTGATGTTATAAGGCAACCTGATCTTATTGAGTTGTTCAAGAATAGCTGGCGCACCGACGAGGTAACCCAAACGTAAGCCCGCCAAGCCCAGTTTGGAAACGGTACGCATGACCAGGAGGTTTTCATGGCGGGCTAATTCGCCCATATAGCTGGCATCGGCAAAAGGTGCGTAGGCTTCGTCGATGACGACCAAGCCGTTGGCGGCGGCAATGATTTTATTGATAGCTTCTGCACTAAACAGGTTGCCGGTAGGGTTGTTCGGGTATGCCAAAAAAATGATGGCGGGCTGGTGGTCCGCTATTGCCCCCAACATGGTAGGCAAATCCAATTCGAATGACCCTGGCAGCAAAGGGATGTTGATAAAGCTTAAGCCCAACGACTGGCTAATTTGCTGGTACATGACGAAGCTAGGCTGTGTCGACATCACACGGGCGGTGGGCGGCAAGGCCATCAGCAGTATTTGGATCAACTCATCGGAACCGTTACCCAACAACACGTCAAACGCGGGCGGGATGTTATTGCGTTGTCTAATCGTTTGCGTGAGCAATTTTGCTTCGGGATCGGGATAACGGTTCAACTCGCAGGTTTTTAGCGTTTCTAACCAACTTGCTCTCACGTCATCAGGCCAGGTGTAGGGGTTTTCCATCGCATCAAGTTTGATTAGTCCGCTGGCATTGGCGACGTGATAAGCCGACATTGCCAATACCTCTTTGCGGAATAGGGCAGGTATTAGGTTAGAAAAATTGCTAATTGTATTCACTCCAGCCTGATTGGATAATTAAATCTTCAAATTCTTATGCCCAGTAATAGCGGAATAATTTTGAAAATCTGAATGCAGGTCAAACTTCACGCCGAGACCATTTGTAAAAGTTGGAATAAGACGATTTCATGACGAAAGACGTTCATAGCCATAGCCGTTCGGATATTTTTCGTTATTTGACCCATTAGATACCCAAAGCTTACCAGGGCAATTATTAAAGAAAATGGATTACGATAAGCGGAACGGAATGCATAATTTTAATTCATCCTGCAACTAATTGCAGCATCATCAATATCAAACAAGCCTTGTCATATAGGGCCATTTACTTATTCACCGCCAAAAACCGATCCAACGCATTGGCAAAAGCCTGTTTGTCGCGTTGCCCTAATGTAGCGGGGCCGCCACCGGAGACTTGTCCGGTATCGCGCAGCCCGGTCATGAAATCACGCATGGCGAGGTGTTCTTTGATGTTTTCTTGGGTATACAGTTCGCCCCTGGGGTTTAGCGCGTAGGCGTGTTTTGCAACGACTTCCGCCGCCAGGGGAATATCGGCGGTAATCACCAAATCATTGGCTTTGCAATGCTGGACAATGTAGCTGTCGGCGATATCAAAACCGTTGGCGACCTGTACGGCTTTGATAAACGGGGAAGGCGGTGTTGCGATGCTTCGGTTGGCGACTAATACCAAAGGTATGGCCCTGCGTTCTGCAGCACGGAACAAGATGTCTTTGATGACATTGGGGCAGGCATCGGCATCGATCCAGATTTGCAGGGCCATGTTTGTTTATTGGGTGAATCAAGCGGAATAGTCTGGTCGAATAACCATAAAAAACGTCAAGGGATTGCCGGTTAAGGAAGCTGAACGGATTAATTGAGTTATTCGAAAGTTATAAGGCACAAAGCAATATTTACCTGGATAAGGCTAATAAGTACAGCAAAATAATATTGATAAGCACGAGAATTGCAGATAACCCCTGCCAGAAACGTAATGGGTTGCGCTGCAACAGGGGAATGTTATCCTCAGTCCTCATGAAGCTTGGATTGGGCGTGTTGAGGTCGTACAAAAACTCAGACAATTCTTCGTATCGCGCGTGCGGAGCGATCGCCGTGGCTTTTTTTAATGCCCCGTCTATCCAGGTAGGCACCATCGGATTGTGGTGAAAACTGGGCACGTAGCGCAGGCTGGCAAGATAACCCCGGCTGGGTTTTTCCGGCATATCTTGACCAAAAGGTAAAGCGCCATTCAACATCTCGTAGGTTATTACCGCCAGGGAGTAGAGGTCGGATTTTACCGAGCCGCGTTGCCCCAGGTGGTATTCGGGGGCGGAGTAATTCAGGGTGCCGAGGATGTTGTCTTCGTCTTCCAGTTCCAACGGTGCAATTTCGGCAATACCGGCAATTTTTACCGAGCCAAAGTCGATAATTTTGACGATGCCGTTTTTATCGAACATGATGTTTTCAGGCTTTAAGTCTTGGTGCAACATTTCTTTGCGGTGGAAGGCACGTAACCCTTTGGCAATCTGTTCCACGATTTTTTGTACCGTAATGATGTCGGCTTTCGGGTTTGCCGTCATCCATGCCCTTAGCGTTTCGCCTTCCAGGTATTCAGTGACGTAATACACGCAACTTTTGGTACGGTCGGCGCTGTGGACTTTAACGACATTGTCATGATCTATCCGCTTTCCAGCCCATTCTTCATGCAGGAAATGCTCGATAAAAAGGGCATCGTCGTCGTAGAGTATGGAGGGGGTCTTTAAGATAACCTGGGTGTGGGTTTGGGTGTCCAGGGCACGATAAATTTGGGTGCGCTTGCTGGCATGCAATTCTGCTTCGATGCGGTAGCCATCGAGGATTGCACCCGGTTGCAAGGGCGGGGGGAACGGCAAGTTAGCATGGCGGCGCAGGATTTCGTCTTCCTTTGCATCAGGCAACCCGTCTACCCTGACCAGTTGGCAAGTCAAATTGTCATCGCTGTTATTGTCCTTGGCTTGTTGCAGGATTTTTTTGGCAAGCAAGGTCAAGTCCGTGTTTTCCGCCAGTAATTTCTTTAGGGTTTTGTCGTCGATAAAGTCGTGTATACCGTCCGTGCTCATCAAAAGCAGGTCGCCCTTTTCTAGGGGAAGGGCTTTATAGTCGACTTCCAATCGGGGTTCAATTCCCATCGCCCGGCTAAGGTAGTTTGTATCCTGTGAAATCCAAATGCGATGGTCACGGGTAAGCTGCTCAAGATTGCCTTTACGTAAACGGTAAATACGGGAATCGCCAATGTGGAAGAGATGTGCTGTGGTTGATTTCAAGACAATGATGCTTAGCGTGCTAACCATCCCTTTGTCCGATTGGTAACGGACTTGCCCCTGGCTGTATAACCATGAATTCGTCGCGGACAATACTTTCTGCCCCGCTTGTTTGACTGACCAGGAATCCGGCGTGCTGAAATAATCGTTTAGGAAGCTGGCAATACAAGCTTGGCTCGCGAGTTTCCCGGCATCGCTGCCGCTCATGCCGTCAGCTATCGCGGCAACGACGCCTTTGTGGGTCAGTTGCGGCTCATCGGGTATGATTGCGCCGACGAAATCTTCGTTGTCAGGTTTAATGCCAGGATCGGTGGCAAAGCCGAGAGAAACCTTTAAGCTGGCTGTCATTGTTAGTTCGCTATCCGTTAAGGCCCAATTATGGCACTGAGTGGGCGTCCTAAGCATTGTTTTTCTATCGATGTGGGATTTTTACGACCGGTTTCGATGCCGAATTCAACCGTTTCTGTAAGACGCTGGGGGCTGTAAAAGAGGAAAATACTGTCATTTTGAGTTAGCATAACGGCCTTAAGTTTGCTTGAGCCGATGATATTTATATAACCATCTAATTTTACAGCTCTAATATAGCCCTGTGTTCAATAGATTAAGCAGTTGGGGTAGCTCATTATTACGGGCGCTATTGCGCTATTTAAACCAATTCTAGGGCACTATGACCCGCTTCAAGAAGATGAAATAACTCTATGGAAAATTTGCAATTTTCAGATTCGTTGTACGAATATTCCAATTGGCGATCTCAACTGATTGCGACGATTGAGGCATACCAAGACTGGCGCAAACGCTACGATCTGGAGGATGCCAACAGCACCCTCACCATCACGAATATATTGCAGGGCTTGTCCCAAGACCGCGTGACCCTGGCATTCGTCGCCGAATTTTCTCGCGGCAAGACCGAGTTGATTAATGCATTGTTCTTTGCCGAAACGGGCATAAGGTTATTGCCGTCTTCCCCAGGACGTACGACGATGTGCCCTGCCGAATTATTCTTCGATGAAGATGGCGGCAGTTATATCCGTCTCATAGAGATTGAGACGCGCAAGGAGGAAACCCCGTTTAGTCAATTAAAAAAGGAGATGGCCCAATGGACGCAAATTGACCTTGACTGCAATAATCCCGAGCAAATGAAATCGGCTTTTCAGGAGCTTATCGCAGTCAAGCGGGTATCCAGGCAAACAGCAATCGAGTTGGGGCTGTATGATGAACAAGAAGCCGCAGAACAGGGTATCGCCATCCCCGAAACCGTCGAGATTCCGCGTTGGCGACACGCACTCATCAGTTTTCCGCATCCTTTATTGAAAGCCGGCTTGGGTATTCTCGACACCCCAGGTTTGAATGCACTAGGCAGTGAGCCAGAATTGACCCTAAGCATGTTGCCCAGCGCACACGCAATAGTTTTTGTGCTTGCCGCCGACACGGGCGTGACCAAAAGCGATTTGAATATGTGGAACAACCATGTCTGCAGGGCAACTAATACGAGTAAGCAAGGGCTTGCTATCGTCATGAACAAAATTGATGCCATGTGGGACGAATTGGATGAAAGCGGTTACGAGCTTTCCATTCGTTCGCAGGTTCGCGCTACCGCTGAATCGTTGGGAATAGCCGAAAAGTTGATATTTCCGGTATCGGCAAAACAAGCATTACTGGCAAAAATTAAGCATGACGATGATTTGCTGGAACGCAGCAGGATCAATGCGCTTGAAGCCTATCTATCTCAGGATATCATCGATCATCGACAAAAAATCATGGTTGATGTTGTATTGCGCGATGTCGGTTTTTTAATCATTGAATCCGTTACCTTGACTGAAATAAAAATCGAAAAAAGTACGCTTTTGCTTGAGGAGGCTAAACAATTAACTGAGCAAAGCCAGGAAAAGATTGCGGAGATGACCAACAATGCCCAGCTTCAGCAATTGGCGTACTTTAAAAATATGGAACATTTTCAAGCGAGCAGTACCGTATTTCGCGCCAAATTGAACGCCTTGACTGAAGTATTGTCACCAGCACGATTCGATAACGTCTTCAAAACCAACAAAAAAGAAATCGACAGCAGCATTACGACGTATATCATGAAAAACGGCATCAAGAAAATGTTCGCCGATTTGCATAGTCTTCTTAACGAATGCGTGGGTACAGCCAATGATGTGCAGCAATTTATCTTAAAAGTCCATTCGGAATTTGATACCGAGTACGGCTTTAAAGAAATTCAACCGTATTTGTTCCAGATCCAGCCATACCAGGCGGAACTGGAAAAAGTGTTAAATAAAGGTGAGGCATACCGGACCAGTGCCACAATCACCTTGACTGAAAAAAACATGGCACTTCAAAAACTCTACAATATGTTGATCTTTCAAGCGCGTAATATTTTATTTCAGGCGCGTAGAGAAGCGATGGTTTGGGGGGAGAATGTAATGTCCCCCATCAAGCACCAAATTCTGGATCACAAAACGCTCGTTGAAAACCGATTGTTGGTTTTGCGTGCCGCCAATGAATCGGAAGGAAAATTAAAGGAGAATGTCCAGCGCTTGGAAATTGAATTGGCGCAACTAAAAAAACAATATGACGAATTGAATAGAATTGTCCATGTTATGCAACAAACATCGGGTTTCCATGAAGGCCAACTGGTTTCCTTGGCTCAATAAAATCGAGCGACGAATCGCAAGGCATCATCAACGAGATTATTTTTTTACGGAGGGTTATTAGCTCAATTCAATCATCTCAACCGAACCATCTTCCTGTACTTCTGCCATATGGCCTTTAGGTTCGTTGATAAATTGGACGGCAATTAAGACCGCAAGCGCCACCCCGTGCATCACCAGAAAGAAAATGCTGGGTGTCACGAAAGATAATATCGTCAAAAACACAACCCCCCCGACATTGCCATAGGCACCCACCATGCCGGCAATCTGCCCAGTCATGCGACGCTTGATTAAAGGCACCATAGCAAATACCGCGCCGCAACCGGCCGACACAAAACAAGAACAAGACATGGTCAGCAATACGACGACCGCAATGGGCCATTCTGAATCAATAAACGACATGATGAAATAGCCCGCTGACATACCCGCGATAAAGACGGATAACGATAGTTTTCGGCCAAATTTATCGCTCAACCAGCCGCCAGTAGGTCGGGCGATGAGGTTGATGAAAGCAAAGCTGCCGCCTAACAATCCCGCTTCGACCATGGTAATGTCTTGCGATTCATGGAAAGTTTCAAAGAAGAACATTGGCAACATCGATACTACTGCAAGTTCTGAGCCGAAGGCGATCATATAAGCTAAGTCCAGTATCGCGACTTGCTTGAATTGGTATTTATGGAGGTCTTCAATGGGTTTTTGCAAGTTTGGCTCATTGATATGGATAATCTTGTATACGTTATATATGAACAAACACCAGATGCCGATATGGATAAAAATAGCTGCTGTATCGGGTAAAAGATTTGTGTAATTGGCACCGCCGGAAGATGACAATTTCCAAGTAAGCAAACTCAAGGTAGCGTACAAAGGGATGTTCATTGCAACATAAAAGAACAAATCCCAAATGCTGGTGACTTCCATCGCGCCTGCTTTTTTAGGTTTGAAATAGGTTGAGCCTTTGGGCGTGTCGGACACGCTAAAATAGTAAACAAACGAATAGAGCAATGCGATTAGCCCCGTGCAAGCTATCGAATAACGCCACCCTTCGTCGCCGCCGAATAGCAGGGCTAGCGAGGGTAATGTTATGGCGGCTGCGGCAGAACCAAAATTACCCCAGCCGCCATAAATGCCTTCAGCAATACCGACTTGCCTGGCTGGAAACCACTCGCCGACCATACGGATGCCGATCACAAACCCCGCACCAATAAAGCCCATTAAAAATCGGGCAAGCGCCAGTTGTTGAAAGCTGTCCGCCGTAGCAAACATAAAACAGGGAATGCTGCCCAATGCAAGTAAAGTCGAGTAAGTGCGCTTGGGGCCGAATTTGTCCACCAAGATACCAATAATAATACGCGCAGGAATAGTCAACGCCACGTTTAAGATCAGGATGGTTTTTATTTCCGGCTGGCTTAAGTGCAAAGTTTTGGCAATCGCCAGCATAAGCGGTGCATGGTTAAACCAGACGACAAAACTGATGAAAAATGCCATCCAGGTCATGTGGAGAATTTTAATATTCCCTGAAAACGAGAACAGGTTAAGTTTTTGCGATGACATTAAGGAGCCCTTTCAAAATGAAGTTTGTTATTGCAGTATAGCAATAGTCATGCCATAAAAAGTGGGCCACTAGGGATAGCTAGGTTATTGTTGTTACGTCCAAAATGGTGCGTAACGTAAAAGATAACGGATTTGATGGGCTTATTTGGTGCAAAAGTCCGCTTTATTGCACATTCGTTGTGCATTGTGTGGTCTATTCAATGGGATTGATCCCATTGAATAGATAAAAATATTTCATTTTTGGGCTGTAACCAATTGTAATAAAAATTAAAAATTAAACTCTTACCGAGTTTAATGAAATTGGCATAACTTGTGCATTCATTTTTACTATAGATTCATTCTAAAAATGAATACTTAGGTTTATAGATTGAACAATCTGACAAAGGCGTCGATTAAACAAGGGGGGTTTTACAAACACCGTTGTTTATAGACGTTTTTTTTTGTTCAAAATAAATGGGAATAGGTTGCTAACAGTCATTTGCGAAGCTTTGCTCCAACTGAACTGAACCGCCTGCTTTCAGAAAAAATTCCTATTTTTTGGACATTATTCAGTAAAAAATAGCTGGGATATCGAGGTAAGGCATGAATAAGAAGCAATCACTGGTCGTTATCGGTAATGGTATGGTCGGTCAGCATTTTTTGTCCAGTCTGATGGCAAGCAGTGCAAAAGAACACTATCACATCACGACATTCTGTGAAGAACCGCGGGCAGCCTATGACCGAGTGCACCTGTCGTCGTTCTTCTCTGGAAAAACCGCTGCCGATTTGGCTATGGCGGATGAAAGTTTCTTTGCCGACAATGGCATTACCATCCATTTGGGCGATAAGGCCGAAAGTATCGACCGCACCAGCAAAACCGTCCTTTCTACAAAAGGCGTCAAGGTCTCTTATGACGCTTTAGTATTGGCTACGGGCTCCTATCCTTTTGTTCCGCCCGTGCCCGGACATGACCGCAAAAATTGCCTGGTTTACCGCACCATTGAAGACCTGGAGGCGATAGCGACAGCCGCACAAACAAGTAAAGTCGGTGTCGTTGTCGGTGGTGGCTTATTGGGTTTGGAAGCTGCCAAGGCCTTGACAGACTTAGGCCTGGAAACCCATGTCGTCGAATTTGCGCCCCGTTTGATGGCGGTGCAACTGGATGATGGCGGCGGAGCAATGCTCAGGCGCAAAGTTGAAGAATTGGGTTTGCAGATACACACCAGCAAAAACACCACGCAGATTATCGACGGTGAGCAGTGCGCCAACAAGATGTGTTTCGCCGACGGCGAAGAACTGGAAACCGACATCGTGCTATTTTCCGCCGGTATTCGTCCGCGTGATGACATTGCCCGTGCCTGCGGCTTGGATGTCGGCCCACGCGGGGGCATTGTCATCGACAATCAATGCAAGACCTCGGATCCCAATATCTATGCAATCGGCGAATGTGCGCTCTGGAATGGCATGATTTACGGTTTGGTTGCGCCCGGTTATGCGATGGCGCGAACCGTGGCTACCGATCTTGCAGGCGAAACGGCCAGCTTTACCGGTGCCGACATGAGCACCAAACTTAAATTGATGGGTGTCGATGTCGCCAGTATCGGCGATGCCCATGCCAAGTCACAAGGCGCACTGGTTTACACTTACCAAAATGGTGCAAGTGAAATCTATAAGCGTTTGGTGGTCAGCCAGGACAAGAAGCAATTGCTGGGTGCGGTGTTGGTCGGAGAAGTGTCCGGTTACGGTACGTTATTGCAGTATTGCCTGAATGGTATCGAATTACCGGAAAATCCCGATTCCTTGATATTGCCGCATCGTTCCGATGAATCCGTGGGGTTGGGTCCCGATGCCTTACCGATGTCCGCCCAAATCTGCTCGTGTTATGATGTGACCAAAGGCGCGATCTGCCAAGCGATAGACCAAGGTTGTACGTCGATTGGCGCATTAAAGGCTGAAACCAAAGCCTCAACGGGTTGCGGCGGTTGTGCGGCCCTGCTGAAATCGGTGATGGACTGTGAATTAAACAAGCGCGGCTTTGAAGTCAATACTGATCTCTGCGAACATTTCCCTTATACCCGCCAGGATTTGTATAACTTGGTCGTGGTCGAGCAAATAAAAACCTTCGACGACCTCTTAGAAAAACATGGCAAAGGCCGTGGCTGCGATGTTTGCAAACCCGCCATCGGCTCGATTTTGGCCTCGTACTGGAATGAATACGTACTTTCCGATAAGCACCTCGGCTTGCAAGACACCAACGATACCTTCCTGGCGAACATGCAAAAAGACGGCACTTATTCCGTCGTGCCGCGTGTCACAGGCGGGGAAATCAGTCCCGATATGCTGATTGCGCTCGGTCAGGTCGGTAAAAAATACAACCTTTACACCAAGATTACCGGCGGTCAGCGGGTGGACTTGTTTGGTGCGCGTGTCGATCAGTTGCCGCACATCTGGAAAGAGTTAATTGATGCCGGATTCGAATCCGGCCATGCCTATGGCAAGTCCTTACGTACGGTAAAATCCTGTGTCGGCAGCACTTGGTGCCGTTATGGCATAGACGATAGCGTCGGTTTGGCAATCGAATTGGAAAACCGTTACAAAGGTTTACGCTCGCCGCATAAACTGAAATTCGCCGTTTCCGGCTGCACACGCGAGTGCGCAGAAGCACAAGGCAAGGATGTCGGCGTGATCGCCACAGAAAACGGCTGGAATCTGTACGTCTGCGGCAACGGCGGCATGAAGCCTCGCCATGCCGATTTGTTTGCTACTGGGTTGGACAAAGAAACTTTAATCAAATATATCGACCGCTTCCTAATTTTTTATGTCCGCACAGCCGGACGTCTGCAACGCACGTCGGTTTGGATGGAGAACATGGAAGGCGGCTTGGATTACCTGAAAGCCGTAGTCATCGACGATAAGCTGGCGATTTGTGCGCAACTAGAAGATCAAATGCAATACGTTATCGATACTTACCAATGCGAATGGCTTACCACCATTCAAGATGAATCTAAATTGAAACGCTTCCGGCACTTCATTAACAGTGACCAGCCCGACGATAACGTTGTATTTGTGGAAGAGCGTGGACAAATCCGCCCTGCGGACGAGGACGAACGCAAGCATTTCAAGCTGATGGAGGTTGCTTGATGTCCTGGAAGTATGTTTGCAACGTCAGTGATTTGCAGCCTGATTCCGGCGTATGCGCGCTGGTTGACGGCCAACAAATTGCAATCTTTTACATGGTGAAGGGACACACGGTTTACGCTATCCATAATTACGACCCGTTAGGCAAAGCCAATGTCTTGTCGCGTGGCCTGATAGGCGATATCAAAGGGGAGCCTGTTGTCGCCTCGCCTTTATATAAACAACATTTCAACCTGAAGACTGGCGTTTGTGTTGAAGATGGGCAGGTTGCCGTACCCGCTTACCCTATCCGGTTAAATAATGGCAGGGTGGAAATACAGGTCACGGCACCTTGCCTAAGTGAAGGCCAAGACCACGAAAAGGCCAGCGTATGAAAATCGAATACTACATAGCGGATGTCTTTACTACGCAGTTGTTTAACGGCGCACAAATAGCTGTAATTCCGAATGCCGATGGTTTAAGTGAAACGACCATGAAACTACTGGCAAGGGAGTTGAACTTGTCCGAAACCGTCTTCGTTTTCCATCCAGGAGGCACTGACGGCAAACGCAAGGTACGGATTTTCTCGCCCAAAAAAGAAATCGATTTTGCCGGGCATCCCATTATTGCGACAGCTTATGTATTAGGGTTGTGCGGCGATATTGCCTTGACGGAAAAAATTACGCACATCGTCCTGGAACAGAATGTAGGGTTGATCGATGTCAATATCACGGCGGTTGACGGCAAGCCCACGTTTGTGCAATTTGCCCGGAATGTGGTTGCTATTATCGACCGCTTTGCACCGACGGATGAAGAATTGGCCAGCTTTTTGGGGATCAAGCAATCGGAGCTTGACCATAAAAAGTATTCGCCGCGCCTCGTTTCTTGCGGTTTTCCTTATTTGGTAGTTCCGGTGTGGAATTATGAGACGGTACGTCAGGCTAAATTTAACAGTGCGGCCTGGAGCCAGTCCATTGCGCCACAAACGGCCGCACAGGAAATTTTGTTGTTTGCGCCGAAAACCCCGTTTCCGGATTCCGATTTTAACGCACGCCTGCTTGGTCCCCATATCGGCCTTTTCGATGACCCGCCAATCGGTAGCGCCATGCCGGCCTTTGCGTCGTACCTCTGCTCTTTCGAACAGACCCAAAAAGGCACGCATGTCTTCGCGGTCGATAGGGGTGATGCCGAAAGCCGCCGCAGTGTCCTTAACCTAGAAATGGACAATAAGGGCCATGAATTTGTGCCGTTGCGGGTCGGGGGGGCAGCCGTGTTGTTTGCTCAGGGGACGATTGATTTGCCTGACTCAGTATATAAATAGGCCACCGATGACCCGGATAAAACGGGATACACAGGTTAATTATTTTGTCCCTAACTATCACGTCATCCGTGTTCCATTCTAATCCATAAATTGACGATAGACCTATGCTATTTGGACGTAACATAAAAAATCCCATCAAGATGGCCGACAAGGGCGTGGTTAAATGGACGTATTCGACCTGCGGTTATTGTTCAACGGGATGTTCCATTGAAATCGGTACGAATGCCCAAGGCCAGCCGGTCGCCTCGCGCGGCGTGGGTGGTGCGGATGTGAACCGTGGCAAACTGTGCCTGAAAGGAATATTTGAATACGAGGTATTCGAAGCGACGGGCCGCGCTAGTAGGCCGATGGTACGCGACACCATCCATGAAGCCTATGCGCCGACCCATTGGGATACCGCACTGGATAAGATGGCCTCGGAAATCAAGCGTATACAGGCCAAATATGGACAGGATTCGTTTGCCATTGTTTCGACAGGACAAATACTCACCGAAGAATTCTACACATTAGGTAAATTGGTGCGTGGGGTTATTGGCACCAACAATTATGACGGCAATACCACCTTATGTATGGCTTCTGCGGTATCGGGTTATAAGCGTTCGTTCGGATCGGACGGCCCGCCGGGCTGTTATGAAGATTTTGAACATACGGATTGCCTGATCGCGTGGGGTTCCAACCTGCCTGAGCAACATCCGATCATCTATTGGCGGCTGAAAGAAGCGCTGGAAAAACGCAAGTTTCCCGTTATTGTCGTCGATCCTCGCGTCACCATCTTTGCCCAAAACGCTGACATTCATTTACCCATCACGCCGGGTACTGATGTCGTGCTGCAAAATGCCCTGATCCATGTCATTATCAAGGAAGGCCTGGAAGACCGCGATTACATCAATGCCAATACCAATGGTTTTGATGAACTGGCGAAAGAAGTCGAAAACTACGACCCGACCAGTGCCGCAAAAATTTGCGGCATCGACGAAGATACGATCCGCACCGTCGCCCGGCTTTACGGCAAAGCAAAGCGCGCCATGAGTATCTGGACGATGGGCATTAACCAAAGCACTCACGGTTCCGATGGCGTGGTGGGCATCAACAACCTAAACCTGGTGACGGGCAATATCGGGAAGCCCGGCGGCACCAGCCTGTCGATTACCGGCCAATGCAATGCGATGGGGACACGGGAGTGGTCTTCATGTTCCGGCTTGCCCGGTTACCGGGCATTGGAAAAACCGGAAGACCGGGAAGAAATTGCCAAGTTTTGGGGGATAGACCCTGAGTTCTTCCCTAAGAAACGGGGACTGACCGAAACCGATATTTTCCCTGCGATAGAAACTGGGGAAATTAAGGGCCTGTGGTTGGTCGCCACCAATCCCATGACCTCGATGGCGAATACGCCGCGCATCCGCAAGACGCTAGAGAAGCTGGAATGCCTAGTCGTGCAAGATGCCTACTATGATGTCGAATCCAGCCAATACGCGCATATCTTTTTGCCCGCTGGGATTTGGGCGGAGAAGGAAGGCGTATTCACCAATACTGAAAGGCGCGTCAACCTTACCCGCCAAGTTAAACAACCTTACGCCGAATCCAAATCGGACATGCAAATTTTTAACGAATTGGCGAAGCGGTTCGACAACGGCAAAGTTATCCGTTTCCCTGAGCGCCCTGCCGACGTGTTCGAGGAGATGAAGCAGTTAAGCAAGGGCCGCTTATGCGACATAAGCGGCATGAGCCACGACTTGATCGAACAGAAGCGCGGTATTCAATGGCCTTATTCGGAAGAAAAAGTTGCTGACAATGAAAACGGCAGCCAGCGGCTTTATACCGAAACGGCAACCTTCTGTTATCCTGACGGGAAAGCAAAGCTGATTCCCTTGCCTTTCATCAACAATAACGAAATACCTGATGAACAATTCCCATTTTGGCTGAATTCCGGTCGTTTGGTGGAGCACTGGCATACCCGCACCAAGACAGGCAAGATTGGCAATAACAACAAGTTCAGCCCCATACCGTTCATGGAAATGAATCCCGATGCAGCGGATGAAATGGGAATCAAACACCAGACCTATGTCCGTGTTACGTCCCGCCGCGGCGATGCCGTTGTCATGGCCATGTTGACCCAGCGCGTCCCCAGGAACATGGTATTTATCCCATTCCATTTTTTTGATTGCGTCAACCGCTTGACATTGGGCCTGCTGGATCCTTATTCCCGGCAACCTGCCTTTAAGCAGTCCGCCGTGGCTATTGAACACGTAGACCAGGATTTCGCCGCACAATTGAGTAAGGAACTGCGGACCTATTAGAAATCGTGGGTACGCATTGCGTACCTTTCGGTGACTATCCAGTATAACAGTCGACAATGGCACGCAATGCGTGCCCTACATTGGATTGAATATGTTTGAAGTACGTGACGATGAACCTAAATATGCCTTCCTGAACAATCAGGAGAGCAAGGCACAAAACCGCTATGGCCTAAACATAGAGTTAACCGATGCCAGCAGTGAGTTGCGGTGTAAAAGCCTTAATATCAACGGCGATGCGGAAATTGGCGAAAACCCCAATCGTTATAAGCAACACGGCTTTTATTTTAATGCCGACAACTGCATCGGTTGCCATGCCTGCGAGTCCGCCTGTAGCGAAAAAAATGATGTCCCGGCGCATATCGCTTTCCGTTCCGTGGGCTTTGTCGAAGGTGGTACGTACCCCGATTACCAACGCATCAATATTTCAATGGCGTGCAACCATTGCGATGATCCTGTCTGTTTGACGGGCTGCCCGACCCGCGCTTACACCAAATTTGCCGAATACGGCGCGGTATTGCAAGACCCGGATATTTGCTTCGGCTGCGGTTATTGCACCTGGGTCTGTCCTTACAATGCACCGCAACTTGATCCCGTTAAGGGCGAGGTGTCGAAATGCAATATGTGCGTTGACCGCCTGGAAGTTAACTTGAAGCCGGCCTGTGTTGCCGCCTGTTTGGGTAATGCGCTGGATTTCGGCGTGATCGAAAATATCCCTGAGAACCGTATTCAGGCAAGCACGGAAATCCCGGGATTCCCAACGACAGACATTACCCATCCCAACATCCGCTTTCAACAAACCCGCACCACGCATAGGGAGATGACCCGCACCGACACAATGCCGCTGAAATACCATAAAGATGAGGGTCAGGGTAAGTTCAAGCCCGTCGTCGATGAAAAGCTGGGCAAAGGAAAGCACTGGAATTTTAAGAAATTGCTGACCAGTCATGAGAGTGCCCATGTGATTTTCACCTTATGCACTCAAGCAACGGTAGGGGCATTCTCCATGCTGATGTTGGGTATGTGGCTAAATATTGATGCGCTCATGATGCTGAAAAACTCCAATGCTTTCTTGCCGTTGATCGTTGTCATCGTTGCCGTAAGTACGTTAGGTTTGTTCAAATTGAATATGCACTTGGGCAAACCGCATCGTTTCTACCGGGGGTTTAATAACCTAAGATTGTCGCCAGTTAGCCGCGAGATTGCTGGGGTGTCGATGTTTTACACCGGATTGTTGGGTTATGCGGTCCTGGGGCTGTTCGATAATCTTGCACTCATTATGATGGCCAACATTTTTGCCGTTGTTGGGGTGTTGAGCGGGGCAATCGGCCTGTACTACATGTACAAGCTCTACCGTATCCCCGCGCGTCCGTTTTGGGACCACTGGCAAACGGGCAGCGCATTTTTTGGGACGATGCTCAGCTTTGGCGCATTGCTGGTTGCGGTTGTCAGCGCTTGTTTTTTGCCGGCGACTGTTGATATTCTGTTTCTATTACAAATTCTCGCTGCAATTATAGCTGCGGGTTTGGCTATCGAAGGCATTGGGCATATTGCTCATGCCAAAGCTATGAACGGGGCTGAACATGAAGGCTCTGCGTCTTATTACCAGCAAGTCACCGAGTATGGAAAATCCTACCTACTTCGCAATAGCCTACTGGGACTTAACTTGGTATTGGCGATTGCCCTGGCAATGGCAAGCTTATCGAATGCCGTCGGTTATGCGTTGGGATTGCTATTGATGCTATCCATGTTGGTCATGGCCGCTTTGGGTCGTTCCTTATTCTTCGTCCTGGTCATCCCGACCACCATGCCGGGTGCATTTTTCTGGAAAAACAAAGGTTTTGTCGAACATGCCAGGGCAACCGGCCTGGCTGATTCACCGCAACACGGTGTGGCCTATGAACGGCATCATTCATTTAAGGTGGATGAACTGGTTAAGACCATTAAGGAGAATTCAGTCGGGGATATGATTAGGCACGTTAAGTGGATATTTGGGAAATAGGGGCAGAACTGCTTAACATTTTTTTTCTAGGGGAAAAACGCAACTAAAGGTGCTGCCTTTGTGTAGTTCGCTACTGACGACTAAATGGGCATCATGCCGTAGCAATACATGCTTGACGATGGCTAAGCCCAATCCGGTGCCCGCTACTTTATGGGCCCGCTTAACATCAACACGGTAAAACCTTTCAGTAATCCTCGGTATTTCTGCATCGCTGATACCTTCGCCTTCATCCGTGATTTCCAGTATCAGGTTTTGATTTGTTTGCCGCCAGCACACTTTTACCCAGGATCTTGGGGGGGAGTATTTCAAGGCGTTGCCCAGCAGATTGGAAAACGCGCTGCGGAGCTCGTGTTCATCGCCTTTGATGTGCGCTTTGGTTTCCAATGTCAGTTCAATGCGCCCGGCACTGTTGTTCAGTTTTTCATTTTCTTTGCAGATTTTGTCCAACAAAGTCGGTATATCGACACAGAGGATCCTTTTGGGTTGAGTTTCCAGGTTCGACAATAACAACAAGTCATCGACCAGATATTGCATCCGCTCGCTCTGCTCTTGCATCTGCTGGATCGAGTGGCTCATTAACGGCGACAATGGCTGTTCCAACTCCTGTAATGTTTCCAGGTAGCCTTTTAAGACTGTCAATGGCGTCCTTAACTCGTGGGATACGTTTGCGACAAAATCTTTTCGCATCTGCTCAATTTTCCGCAATTGCGTGACATCTTGGGCTATCAGCAGGCGTAAGCCGGCACCGTAACTCACTATCCGCACCAACAGGGTAATATGGCTGTGGGTCGGGGAAGGCATGATGATAGTTTCGTTGAAATTACCGATATTGAGGTAACGAACAAAAACAGGGTAGCGGATGAGATTAGGGATGCGTTGCCCACGGTCTGATGATTGTAAGCCGAGTACGTTTTTTGCAGCCGTATTGGCCCATTCGATTTCATCGTCCTTGCCCAAGACGACGGCAGCATCGGGCAGTGCGTCCGTTGATTTCCTGAATTGGTCGATGATTTTGCCGAGTTTCTTTTTTCGCTTTTTTTCGCTTTTCTTGATTTGGTAAACATGGTAATAAATGTCTTCCCATATACCTTTGGCTTTAGGGTATTTCCCCGCCCCGCCATTGCTTATCCATCTTTCAAAGCGGCTGATCTGGACAAGTTGCCAAATTAACATACTTGTTGCCGTCACAAATAATAGTAACGCCAGCTGTCCTGTCATTATGCCGATTATGGATGCTCCCAGTAACAGCAGTAACAGTAGCCCCAGTTCTTTTTTCAACGCATCCATTTGTCTCAGTCGATCAGTGAAAATCGGTAACCAAATCCTCGTACGGTTTGTACCAATTCCTCTTTGCCATAATCACCGAGAATTTTGCGTAGGCGACGGATATGGACATCGACAGTGCGCTCTTCAATGTAGACGCTACGCCCCCACACTTGGTCCAATAACTGCGTACGGCTAAATACCTTGTCAGGATGGGTCATGAAAAATTGCATTAGCCTGAATTCGGTGGGGCTGACATCGAGTTGCTTTTCGCCAATCGTAAGGCGGTGTTGTTCCGTATCGAGAATGAGGTTGCCCAAGACAATTTGCGTTCCGCCCTGTAATTTACCGCTCCTGCGGAGTACGGCGCGGATTCGTGCGACCAATTCCTTCGGCGAAAATGGCTTGGTCAGGTAATCATCTGCACCTATTTCAAGTCCCCTGACTTTATCCTCCTCTTCACCTCTGGCGGTTAACAGGATAATGGGCAATTCCCTGTAGCTGGGATCTTTTTTCAAGCGTCTGGCCCATTCTACACCGCTAATGCCAGGTAACATCCAGTCCAGTAAAATGAGGTCCGGAAAGGTGTCCGCCAGGATCTTTTGGGCAGAATCGACTTCTGCCGCCGCAATCGGCGAAAAACCGGCTTGTTCGAGGACGATCGTCAACATTCCCCTGATAGCGGCTTCATCTTCGACAATTAGGATATTTATATTGGACATAATTATTCGTGGAGGTTAGACGCAGTATTGTAGCCGTTTGAGTGTGACGAATTTATTACAGACTAAAAAAGAACCCATAAAATAATAGCCATGAGAACATGGTGACTACCAAAAAACTATACTTTTCAATGGAATCGTTCGATAATTCATACCTATAGGCTATAGGCTATAGGCTATAGGCTATAGGTGAACAGAGGAACATTCAATTCGCCCAAATGTTGTGTCTTGCAATACTAAACCTTTTTATCAGTTGGAATGAGGAAAATTTACTTATGAGCATGTTACAAGAATTTAAAGAATTTGCCATGAAAGGCAACGTGGTCGATTTAGCGGTCGGCGTCATCATTGGTGGTGCATTCGGTAAAATCGTTTCGTCATTTGTGGCGGATGTCGTCATGCCACTCATTGGGTTATTGGTAGGCGGCGTGGACTTTACGAAGCTTGGGATAGTCTTGAAGGAAGCGGTTGATGAAAAAACCCCTGCTGTAATGTTGAACTATGGTAGCTTTATCCAAACTGTTTTTGATTTTACGATTGTCGCATTCGCCATCTTTATGGCTATTAAAATGATGAACAAATTTAAAAAAGCAGAACCTGCCGCGCCACCACCCGCACCGACCAATGAAGAATTACTGCTGACTGAAATCAGGGATTTGCTTAAGTCTAAAAATTAATTTTTTGTGCAGCAATTGGCTTAAAGCTGGAGTTTTTACTTCGTTTTTCTCCATAAGAAATCGCTAAGCGTCTTTACCACAAGCTGAAGGCGTACTGTAGGATTTTATCGCTTTGGGGTGGGCTTTATCTAGACTCGGAAGGATTGGCTTCTTTAAGATTCGGCTTTTTGATCACGGGCAAGTAGGTTTTGTACCGCAACTAATGGGTTAAGGTTTTCGTACAAGACTTTGTAGGTTTGCTCGGTGATCGGCATGTCTATTCCATGCTGTTTGGCAAGCATGTAAGTTTCCTTGGCGGCTGAGATGCCCTCAATTTCCTGACCGATTTCTTTGACAATTTCTGCCCTGGTTTTGCCTTGACCCAAAGCTAAGCCAAAACGGCGGTTCCTGGATTGGTTGTCGGTGCAGGTCAACACCAGGTCGCCCAAACCAGCCAAGCCGACAAAAGTCTCCTGCTTGCCGCCAAGCTTAATGCCCAATCGCATGATTTCGTTAAGGCCGCGCGTAATCAACGCGGCACGGGTATTGGCACCAAAACCCAAACCATCGGCAATGCCGGCCGCAATCGCCAACACGTTTTTGACTGCGCCACCGACTTCCACGCCAATAATATCCGAGCTGGTGTAAGCGCGGAACCGCTCGTTGTGGAAGATCTCCGCGAGCTTAAGGGCAAACGCACTTTGATTTGAAGCGATGGTGATCGCAGTTGGCAGGCTTTGGGCGACTTCGCGGGCAAAGGTTGGGCCGGACAATATCGCCGCCGGGGTTTCTGGAGTGAAAATATCAGCGACGACTTGATGCAGCAAGCGGCCATCTTGGGGATTAAGCCCTTTAGTGACCCAGGCTATTTTGATTGTTTCCGATTGTTGTGCTGCTTTAAGGTTGACCAAAGTATTGGCGAATGCATGGCTTGGGACGGCCACCAAGATAAGCTCGCTAAATGATGCAGCGGCTTCAAGATTGGTGGTCAGGCTGATTTGTTCCGGCAAAATATAACCGGGCAACAATTGCCGATGTTCCCTGTGTTTGTCTAGCCCTGCAATTTCGTTTTCGTCGTGTCCCCAAAGCAAAACTTCACAGTTATTTTTAGCCAGCAATAAGGCAAGTGCCGTGCCCCAAGAACCGGCGCCAAGTAAAGTGATTCTTTGCTTCATTGATGAAGGGTTAGGTTAACAAAAGATTAATTAATGCTGCTTGATCCAGCCATCTGTTGTTGGACTTGTTGCATGTGTTGTGCATATAAGGCATCAAAGTTGACAGGTGCCAACAGCAACTGCGGGAAACCGCCTTTTGCGACCAAATCTGAAACCACTTCCCGTGCATAAGGGAACAGGATGTTAGGGCAAAAACTACCCAGCATGGGGCCCATTTCTTGTTCAGTAAAATGTTCCAGCGTAAAAATACCGGCTTGGTTAACTTCAACCAGATAAGCGGTGATGTCTACGCTTTTGACGGTGATTGTAACAGTCAGCGTAACTTCAAATACGGTCTCGTCGAGTTTGTCTACGTGGGTGCCCAGGTTGAAGTCCACAGCGGGTTCCCATTTCTCCCGAAAAATTTTAGGTGCGTTGGGCGTTTCAAAAGACAGGTCCTTGGTGTACACCTTTTGAATGGAAAATTGCTTTTCTTGGGGGTTGGTATCTTCGGCCATGGAGTATGTGTGGGTTTGGTTAAATTATAAATCAAGGTTCACTTGCGATTGTTGTTGCGTGAAATCAAACTGCCGCTTTATTTTTTTGGTTTACCTTAATAGGCAATTTATAATCTTCCTGCCAAGCTTGCATTCCACCGGTAATAACAAAAACGTCTTTTAATCCCGCTTTGGTGATAATTTTCCCGGCACTGGAAGATCGCGTCCCCTCTTGGCAAATAATGAGGACTTGGTTGTTTTTGTAAGCTTCGAGGCTGGCCGTATGGTCCTTGATTTTGCTTAGTGGCAAGTTGACTGCGCTTTCGATATGGCCTTTATTGAATTCATCGTATTCGCGTACGTCTATCACTACAGTATTGCCGTCATTCATTTTGGTTACGGCCAACAAGGGTGATACAAAACCAAATTTTTTAAGTGCTGAGTCGAACAGTTCTTGAATCAACAAATAAGTCACCACGACCAGGGCAAGTGCCAGGATGTAGTGATTTAAAATGAATTCTATGAGGCGTTCTGGTGTGAATGTTTCTGTTGATGGCATGTTAATCTAAGTTGTTTGCTTCATTGATTTTATGGCGGACGGGTACGGTTGGGATATTTTTACACACCCATGTTGGCGCGTATTTTAGTATAATGCCAACTGTTTGCGCGTGTTCGTCCCACCAAGACCCTAGTGATTCGGTAAATCTGGCGAATGATACCTTATTTTGGCATCTTTCGGCTAATGTAATGTGGACGCCCATAAAAGTTTAAGTCCCATAGTGGTTGGGAAATGTTAAGTGCCTGGAGATAAAAAGTAAGATGTCGAGTCGCCCAAAACCTGTTGTATTGTTGATCCTGGATGGATTTGGTTATTCCACAGAACAAGAAAATAATGCCATTGCGATGGCAAATACCCCCTGTTGGGACAGTTTGCAGAAAGATTACCCCATGACCTTGCTGGACTGCTCCGGCGAAGTGGTCGGTCTGCCGGATGGGCAAATGGGCAATTCGGAAGTGGGGCATATCCATATCGGCACGGGTCGATATGTGCCCCAGGATTTTTCGAAGGTCAATGACGCCATTAAGGACGGCAGTTTTTTCACCAATCCGGTGTTATGCCAAGCGGTTGATGCCGCTAAAGAAAAAGGTAAGGCGCTGCATATTATGGGGCTGCTGTCTCCAGGCGGGGTGCATAGTCATGAAACCCAGATCGCGGCGATGGTCGAATTGGCCGCCAAGCGTGGGCTACGGAATATCTATCTGCACGCCTTTTTGGACGGACGGGATGTGCCGCCCCAAAGCGCCTCATCTTCCATTGAGCTAATGGAAGCAAAATTCAAGGCATTGGGCGTGGGCAGGATTGCCTCAATTGTCGGTCGGTTTTATGCAATGGACAGGGACAAGCGCTGGGATCGGGTCAAGCAAGGCTATGATTTGATCGTCAAAGGGGAAGGCAGCTATCGCGTAAATTCTGCGCTTGAGGGCTTGAATGGGTCATATGCACGGGGTGAACATGATGAGTTCGTCCTGCCGACGGTAGTTTTGGATGCGGACGGTAAGTCGGCGACGCTTGATCCAGAAGATTCCGTGGTATTCATGAATTTCCGAGCCGACAGGGCAAGGGAAATTTCCCAAGCTATAACCGACATCGATTTCAAGGGATTCGACCGTGGACATCCACCACATAAGGGCGTTTACGCAACCTTAACCGAATATCATGAAGACTTTGATTACCCGGTGGCATTTCCTTCTGTAGACATCAAAAACAGCTTGGGCGAATATTTGTCGAACCTGGGCATGACCCAATTGCGCCTCGCAGAAACGGAAAAATACGCCCACGTCACGTTCTTCTTCAATGGCGGCGTTGATGCCAGCTTTCCAGGTGAAGATCGGATTCTCGTGCCTTCGCCCGATGTCAGGACGTATGACCTGCAACCGGAAATGAGCTTGCCGGAAGTGACCGACCACATGGTTGAGGCCATCACGGGCGGTAAATACGACGTCATTATCTGCAACTGGGCCAATGGCGACATGGTCGGGCATACCGGCATCATTCCCGCCGCCATCAAGGCAGTGGAAGCCATAGACGCTTCCTTGCAGCGGGTGGTTACTGCGCTAAAAAGTGTGGGCGGAAAAATGCTGGTGACGGCAGATCACGGCAATATTGAACAAATGGTCGATGACGACGGGCAAATCCAAACGGCCCACAGCACCAACCCAGTGCCATTGATCTATGTTTGCGGCGAAGGCAAACTGGCTTCTGGCGGCAGCTTGAAAGACTTAGCACCGACCATCTTGGCGATATTGGGCGTGGCGCAACCTGCGGAAATGAACGGTAGGTCGCTTATCGAACCTATTTAATTCTTTTATGCGTACAATCCTGGCATTAGGTTTTCTGCTATTCTTATCGGCTGGAACAGCTAATTGCCAGGAGCAAACCGATACAGGGCCGGATGTTGCAAATACGGAGAATACACAAGCATTAGAGCAACAAAAAGACGAGTTACTGGGTTTGCTGGCACAAGTTGATGAGCGTTACGGAGATGTGGCGGCTTCGTTGCGGTCGATTGAAGACCAGATTAAGTCAACAACAGCAGGGCTGGACAAGATTCGGAAGGAAATAAACAATTATCAAGGCCAAATCGACAAATTGGATAGGGAGTTGGCCGGACAAGTCAAGGCGGCTTATGCACTGGGGCAGCAAGATAAATTAAAATTGATGCTTAATCAACAAGATCCGGCATTATCCAGCAGAATGATGGTATATTATGAATATTTGAATAAGTCCCGTCTGGAAAAACTTGCCAATCTCCAGCAAACTGTTAAATATCTGGATCAGTTAGACAAGGACAAGCAAACCGAGACCGAGTTGCTGGAAAAAAATCTGGCGAAAAAAAGATCAGAACAAGCGGCATTGGATGAGGTCAGGAGAGAGCGAAACGGCTTGGTGGCGAAGATAAACAGTGATGTTTATTCTGAACAAGACCAGTTAAGTTTATTAAAAGAAAGTGAAAATAAACTGATAAGCCTTATCCAAACATTGGAAAACGAAGAGGATAACACTAATCAGGAATCCAAAAAGGGCGATGAAGATTCGAGTATTCCAGAAAACACGGAAAGTTTTCCTAAGCTCACTGGGGATTTTTCTACCCTAAAAGGTAAATTGCCCTTACCTGTGAGGGGCAAACTGGCAAGCATGTTTGATAGCGCTTCGTCGGAAGCTACTTGGAAAGGGATACTGATTAATGCAAAGGAAGGTGCGGAAATAAAAGCAGTCATGAAAGGAAAAGTGACTTATGCCGGGACGCTTAAAGGCTATGGATTGCTGATAATTATTGAACATGATAAGCAATACATGAGCTTATACGCATTTAACCAAAGTCTTTATAAGCACAAAGGCGATAATGTTGAAGCGGGTGATGTGATTGCCTCTGTAGGGCAAAGTGGCGGACGTAGTAAACCTGGCCTGTATTTTGAAATACGCCAGAACGGAAAGCCGGTTGATCCGCTGCTCTGGTGCAGGAATTAATACATTGGGTTATACAGAGTATAGGTTGGATAACGGGCGATTTTCAGGGTTTCCCAAAAATTGAAGATATTGTGGTGGTTGGAGTTTAAAGGCACATGCTAAAAAAGAATAGTCTGTTTATTTTGTCCTTAGGGATTATGTTGGGTGTATTTATGGGCATCTGCGGTAGCGTAGTTGCTGAAAAGGACAAAAGCGATACGGCGGTAGATTCCGAAGCATTGCCTTTTGAAGATTTACGCACATTCACGGAAATTTTTGGCCGCATCAAGCGGGATTACGTAGAGCCCGTTTCGGACAAAAAACTGCTGGAAGATGCCATTCGAGGCATGTTGTCGGGTCTTGACCCCCATTCCTCCTATTTGGTTTCTGAGGAATATCAGGAGCTAAAGGAAGGTACGACCGGACAGTTTGGCGGCTTGGGCATTGAGGTCACTATGGAGAACGGCTTCATAAAGGTCGTTTCGCCTATCGATGACACTCCCGCCCAACGTGCAGGCATAAAAACGGGCGACTTGATCGTCAGGCTTGATGATGAACCGGTAAAAGGGATGACACTGGCCGATGCCGTCAAGAAAATGCGTGGCGAGCCAGGCAGCAAAATCGTCCTTACCGTCGTGCGCGAAGGTGCGGAAGCCCCACTTAAACTGACCTTAGTTCGTGCCGTTATTAAAGTACAGAGTGTCAAAAGCCGGATTTTAGAAAAGGATTATGGTTATTTACGGATCAGCAGTTTTCAATCCGGTACAGGAGAAAGCTTGAAAGAAGCCATCGCCAACTTGAAAAAAGAAAACGCCAGCCGACTTAAGGGCTTGGTGCTTGATCTCAGGAATAATCCTGGCGGTGTATTGAATGCAGCGGTTGATGTCAGCGACGCATTCTTGAAATCGGGACTTATTGTGTATACCGAAGGGCGTATAGAAAATTCGGAAATGCGTTTTAATGCGTCGCCTGATGACCTTCTTGATGGCGCACCCATGGTCGTCTTAATCAACGCAGGTTCGGCCTCGGCTTCTGAGATTGTGGCAGGCGCGTTGCAAGACCAAAAGCGTGCGGTGATTATGGGCGAAAAATCCTTTGGTAAAGGTTCTGTGCAAACGATATTGCCGACCACCAACGGAGCTGCAGTTAAGCTAACCACCGCCCGTTATTACACACCCTCAGGCAGGTCGATCCAGGCCGAAGGCATTGAGCCGGACATCGCATTGGCAAACGTAAAGCTGGAATCGCTTGATAAATCCGAGTTTGATCCCGTGAAAGAAGCCAACCTGTCCCATCACTTGCAAAACGGCAAAGCAAAAGACGGGGAAAAAGGCGGTGAGTCAACACAAGATAAGGAAAAAGCGGTGGAATACAAAGACTATCCGCTTTATCAAGCCTTGACCTTGTTGAAGGGCATCAGTATCGTTAATAAGTAATTGCATTAATTCTCGTTGCCCCTCTCCTGATTGAGAGGGTTGGGGCGACGAAATTTATAAAGTCGGTTATTCAAAGGTCTAGCTGAGCAGGGTAAGCAGCATTGTGTACCTTTTGAATATCGCATGACCTTCGGCCTGTGATATGGTATGCAGTATATACCCTATATGATTACGGTTCTATGATAGAAAACGACAACATTGCAATCATAGGTATCGACGAATCAAAGAGATTATACGTAACACCTATGCGAGAAGAATT
>NZ_AYLO01000120.1 GCF_000496735.2 Methyloglobulus morosus KoM1
GGCTTGAAATAATCGGGCTCCAGAATGTTCCGATAGCTATCAGGTTTTTCATTGCGGGGCATTTAGTATTTATTTGAATTGTAATCCCAAGGTTCTTTTGGAAAACCCCAAACTATCATTGAGAGGAAATTGTTATGAACATTAAATTTACAATCAATGCGGTGGACAAGCTTGATAAACGAAAACGGAATAGGCTGGAACTAGAGAAAACGTTGACCTCCAAACCAAGGCAAGCCTGGTCCATTGTCACAGCCGCTTTATGTGGTTATGCTCTCCTGGCTGCGTCGTCCGCATTTGCGGTGTTCAACATCCCCACTGATAGCACCCCCAGCCCGTTATGCATCAATAGCCAGTGCGCGACGGATTTTTCCGCCAAGATGTTGATGTTCGAAGAATTCGGCAACCAGCCCATGCCAGGCATCAACAACGGCCCGCCGCCAGCGGTCGGCTTGCCGATCCCGGCGGATTGCCAGACCACGCCGAACGGGTCGGCCCTGGACAGCTTCCTGTCCCAGACCATTTTTCCATACCCTACTCGGGCTGCCTACGATACACTGCCCAATGCCTGGGTTGATAAGATAATCGAATGCAGGCTGTTGTCCATTGGTCAACCAGGTGTCCTTGAAGGCCGCCCCGGAGGGGAGCAATTCGCCCATCAACGTTGGGATGAGTTTTATCCGCAAACTTATTTTCAAAGCGCCATGACGGGCGCCCGAGTCAATGGCGGCCTGCGTGACAACTACCAATTGCACCACTTTTCTGTAGGCGAATTCCGTCCTGACGGTTTGTACTACCCCGCCAATGGCAAAAATGCTGGGACGGAAGTCAAGCTCCACCCGAAATTGCCCACCCAAGACCCGAATTCGGTGTGGACGTTTGACGGCACCTTACCGCCTAAACTATTGATGGCACGTTATGGGCAACCTATCTTGTTCCGCCATTACAATGCACTGCCTATTGATGTGGCCGCCAATAACGGCTTTGGCACGCATACCGTCAGCACCCATGAGCATAACGGGCATCAGGGTGCCGAAAACGACGGTTATGCTGCCGCCTTCTTTTATCCTGGCCAGTTTTATGATTACCATTGGCCGATGGTTCTGGCGGGACACGACAGCATCAATACCGGTGCACTCGATTTTAGGGCGGGCTCGCCCGATGGTAGCGGCGGTATCAATTTTATCCCCGGCGACTGGCGTGAAACCATGAGTACCCATTGGTTCCATGACCACATGGTGGATTTCACCGCACAGAACGTCTACAAGGGCAATGCCGCGATGATGAACTACTACAGCGCGGTAGACCGGGGGCGTGAACCCAAAGATTTGAATGAAGCCAGGGGTAATTCGTCTATTGGTTACGGATGCCATTATGCCAATCCAAACAATGCCAACCTGTGTTTCCCAAGCGGTTCGGGCATGGACTGGGGCAACCGGGATTATGACGTGAATTTGCTGGTTGCCGACAAGGCCTGGGATAACACCGGCCAGTTGAAGTTCAACATCTTCAACACCGATGGCTTCCTGGGCGACCGCATCATCGTTAACTGGGTCTACAAGCCTTACTTGGACGTGCGCGCCCGCCGCTACCGTTTCCGTATCCTGAACGGCAGTGTCTCGCGTTATTACAAGATCGCCCTCGTGGATGAGTTGGGCAATAAGGTTCCTTATTACATGATTGCCAATGATGGCAACATCATGCAACATGCCGTAAAGTTTCCCAATACTGCGGAACAAGGAGCCTTGCCCGAACAAGGCATAGCCGAGCGTTATGACATCATCGTTGACTTCAGGAACTTTATCGGCAAAAAGCTGTACTTCGTCAACCTGGAGGAGCACTTTAATGGCAGAGGGCCAAACCGGGTGATTCCCTTGGCAAATGTCTGGAAGGGTACCTATAAAGCTGACGGCATCAATGGCGATCCAGGTGTAGGCAAATTCCTTGAGTTCAGGGTGACGGGTTGCGGCTTCGACGGCACTGCTGCTTGCACTGACTTGAGCATGAATCCTGCCCAATACATCGAAGGCAAAAAAGAGATGATACCGTTGAACAGGCCGACGGTCCAAGAGTTGCAAGCCGCTGTGCACAGGACTTTCGTGTTCGGACGTTCCGACGGCACCGATACCCAGCCTTGGACAATCAAGACCGATGGCGGCACGGGGTTTAACATGGATCCGCACCGTTTGTCAGCGGCGCCCACCCTGCCCGATGCGCCGGACGGTTTGGGTAAAGTCGAGATTTGGCACATTAAAGGTGCCAGTGGCTGGGCCCATCCGGTGCATGTCCATTTTGAGGAAGGCCAGCTGCTTTACCGTGGCGGTATAGCGCCTCCACCCTGGGAAAAATATGCCCGTAAGGATGTTTACCGGGTAGGTCCTCTCGCTGACAGTACGCTCAATGTCGACGTGGCGATCCGCTTCCGCGAATTTGCCGGTACCTACATGGAGCATTGCCACAACACCCAGCACGAGGACAAGTCGATGCTGTTGCGCTGGGATATCCAATACCCCGGCCAAACGATTGCCGTACCGACACCGATGCCACAATGGGATGGGGTGACTTACGAACTTAGCACAACATTGCCAACTTATAAAATCGGTGACCTGAAAGCAAAAGCGGCCTTTATACTGCCATAACTATATCTTAGCCCGTTGGGTTCGACGCGCAAGCTATCGGTACGAGGCTTAGGGCGCGTCGTAACCCAACCTATAGCGAAGCCACAAATGCCAAACATTGGCGTATGGAAGACAGGTAATCCACCCTCAAAACTCAGCATCATGATAAATATTCTGCACATCATCCAGGTCGTTTAACATGTCCAGGAATTTTTCTAACAATACCACGTCATCGCCTGTTACGGTCGTTACGCTTTTGGGCAGGAATTGGATTTCGTCTACCTCAAAGTCTATCTCGCCAAAGCTATCGGTTAAGGCTTGTTTGGCCTTAGAGTAAGATGTCGGGGATATAAAGACGGTAATTTTTCCATCTTCGTTTTCAATATCGCTTACGTCTACATCAGCAGTCAGCAAGGCTTCAAGTACGGCATCTTCGTCATCGTGGTTAAATGCGAGGATGGCGACATGGTCGAACATGTGGCTGACCGTGCCTTGCGTGCCGATTTTACATTTGGTTTTGGTAAAACACAGGCGCACGTCGCCAAAGGTACGGTTAGGGTTGTCGGTTAGGCAATCGATCATCACCATGCAGTTACCGGGGCCGTAGCCTTCGTAGCGTGCAGGGAAGAAATCTTCGCCGCCACCGCCTTTGGCTTTGTCGATGGCTTTGTCGATAACGTGGGCAGGTACTTGGTCTTTCTTGGCGCGTTCAATCAAGCCCCGTAATGCCAAGTTACCATTTGGGTCGACTCCGCCCGATTTGGCACACACATAAATTTCACGTCCATATTTGCTGTAGACCTTCGCCTTATGGTCTGACGTTTTTGCCATGGACACTTTACGGTTTTGATAGGCTCTTCCCACTAGCAGTTGCTCCGGCGATAAAAATAAATGGGCAATTTTACAGGTAAGTATTTAGTGAGGGAAATTTTAGTTACCGTTACATGGGTAGTGTTGATTTGGCAACGTAAGGTACGCGTAGTGTCGCTTTTGTGAGATCGCTACTCCCAAAAGGCTTTAGTGGAGTATGCGATGTATGCCCACCTGCTGTTTGGTTAAAAACAGGATAGTCTATAAAACCGATTTTTAAAGAAAATGGCTAAGCCGGGATTGAGCAAAAACTCTGGTAAGTTGACTAGTAATTTTACTGAGTGGCTAAAATCCAAATTACCTGAACGGGCTAATTTAGATTGAAGAAATTACTGCGGGCTTTATCGAGCAGCTTGATGGGAGCAATCCGAAAGAAGAAGGTTTTAGGCAGTAGTCAGGTTAGTCATAGTCTTTAATGCCTCAAAATAACCTTTTTAAATTACTGTAGCTAACGAACGGGATAGTGAGATTTTGCTATCCCGTATAGGCTACATTTTTGGTGGCGCTTACCGTCGTATTATTTCCAAGGTTGCTTTACCTTCATGACCATGGAATTGTTTAAATAGATACTAAAAGAATCGCTGTTAATTCCTGTTTGTGCGCCAGATGCCGTTACTGTGGTATCGATTGAGCCATTAGCCACAGCCAGGTAGATTGCCGCTGGCGTTGGCGATGTGAAATCATTCTTTCCTATCAACAAAAACTGGGTGCCGTTGGGGTAGGGCAAGTTTTTGGTCCCGGAGATCGTATAAGTGGTATAGCCCACACAATCGCTCCTTAGGGCTGCTTTTTTGACGACATTGCCAAGTAATTGCTGATAAGTAACCAATCGATTAGCATCGATTGTTACTGCGTAGAGCGGTGCTTTCAAGGTGACCGAACCCGACGCACATGAAGCGAAAGCACTTTGATTGTTGCTGAAAAGTAAGCTTAGTACAAACAGGCTAAAGCTTAAGTTGCGTATTATGTTAGTGGTTTTCATTAAATCTCCTCGTTAGTCGATAACTATTTTTCTAAAAAAATTCACAAAAATACCCTATCCGCGCAAGCACGGTTAAAGCGCACGGTTTATGCTAGGTTATTTATTAATATTTAAAGATGTTAGCTAAATCAAAAACATTCATATTTAAATTACAATTTATATTCAAAAGGTTCAAAAGACTCAAAATATATTTGCATATCCAGGTTAAGGGAGTATTACGTTAAGTGCACAGTCAGGTTTATTCCGTCATTAATAAACTAATAAAACCAGATGCTGTGTAGTCATAAACGTAGTTGAATCGAAAGGAATCTACACGAGAGCTTTTTAGTTTTGTGAACGGCGTCACAGATTCGACTGGGCCAATGCTTGGACACAAACCTAGCTTAACGCTTTAAGCTATATGGAAATTGCTGGCTTTACTGACCCAATCCAGCCGACAAGACTGACTTGCTGGCATGAGTTAAGTTATAATCAACACTCATTCAATATCATAAAGCCCAATGCTTAGTTACCCGCAAATCGACCCCGTATTGATAGCCATCGGCCCGTTAAAAATTCACTGGTACGGTTTGATGTACCTGATTGGTTTTGCGGCGGTTTGGGTGTTGGGACAAAAACGGGCGCAGTTACCGTGGTCGCCGATAAAACCTTCCGCCATAGAAGACTTGGTGACTTTCGGCGCAATGGGTGTCATCTTGGGCGGCAGGGTCGGTTACATCCTGTTTTACAATTTCAGCGAATTTATCAGTGATCCCACTATCTTATTCAAGATATGGCAGGGCGGCATGTCGTTCCATGGCGGCATGTTGGGGGTTTTTGTCGCCATGTGGTTCTTTGGTAAAAAACAGGGTTGTACCATGATGCAATTGACCGATATTATTGCACCGCTGGCACCTATCGGCTTGGGCGCTGGGCGCATTGGCAATTTCATCAATTCAGAACTTTGGGGACGGCCTACCGATGTGCCGTGGGCGATGGTGTTCCCTAATGGCGGCCCACTTGCCCGCCATCCTTCCCAGCTTTATGAGGCGTTTCTGGAAGGGGTCTTGCTGTTTATTATCATGAGGGTGTACACCAATAAGCCCAGACCGACGATGGGGCCAACGGGTTTGGCGTTATTTTGCTACGGCTGTTTCCGGTTTTTTGTCGAATTTTACCGGATGCCCGATGTGCAACTTGGCTATCTTGCCCTGGACTGGTTAACGATGGGGCAAGCCTTGTCCACGCCGATGATTATTATCGGTGCAGCCATGTTTATGTGGGCTCATAAAAAGGCGGCATGAAACAGTATTTGCAGTTGCTCGACAAAATTCTCCAGGAAGGGACTTTAAAGGGAGACCGAACGGGAAGCGGCACGCTGTCTCTTTTCGGTTATCAGATGCGGTTTGCATTGGCGGATGGTTTCCCTTTAGTGACGACAAAAAAAATACATGTAAAATCCATCATCCATGAATTGTTATGGTTCTTAAAAGGTGAGACCCATATTGGGTATTTGCGGGAACATAATGTCAATATCTGGAATGAATGGGCGGACGGGCAAGGTGAATTAGGCCCGATATATGGTTACCAATGGCGATCCTGGCCTACACCGGACGGGAAGCACATCGACCAGATTCAGCAAGTTATCCGGCAGCTTAAACAAACGCCCAACAGCCGTCGAATAATAGTGTCCGCATGGAATGTCGCAGATTTGCCCGATGAAAGCGTCAGTCCGCAACAGAATGTGGCTAACGGCCTTATGGCGTTAGCGCCCTGTCATGCGTTCTTCCAGTTTTATGTGGCGGAGGGCAAGTTGTCCTGCCAGCTGTACCAGCGTAGTTGTGATACATTTTTGGGTGTACCCTTCAACATCGCCAGTTATGCCTTATTGACCCATATCGTGGCACAGCAATGCGATTTACAAGTGGGCGATTTTATTTGGACTGGGGGTGATGTGCATTTATATTTGAACCATCTGGAACAAGCCAAATTACAATTGACAAGGCAACCCTATCCTTTGCCAACTTTAACTATCAAACGCAAGCCGGATTCTATTTTTGATTACCAGTACGATGATTTTGAAATCACGCATTACCAAGCCCATGAACATATCAAGGGAGAAATTTCCGTCTAGTGGGGAAATAAAATTCACATATTAAATCCCCTCGCCCCAACAACCTTAGCGGCATAGATTCCATGGCTGCTAATAACTCTCACTATCCTTGGCGGTCGTTCCTCAAGGTGAAGTAATTGTTGTACTACCCGATAATACTTTTATAAATTAACATAATCAAAATTACAGGCAATCACCCAATTAAAGTTAAATGAGTATAAGACACAAAGCACACCCCTGGCACGGCATCGAAGCTGGTGAAAAAGCCCCTGATATTGTGACCGCGTTTATCGAAATCGTCCCGTCCGATACCATCAAGTACGAAATTGACAAGGTTAGCGGTTATCTCAGGATAGACAGGCCGCAAAAGTTTTCTAACATGATCCCAACACTTTATGGGTTCATTCCGCAGACCTATTGTGCAGAGGAAGTGGCGGAGTACGCAGAACGTAAATCGGGTAGAAAGGTAAAAAAAGGTGACGGTGATCCACTGGATATTTGCATACTAAGCGAACGTAGCGTAACGCATGGCGATATTCTCGTCCAGGCAGTACCCATCGGGGGCTTTCGTTTGCTGGACGACGGGGAAGCGGATGACAAGATCATCGCCGTGATGAAAGGTGACGAGTTTTATCGGCAATGGAGCGATGTTTCCGATTGCCCGACCTCCTATATAGACCGCTTAAAACATTACTTCCTAACGTATAAGCATTTGCCTAGCGAGCAGCTCATCTGCGAAATCACCCATGTCTATGGCCATAACGAAGCTCGTGAGGTCATTCGGCGGGCAATGGCAGATTACCAACACCATTACGGGCATTATACAATTTGAGCGCCTGTGAGCTTGCCCGTTGTGTTTCAGACGATTCATCCGCAGAATGAAGCGGACTTTCAATGTTGCGATGTTGAGCGTAATTTATACGCACTGAAAGCGGTAATGGCTCAAAACCATTATCGCTTTCAGTAAGGCTTGATTAATTCTTCGGGATTTAAAGAAACAAAGGACAAGTATTTATTGGCCGCCACTCTCTTTTTTGATAAGCGTGTTGATTACGTCGATCATCTTCTCTTGAGAACCCGCCAACGTGCCATTAGTCCTGTACTTGCCGTTTACAATAATGGCGGGGACTCCCGTTATTCCATACTTCGCCGCAAGAGCCGGTGCTTGGCGCATTTTGGAATCGACCATAAATGAGTTATAGGCTTCGCGGAAGTCTGCCTCTTTAACGCCGTGGGCAACGAAGAATTTGGCCAATTGGTCTTCGGTTTCAAGCTCGTGCTTGCCGGCTTGTTTGGCTTGCTGAATGCCGTCAAATAAATCGCCATGAACGGCATCAATAACGCCCAATGCTTCGGCAGTGAAATAAGCTTTAGCATGTTTGCCCCATTCCTCGCTGAATACGGCGGGGATTCTAATAAACTCGACATTTGCGGGCTTTGTTTTAAGCCACTTAGACAATGATGGCTCAAAGCTGTAGCAATGTGGGCAACCGTACCAAAAAAATTCGATGACTTCGACTTTGGCCGGATTGGTGGTGGGTTGGGGTGGCGATACTGCCTCGTAGCCCGTACTGGATTGCTCTTCCGCGTTCGATAACCCTGCAAATGAAATGAAAAATAATATTAAGGCAAATCCAGCAAACTTTTTTAACATTGATTTTGTCTCCAATTGTCGAATTAACAGTGTCATCATAAACCTGGCTATCAACCGTGCGTGAATAATCCACGTCACGCATTATTTCATCGTCGAAATATAGTAGCCAACGGCCTTGATTTCCTCATCGGACATTTTTTTTGCAATCATGTTCATCATGTTATCTGGTTTTTTGTTGCGTGCCCCAGACTTGAAATCGGTCAGTGCTTTAATTAAATAATCAGGATGTTGAGAACGCAAGGCAGGAAAAGCGGCAGGTTTGTTGCCTTCGCCGGAGGGGCCATGACAAGCGATACAAGCCGAGACCTGGCTGGTAAGATTGCCATTGCGGTAAAGATTGCTGCCTGATGCCAATAATCCTTTCATCGTTTCTTTGGCTTTATTTTCATCGACCGGCTCGTCAGAATCTTCGGATGGTGGCAAGGAAGGTTCGGGATTGGCTGTAATCGCCTGGGACGAAAAGTACGCGGCAAGATCCGCCATATCCGCATCGGATAATGCCAGCGTCATTGGTGCCATGGTTGCGTCATTGCGGCTGCCTTCTTTAAAGGCCTGTAACTGCCTGACGAGATAAGAACTATGTTGCTGCGCCAGTTTGGGGAATGTCGGCATCATGCTGTTGCCGTCTTCGCCATGACAACCGGCACAGGAACCGGCTTTCTCCTTGCCAGCCGCGCTATTGCCTGCAAGGGATTCTTCAGCCTGTACAATAGGCATGGTACTGGACAATACCAGCGCCAATGTCCCAGTTAACGAAAGCGCCAGCCAATTTTTCTTCATCAGGTTCCCCTTCGGAATCGTGTCGTATGTATGGTAGCCTTGTCGTAACAGGCCATGAATCGGCTAAATTCTACCTTAATTACCCCTGCGAAGCGAGACAGCGATGAATCCGGTCTATCACGAAGCTAAATTTTTAAAGAGTTCGCCCAATCTTAAGGATACCCCCCCCGACTGGGGTAAGGAAATCGCGTTTGCTGGACGCTCAAATGCCGGAAAATCGAGCGCTATCAATACATTGACCAGACAAAACTCACTCGCCCGCACAAGTAAAACGCCCGGTCGTACACAAATGTTGAATTTTTTCGGGATCAACGAGAACCAACGATTTGTTGATTTGCCTGGATACGGGTACGCCAAAGTGCCGCTAGACGTAAAAAATAAATGGCATCAATTGATGGAAACCTACCTGACCCAGCGCAAATCTTTATGCGCTATTGTCTTGGTGATGGACGTGCGCCATCCCTTGACGGAATTCGACTGGCAAATGGTCGAATGGTGCCAGCATACGGGATTGGCATTGCACATTTTGCTGACTAAAGCTGACAAACTGACTTACGGTGCCGGCAAAAACACCTTATTGCAAATCCAACGGGAACTTAAAGATGTCACTATACCGATTACGGCACAATTATTTTCCGCCTTGAAAAAAACGGGAATTGATGAGGTGCATCAGGCATTAGATACGTTGTTCAATGGCTGCGAACCTGACTAATCAATACCTGTTTTGCTATCGAACAGGCACTAAATTATTGAAAAATTGGGCGGAACAGTTTTGCCAGGAATAGGACAATGCCTGTTTGCGGCAGTCTTCGCTATTCAGTTTTATGGCGCCGTAAAAAGCTTCTTGCAAGTTTTCACGCATACAGCCGGTTTGATTATCGATTAGCACGTCTAACGGGCCTTGTACCGGATAAGCCGCCACCGGTAAACCGCAGGCCAGCGCATCTAACATGACTATCCCAAACGTATCGGTGCGGCTGGGGAAAACGAAAATATCTGCTGCCGCCATCGTTTTAGCCAAGGGTTCACCCGTTTCAAAGCCGTGAAAAATCGCTTCAGGGTATTGGCTTTTTAGTTGGTTGAGCTGCGGGCCGTCACCAACCACGACTTTAGTGCCAGGTATCGACAGGGCAAGGAAGTCTTCTATACTTTTTTCGACGGCTACCCTGCCGACAAACATCGAAATAGGGCGAGGGTAAGATAAATGTCCTTTGTCTCTCGGTTTGAAGCGGTCAGTGTCCACGCCCCTAGACCAGCGTACAAATTTTTCTTTCTTGAATCCCCTTTTGATCAAATCGGTTTCCACTCGCCCCGTGGCCACCATGATATGGCTTGCCGGATTATGAAACCAGTGAAGCAGGCGATAACCCCAGGAAATTGGAACCTTAAAGCGCAGGTGGGTATATTCTGCAAACAACGTATGAAATGAAGTGGTAAAAGCCAATTTATGTTTAAGGCAATATTTACGGGCAGCAAGCCCCAACGGGCCTTCTGTGGCTATATGGATACGGTCTGGCGAAAAATTGTCCAGTAATTTTTGAACCTTGGGATAGCAAAAGACGGCTAATTTGATCGATGGATAACTAGGGCATGGAATCGTGTTAAATTGATCGGGCGTTATCA
>NZ_AYLO01000121.1 GCF_000496735.2 Methyloglobulus morosus KoM1
TGGCACGGAAAACGCTCTCGTTCTCCAAGGACGCAACGTGGCATGACGGCGTGATCCATTGGTTTGTCGTCTCCTATAATTCAAGCTTATCAGTTAATGTTTAGCCACCACCCAATCTTCAATTTGTAATACAAACAATGCGAATGGGCTTTTAAAACGGTTTGTTGGGTTCGTCAAGGAAAACGTAAGTTAAAGTTCTAGGGCCTATGGGGTAGTAGGACTTAATGATTGCGTCAACCAGAGCCTGTAATAAAAACGATTGCGGCTGTTCAAAATTTGAAAGGGGATAACCGACCCTAATCAGACGGAGGTGAAACTTCTAAGCAAGCCACCAGAGCTGTCAAACCAGACTTTCAGTCTACATTGCAAAACCTATAAGCTGTTTGGTTAAAAATGGTATTATTTGAGCTAGTTGCAAAACTACAGATGTGGACAGGATTTTCCCGTGAAAAGGGTGTAGAAAAGGGCGGCCATTTCTGGCGATGGAGTTTTTCAGGCACACATCAACGCCCTCTTATGAATAATACGCAACCCACTAATTTTCTGCAACGTTGGAATGCCATCCAATACGACCTGATCCCTGAATTAAAGGAGGAAGTGGGATGTCTGACACCGAAATTAGAGAAGCTCATCCATATTTTGGAATGGGTCAGGATTGAAGGGTTTGTTGAGGATGCCTGGTTTGGTGTGGGGCACCCGCCCCATGTTTGGCCAATGCCTTTGTGGCGAAAACAGTCCTGGGGCTATCAACGACAGTGGGCTTGCTTGAGCGACTGCAAATGGATCGGGCTTTAAGGCGGTTATGTGGATTTCCTATGTGGAAGCGCTTGCCCGCCGAAGCGACTTTCTCACGTGCTTTCGCTGAATTTGCGCAGGGCAAATTGGCTGAACGGGTTCATGAAGCGTTGATTAAGGAGCATTTGGGCAAGACCTTGATTGGCCACATCAGTCGTGACGGCACCGCGATTGAAGCACGGGAAAGGCCTACGAAAAAAGCGGGGAAGATTACTAAACTGGCTGAAAAAGTTGTCAAGCGTGGTCGCCCCAAGGCTGGCGAAGTGCGTGAACCGAAGGCGAGCCGAATTGGTCGGCAACTGACACAAACCCTCCCAGTCATACTGGATGAACTATCCAAAGCGTGCGGTCGTGGCAGCAAGTGCAATGCCCAGGGTTACAAGAACAGTTGGAATGGCTACAAACTGCACCTGGATACGGCTGACTGTGGTGTGCCAGTTAGCGCATTACTGACCAGTGCATCCGTGCATGACAGCCAAACGGCTGTGCCGTTATCCTTGATGGGCGCCAGCCGGGTAACGAACTTGTATGACCTGATGGACGCCGCCTACTGTAGCGATGAATTGATGAGGCATAGCCAGGGCCTGGGACATGTGCCGCTAATCGATCATAAGCCGAGAGGTGGCGAAAAGAAACCGTTCGCGCCCCATGAGGCCCGGCGCTACAACGAGCGGACACGGGCAGAAAGAGCCAACGGTCGATTGAAAGATGAATTTGGTGGCGTTTTGTTCGTATCCAGGGGTCTGTGAAAGTTATGGGCCGCTTGATGTTCGGCGTATTGGTTCTCTCAGCAGACCAGTTGATGAGGTTAATGACGTAAATTCATGCGCTTTTGGAGGACAGTCTGTACTGCCAACCGTGGCAGAGCGTTGCTATCAACCAAATTTAGCCAAAAACGCAAAAAAAAGGGAGTTACATGCAAATATTCGAAAATCGGCTTTTCAGGCTGATTGATGTTAAAGAGCAAAACTGCCTAGCCCTGCTTTACTGTGAGTTTTGCAAGAGGCTCTTTAGTTATTAACTAACAGTTTTAAGTGGCTCATGTTACTCTTTACAAGTCAGGATTAATCTGAAAAGTCGCAGAGAATGTTTCCACGGTAAAAATCCGCCTTGAAATTCTCAAGACTATGATTTTACTAAAAGATTAAACTGATTTTTCAACATTATTCGTAAGCATCGTCACTTTTAGAAAATTGGGCCAGCGCCTTTTCATTCAAGCGTGAACAGGGATACTTCGGGCTTTATTCGCTTTGGCGCTGTTAAAGTTACTGACAATAAGGGGATTAAATGTTTATCACAAAGAAGAAAATACGCCTGATAACGCTTGGTTTATTCTTGCTCCTGTTAGCGCTACAACTACAAAACTCCGCATTTGGCTTTACCCAAGGCGCGGTACACGTGGGTTCCGTGGTTCCCCAAGGCCACGAATGGATAACTCGACAGGCTGCGATCGAAGTGTTGGGCGGTGAGCGCGCGCTCAAGCCTGATCCAAAGGATCCGCGTAAGGATTGGCCTGCATCCGCCAAAGCCCAAGACCTCTCGCTGGACGGTGCGGAACAGTTCGTTGCGCAAATCAAACGTCAACTCATCAATGTCAAAGATGATATTCCTTATGCCGCCACCTACACACCGGTATTCGAAGCTATTCTGGGTGAACGTTGGGTTGATATTGGCGGTTTCAATTTCTTGGAGTCGAGTAAATTTGACACGGTTGACTGCCTTGACCGGGTAACGCAGGAAGCGCCCGATATCCAGTACGACCACTTCATGCGTAAACCCAGTGATGTCAATGCGCAAGGCGGCATCAATTCTGCGCAACTGTCAACACAACGCTTCATTGAATATTTCGTCAAGGCGGCAATGGCAGATGACGGCACAATGAAGGTTTGGGATGGCGGCGGCTTAGCCGGTGAAGCTACTGTGAATCGCCAGTTTTTCCTATTCGGGCGTGCCTTGCACTTGTTTGAAGACTCCTTTAGCCCAGACCATACCGTCAGGGTAGGGGAAGACTTTTACCGTCAGGTGCGGCAGGTAAAGAGTTATCTGTGTGCCAATGGTTCGGAACAGCATGCACACTTGAAGCCGCCATCGGCAAGTTTCTATGCAACAGGTGACGTTATCTGGAACACTATGTTGCCAAAACCAGACCCGTATGACTGGTCGGCATACCAACCCAATAATATAAGGCCCTATGCCCTAGCAGCGATTGAGGGCAGTAAAGATGCTTGGGCAGCCTTCATTCGCACCATGGCAAAACCAAGGGCGCAACGCGCTGCTTATGCACGGGAACAAGCCACCCAAGTTGCCAAAAATTGGCTAACATTCAACGACCAGGAGATGCGCACCTGGTATTCGGCACCAGGACACCGGGGGACTACCTATGTCAAGGCTTCCCCTATCGCGGGCAACGAAGATGGCGGTAATGGCACCACCGTGGAACAGTGCATGGGAAGGGATTGGCAAGGGGAAAGTCAGGCCAAGAAATTGAAGGAGTTTGAAGAAGGCAGAAGGCTTTGCCTTTACAATATGGTGCCTGACATGGCAAACACCGACTCTGATCCGCAACTCCATTCCCCGTTTTTTTGGAGATGGCGCAATTGGTCATATTTAGAAACGCCACCCACCGGTTGGAACTTCGAGAATCCGCCCCAAACACGCACAGTAAGGATCAGCATTGCCAATCGCACGAATCAAGTCAAATTGCATGGAGTTGATTATGTTTACAATGATAACCCTTGTCATGACCGCTCCTGTTGGGATCTTCTAGAAAAAACCACCCTGGCGTTTGATGTAGAACTAAAGCCAAGCATTCCGTTGGAACATCAGATACTTACCTTTAAGGTCGTAGGTATGGACAATAAAGTCTTGGGACGCTCCAATTATGGACGAATCTATCTATATCCCCCTGACGGCACTACACTTTTTACCTTGAAACGACGCGATGACGGTTTTTACAACATATACAAC
>NZ_AYLO01000122.1 GCF_000496735.2 Methyloglobulus morosus KoM1
AAGGATTACCTAGAAGCACACCCGCGACAGCATAACCTGCCGTCCCAGAAACCGGGCCACTGTCGGAGTTGAACAACGCCCCTGCATTGGAGGCCTGCCCGGTAAGCAGGTCTTTTTTTCGTAAATTGGCCTGTACATTGACCGACGTACCTGCACCATCCGAATCCCGATAAACGACAGTCATGCCTACCGCAGAATCAATGAAATCAGGGACTGGGCAAGTCACGATAATTTCACCTATCTTTCCAGTCGCAAATGACACATCGCCTGCCGAATTAAAATTTAATGCCCCTGCGCTTGTTTGGCCCGTGGGCACACAGCCCGCGCCCACAATGGACCAAGTGTTCACTTGGGCATTCACGTCATTGATCGATGCGCTTAAGACTAAGCCAGAAACCATGATAGTAGTAAAGAAATGTTTAAGCCTATTCACAAGAAACTCCACTCAAGATTAAAAAAAACAATGCCAAGTTATTTGTACAAATAACCGTGAAGCATTGTGTTAAGTGATTAGTTTGACCTTTTTCTGGCCGTCTGCCTGTGAGCTATTTCACTAACCTCGGCTGGAATAGAACACACCCATAAAATGCGGAAGTGTGTTATTAGCTGGCAAGAAACTTGGAATACAGCCAAAAAAGTGCCAAAAGAGGGATGTTGTTTGCGGCATCTTAAAAAAACCTGTCATTTCCTAAGCATTGTTGCATGAAGTGCAAACAGAAAAAGGTTTGCCCATAAAGATGGCTCCACAATCGTCCATTCCCTCCAAATCCAATGGTGCTGGAGTACCGTTTACGAAATAAGTTAACATGGCCGAAAGCCTGCTGCATTTGGGGGGTGTTGTTTATTGTCCCCCTGCTCGATTCGAAATTAGTCCGTAAAGGTATGATCCTAAGTTTAATTCCGACTGTCGTGCAGCTGTTTGTGGTTTTCCCACACGCGGGCAATGGAACGGCTGGGCTTGAATTAGATATTCACCCCATTGTTTGTGCTGTTTGTCAATTGGGTATGGGGTGTCACTACGGCAATGACCATAAAATTCGCCAAGTGAATACGCCAAGTACATTTATGGCTATTTCTAGCCCACAATGGCCGGCAGAAAGCGTTATGTCAGCAATGGACTTGGAGATTTAAGAACAGGGTCACAGATTGTCGGCACATAAGACAATAAAATATCAACCGCATTTAAATGGAAAGGTTTTGAGACCCCTGCATTTGACCCAACCACAGGATCAAATGGCCACCTCAAACAGGATTGGACAAGGTGATCGGCTAATCTTAACGCCCCTTTTAGCATGCCTTTAAATGATTACATGTTCATTTACATACGGGAGAAGCAATGTTCAAAGCCATTTTTATTGCCCCTTTGCTCGCATTGGCCATGTCTTTTCAACAGGCTCATGCAGATGATACAAGTATAGCGTTGCAGGAAACGCAGGATTGTCTTAGGAAACAAAATTGCAGTTCCGCGACGACCGATGCCGGTAAAGCTGCTGACCGAAAAGTATTGGATGCTTTGGGTGGCGATGCCAGTATAAAACAGGAGTTGTATGGCATCTCTGCCGATATATTGCCTATCCTGGTACAACAAGCGGGTGGTGATACCACAAAAATGCTAGCAATACTCGAGAAGGCACAAAACAATCCAGAAGACTTCTTGAAGCTGTTGCCTTTGGAACTCCAAAACAGGATCAAAATTGTGGCGACTGGGCTAGATAAAGATCAGGCGCTGAAGGGTGGAAAGAAATTCTAAATCTCTACAATAACCATTGTCCACGTCGGATCGCATTATCCGACAAACAAATATAATCCACAAACGTTTACCGCCTTTTGTCTTTCCCACAAAAGACTTATGCGTCGAATGATAATGCGTATCGTGTTGTCCAGGAAATCAAAGTGTCGATTTGATGCGCTTTGATCCCCCAACTGAACAGGCTTGAGAAACGTTTGTTGCTTTGCCTGAGACGGGGCACAATTGTTTTCATCCAATGAAATAACACTAGAAATCCAATGTCGGGATGTTCTCCAAGAAAGTTTTTAAGCTTTGCCGCATCGATGACAGCCAACTGACAAGGGCTAAATATTTATCTTTCCTGTGTCCAATAATGAGCCTACTTTTGGCTTATGTGCCTGTCAGGCTGCGGGGTAACTTGCAAAGGTAAGCATAAAGGTCATGGTTTAATTTCAAGTTCAACACAGGCTGTATCCGGCTATCTGCCCCGATGTTATATTGCCTTAGATTAGTGGGTGACGAAAGTTCTCCAAAGAATAATTATTTGACGACTATTTGATCCTTATCAATGAGAGTATTGTAGATAATGTAAAAATAAAATTGTTGATACCGTGATTGGCGAAAGCAAGGCAGAAGATGGGGAAAAATGCCACGTCAGTTCTGGGGGCGTAGTTTTGGTAACTCCGGAGATGCTTGGCCAAAAGCTGCACGTTGTTAGGTAAGGCTTAATTTGAGGGCTTTGTTGGGGTGATATTTCTCCATCGAAGAATTTAAATGGGCTACATTAAATTAGGTTTATAAAATACAGGCCCAAAATGGGAAATCAATACGTTTATCTAACAGTCCATGGCGTGCCACGTCACATTTTAACTGCCTATAAGTGCGCGTCCCTTGATGCCACCCACCCAACAAGTATTTGGGCAAGCCCAACAAAACATGAAGACAATCGAACCTGAGATGACCTCCGGGCAGTTTATGGAAGGGTTAAGGATCCCCCAAAAGTGACAAGCACAGCGCATGAACTCCCAGACTTTAAGGGGAAAAATATCCCTTATTTTTCAAACATACCTGAGAAAGGTTTGGCCGACCTCATAGGTAAAGTCAAAACAATAAGGTATGTCAGGAGGGCGGTATTGGAACCAGCAGCCAATACGGACTCCCTCTCGGTCATTTTCTATGGCAACATGCGTGTGCGAAGATGCGATACAGAATACAGTAACGAAGTCACAGTCCAAATAGAGGAGCCCAGAGCATGTTTTGGTGAAATTGCCTTGCTTACCGATGAACTAAGGACCGCTACCGTCATCACCTTACAAAGCACCCTCTTTGCCAATATCCGAAAAAAAGATTTTAATGTTTGGTTGTTGAATTATCTTGATGTGAAATTCGCATTTTTGCCAGTGTTGGCGGAAAGATTTGACAGCACTTACGGCAGTTTCAAGACAGGCCTGTAGGGATGTGATAAATATGGGCTTTAGTTCGCAAGGCTGTAGTCGCGTTCCTAAGCATGACTTTCCACTATCGGTGAACGCCTGCCTTCGGAAACAATTTCAAACTATCCCCAACGGCCGCAGTGGGTCGACTCCGGCATTTCATGATTTTGAAAAAACTCTTTTTTTGAGTGTCCGGAATCGGGATGCCTTGATAAAGACTTGTTGAATAGCTTTCTTGATCAGATATAGATACGTTAGTGAAAAATGAACTCCTTTAGTATGATTAAATCATACCAATATTTATTAACCGGAGATCACTATAGCCAGCGCAGAAAAACGAACTTTTTGCCTGCTCCCTGAACATGCCGCTTTTATCGACGAAAAAGTGTCTTCCGGCGCTTACGCTTCGGGAAGTGAAGTCGTCCGCGCTGGTTTGAGGGCACTTCAAGAGCGTGATGCCGTTATAGAAAGGTGGTTACGAGATGAAATTGTACCCGCCTATGACGCTATCAAAGCCGATCCCAGCCGTGGTATTGACGCCAAACAAGTTTTTGACGACTTAAGAAAGCACCATGCTGCAAAGTTGGCGGAAAATCCGTGAAATCCCGGCGGGTCATCTTTACTCCGGAAGCCCGTCTTGATCTTTTTGGCATTTATGAATGGATTGCTTCAAAGGCAAGTTTACAGGTTGCAATTTCTTACATCGAAAGACTCGAAGTCTACTGTTTAGCAAAAGACAGCTAAAGGAAAATTACACAAACCACTGGGATATGGATTATTTGTCTAGACAAAATATTGATCAACTCTATGAAAATAAATAAAAATCCTGATGACTGTCTAACCCGTTATTGGCGCTTTCTGCTTCATACTGTTCCGAACGGTCTGTTTGATACCGCAAGTTATTTTGGGCAGCACTCCGTAAATGGATTGGTAAATTAATAAAACCTATTGCTACGATAAAAACAATCGATTATATGTTTTGACATGCTTAGTTTAAAGTACTTGCCAAGCCTGAAAATCGGCTGCATCACCATATAGAACAGGAGAATATTCATGTTAAATATAAAATTACCGTATTTCGTGCTTGTGGTTTTAGCCTTTTCCCAGGTTTGCAATTCCGAAGAAAATCCTGCGCCATCAAAAATCGCTGCGGATCTGCAGACAATGTCGAACCAATTTTGGTGGCCTGAAAGGCTCGATTTAGCGCCACTCCGACAACATTCGGCAGAGTCCAGCCCAATGGACAACAAGTTCAACTACGCAAAAGAGTTCAAGCAACTCGATCTCAAAGCGGTGAAAGCCGACATCGAAAAGTTGATGAAAACATCTCAAGACTGGTGGCCTGCAGATTACGGCCACTATGGACCTTTTTTTATCCGGATGGCTTGGCACAGTGCGGGTACTTACCGTGTGGCTGACGGGCGCGGCGGTGCTGGCGGCGGTCAGCAGCGGTTTGAACCCCTAAACAGTTGGCCTGATAACGCTAACCTTGATAAAGCGCGGCGTTTGCTTTGGCCGATCAAGAGTAAATACGGAAATAAGATCTCATGGGCCGACTTGATGGTGCTGACTGGTAATGTTGCCTTAGAGTCGATGGGCTTCAAAACATTCGGTTTTGCCGGTGGGCGGACAGATGATTGGGAAGCAGATTTAGTCTATTGGGGGCCTGAGAAAAAATGGCTCGCCGATGAGCGCTATAAGGGCGACCGAAAACTGGACAACCCACTGGCAGCGGTGCAGATGGGGCTTATTTACGTCAATCCAGAGGGGCCTAACGGCAATTCTGATCCACTTGCCGCTGCGAAAGATATTAGAGAAACGTTTGCCCGAATGGCGATGAATGACGAAGAGACGCTTGCCCTGATCGCAGGGGGACATACTTTTGGTAAAACCCATGGTAATGGGGATCCTTCAAAGTGTATAGGACCGGCGCCAGCCGCTGCGGGGATTGAGGAACAGGGCTTTGGCTGGAAAAACCAGTGCGGTAAAGGTAATGGCGTTGACACGATAACGAGTGGCTTGGAAGGCGCTTGGACAATGAACCCGGCGCAATGGACCCATCAATACTTAACTAACTTGTTTACTTACGATTATGTTAAAACCAAGAGTCCGGCAGGCGCTACACAGTGGATTCCTAAGGATGGGGCGGCCGCGAATTTGGTGCCTGATGCGCACGATAAAGACAAGCGCCATGCGCCAATCATGCTGACAACGGACCTCGCACTAAAAGCCGATCCGAGTTATGAAAAAATTGCCAAACGCTTTCTGGATAATCCCAAAGAATTTGAGCTGGCCTTTGCCAAGGCATGGTTCAAACTAACACATCGGGATTTGGGCCCTCGGACACGGTATCTTGGAACGGAGATTCCTAAAGAAGAGCTCATTTGGCAAGACCCCATCCCTCCAGTAAACCACAAGCTGATCGATGCTAAGGGTGTTGAAGGCCTTAAAAATAAAATTCTAAAATCGGGTTTGACCATACCGGAACTTGTTCGGACTGCCTGGGCCTCAGCAGCTTCCTTTCGAGGTACTGATTTGCGCGGTGGCGCAAATGGCGCTCGTGTCCGTCTAGCTCCCGAAAAAGACTGGCCGGTCAACAATCCGGATGAACTTGCGAAAGTTTTAACACAGTTAGAGAGCATTCAAAGCGACTTTAACAAGGCACAATCGAAAGGGAAAAAAGTCTCACTGGCAGACCTGATTGTTTTAGGTGGCGTTGCCGCTGTTGAGCAAGCCGCTAAAACAGCAGGTTATCCATTGAAAGTTCCTTTTACACCCGGGCGTATGGATGCATCCCAAGAGCAAACCGACGTGAATTCGTTTTCCTTTCTTGAGCCTAAAGCAGATGCATTCCGCAATTATTACGGCGAAGGTAATTTGCTGCCACCAACGGGGATGCTGGTTGATAAAGCCAACATGCTAACGCTGACCGTCCCTGAAATGACCGTTCTGGTCGGTGGCATGCGAGTTTTAAACGCAAACGTAGGTGAAACCAAGCAGGGTGTTTTTACCAGTAACCCTGGAACGCTAACTAATGATTTCTTCGTTAATTTGCTTGACATGTCCACCAAGTGGCAGAAGTCAGCCAAGTCTGAAGGGATTTATGAAGGCCTTGACCGGAAGACGGGTGAGGTTAAATGGACGGCTACCCCGGTCGACCTGGTTTTCGGATCGCACTCTGAACTTCGGGCTATCGCGGAAGTATATGCATCTCAAGATGGAAAACAGAAGTTTGTGACTGACTTTGTGAATGCCTGGAACAAGGTCATGATGCTCGACCGATTCGAGCTTAACTAAGCTGCTGAAAGGATAGTTCTCCCTAAAAAGCCCTGTAACTGAAATGGTTACAGGGCTTTTTGTTTGGTTTTGGGGTATAAATTAAGCGATAAAAGTGCTCGACTATGGCACAGATTGAAATGCGAATGACCGCTTTGAATAAATTCGCAGGAATAAAGTGAAGGACAGCATTGGATCGGTTTGTACTATTCTTTCCATCTCTAAAAATGAGAAAGACTAACGGCTGGTATTGAGAAACAATGATGATCAATGCCAACATGGTTTGTTAGGCGGCATCTAATTTCATGTGTACGCGTCGTCCTAACGAAGTTGCAATGTTTACCAAAGCATCAAGGGAAAAACGCGATACGCGGCCGCGCAAAAGGTCGTTGATGCGTGGCTGAGTGACACCACAATAAGTTGCAGCATCCGCCTGTTTCCAATCGTTGGCTTTGATGATCTCGGCGATTTGTCGCATCAATTCAGCACGAGCCTGAAGATTAGCGGCTTGTTCTGGGGTATCTGCAATTGCATCCCATACCGTGTTAAAAGTGTCTGTTTCAATTTCTGTTTTATTCATTGGGTATCCCTCATTAATTCTGTATAACGCTTCCTGGCAATCTCGATATCTCGTTTTGCTGTCGCTTGA
>NZ_AYLO01000123.1 GCF_000496735.2 Methyloglobulus morosus KoM1
CCGCCGCAAGCGCCCACACTCATTGTTTTGGCCAACTTGTTAAAGAGCGCGGAACTTCCGTCCCGCTGAGTCAGACTATTCTACAGGTTTAGATGAGGTTGTCAACGGGGAGATTTCTTAGGGTTGCAATCGATTTGTTTAAAATCTTTCCAATGTAGATAAAAAAAGCTATAATGATAAGCTTTTTATTGGCGCTTGATTGCGCCAGCCACCCTTGCTTCACCATTTTCGCTCATAGGAAGATGGGAGGCGCTAACCGTAAGGAAAATTATGCGACATTATGAGATAGTCTTTTTGGTTCACCCCGACCAAAGCGCCCAAGTGCCGGCGATGATAGATAGGTACAAATCGATTATCGAAACTGCGTCTGGTAGGATACACCGTTTGGAAGATTGGGGCCGTAGGCACTTGGCTTACCCGATCAAGAAAATCCACAAAGCCCATTACGTCCTGATGAATATTGAATGCGATCAGGCAACCCTCACTGAATTAGAAAGCGGTTTTCGTTTCAATGATGCCATTTTGCGCAGTATGACACTTTTGCAAAAGTCTGCGATAACAAGCGTCTCCGCAATTGCTATTGCAACGGCGGAAGAGATTAAGGCGGCTGAAGCCAGGGCGAAAGGCCTATTGGCTAAAGAGGCGGTGATTGCGGCAGAGGTGGCTATTATTGATGGCGAGATTGACCTGGACGATCTGATTGATGAAGATCTCGATGTGGAAGGAAGTGAACCAGAAGAAAGTATTTGAGAGGATAACGAGGATTAATTATGGCACGTAACATTAGACGCAAAAAAATTAGCCGTTTCGGAGAAGGTGGAACGGAAATTGACTACAAAGACATTGATCTGTTGAAAGATTACATCACGGAAACAGGCAAGATTGTCCCTAGCCGTATCACGGGTACCAGCGCTAAAAATCAAAGGGCGCTTTGCGTGGCAATCAAGCGGGCGCGGATGGTCGCTTTGCTGCCTTATTGCGACGCGCACAAGTAACGCTAACAATCTTATGAAGTGGATAGCGGCATACATCATGCGTGGCAGGTTGGAGGCTATCCTATTGGCGTCAAGCTTGGCGATGATATCGCTTATGTTTGCGCCATTAAGCATATTGAGTTCAGGGGCTGTGGCTTTAGTGACGCTCAGGAAAGGTGCTTATGAAGGGCTGATTATTCTTGTCATTTCAAGTCTGGCGGCAGGTGTTCTGGCAACCTTAATGCAAGTCCCGTATACGTTTGTTTTGTTGTATGTGCTTGTGCTGTGGTTGCCGATATGGTTGATTTCGGTCGTGCTCAGGGAAGGGCGGCATATTTCATTGGCCGTAGAAATAGCGGTGTTGATAGGCATTTTGGGCGTTGTTGCTTATTATCTCTTCAATACAGATCCTGCTGCTATGTGGCGGCAGGTCATGCCCAGGATGGTGCCGCCCAATGCACCTATTGAGAATGCCCAAGAGATGATTGAACTCATGGCGCCCTATATGACCGGAATTGCAGCCGCTGGTGCGGTATTTAGCATGTTAATGGGCTTATTTCTGGGGCGTTGGTGGCAAGCCTTGCTCTACAATCCGGGCGGCTTCAAACAAGAATTTTTGGGATTGCGAGCGCAGCCCAGGATCGGCATAGTTTGTATTGTGATTATCGGGGTCGCTGTTGTCAGTTCTGGCGCAGTGTCTGAAATCGCCTGGAATACCACCATCCTGATGGCTGTGTTGTACACCTGCATTGGCACTGCGGTGCTGCATGTCCTGTTTTCAAGAATGAAAATGAGCCAATTTGCAGTACCCATGTTTTACATTACATTGTTTTTGATACCCCATAGCCTACTACCCGTAGCGTTAGTGGGCTTCAGCGATACTTGGCTGGATATACGAAAACGAAAATTGAATCAAACTTGAATGCCTAAGGGCAGTATATTCGGTTAAATACCGAGAGGTGATATAAAAATGGAAGTCATTCTTCTTGAAAAAATAGCAAACCTAGGAAACTTAGGTGATAAGGTCAGTATTAAAGCCGGTTATGGCAGGAATTATCTTGTCCCAAAAGGCAAGGCCGTGCCAGCAACCACCAAAAAAATAGCCGAGTTTGAGGCACGTCGCGCTGAACTTGAAAAAGCGGCGGCAGATAAATTGGCCGCCGCCCAAGTCCATGCAGACAAGCTCAGCAAACTCGAAATCGTCATCGCGCATAAGGCGGGCGATGAAGGGCGGTTGTTCGGTTCAGTGGGCACGCATAATATTGCAGAAGCCATCAACCAAGCGGGTGGCATGGTTGAAAAGCAACAAATTCGATTACCTAATGGCACAATCAGGCACGTCGGCGATTACGATGTTGATATCAGCCTACATTCCGATGTCACGGTAACGATGTCGATCAAGATTGCGCCTGAAGCGTAATCTTTTGGCTTAACAATAGGCTAAGCGTCCCGCTTGGCCTAATTCCTGGTCTTTATGCCAAAAAGTTAAAGACAATAGCCTTATGAGAAACGCTTATTCGGCTATTTTTTTCCTCATTATTCCCTTCATCCTGCTTCGCTTACTTTGGCGTAGCATCAAAGCCCCGGCTTATCGCCAACGTTGGCGTGAACGCTTTGGCTATTACGACAGATATTTCCCCAAAGATGTCATCTGGTTTCATGCGGTTTCCGTTGGAGAGGCAGAAGCCGTATTTCCTTTGGTGCATCGCTTACAACAACAGTTCCCGCAAGAAAAACTACTGATCACCACAACGACCCCGACTGGGTCGGCACGCGTTCGTGCAGTGCTTGGGGAAACCGTTGAGCATGTTTATCTGCCTTATGATGTACCCAATATAGTAAGACGGTTTATGTGCTGCTTTAAGCCAAAACTTGCGGTTATCATGGAAACAGAAATCTGGCCTAATCTGTTTACTTACTGCGGTGAAAACGGTATTCCTTTATATGTAATCAATGCGCGTCTATCGAAGAAATCGACGCGGGGTTACAGGAAAATCGCCTCGTTGATCCGTCCTGTGATTGCCAATGTAAAACAGGTTGCGGCGCAGACACAAGACGATGCCGAACGGTTTATTGCCATAGGCGCAAAACCAGGGCAAGTTATAGTCGTGGGCAATATTAAATTCGACCTTGACATACCTGGCGACATAATACTGCAAGGAAAGCAATTAAAAATCGGCACATTTAGCGGTCGGTTTATTTGGCTTGCCGCTAGCACACACAAAGGTGAAGAACAGATTTTTTTGGATGTCTACAAAGCACTCAAACCAAAAATCCCAGAATTATTATTGCTAATTGTCCCCAGGCATCCAGAACGCTTTTCGGAAGTTAGCTCGTTATGTAACCAGAACAACTTAGTAGTTGTTGCCCGTACATCGAAGCTACCCTGTAACCTGGATACTGACATTTACCTCGCCGACACGATGGGTGAGTTAAAAATGCTTTACGCATCGGCAGATGTCGCTTTTGTGGGCGGCAGCATGGTTCCTGTCGGTGGGCATAATTTACTGGAAGCCGCTGCTGTAGGCGTGCCCGTATTATTCGGGCCTTATATGGCTAATTTTAACGAAATTGCGACTAAGGTCATCGCAAATAAGGCGGCGATACAGTGCCACGACAAAGAGGGGATTTCTACAGCCATCCAGTCTGTGTATTCGGATACCTACTACCGCAGTTTACTTGTCGATAACGGTAAGGCGTTTGTACAAGCTAACCGGGGGGGTATTGATAGGCTTTGTGAGATGCTTTCAAGTAATCTCGATGTCATGTAGCGTAATCGAGGGATAGATTTCGTTACTCCCGATTACACTGCGTTACCTTGAGGTTTGTAGGTTATTTTTGATGGCACGTTATGCATAGTCATGTCTGACCGTTTTCGTGCTAACGAGCGGAGTCTATGATATCAAGCTAAGTACGACCATACGTGTCCCCAAAGCGAACAATGTCGTCCTCGCCCAAATAGCTGCCTGATTGAATTTCGACAATTTCCAAAGGGATGACGCCGGGATTCTCAAGCCTATGTACCGTGCCTAAAGGGATATAAGTGGATTCGTTTTCGGTCAGCAAAATTTGTTCATCACCCCGGGTAACCAGCGCGGTGCCTTTGACAACCACCCAGTGTTCGGCCCGGTGGTGGTGTTTTTGCAATGACAATTTGGCACCGGGCTTGACGACGATCCGCTTGGTTTGGTGGCGATCTCCGCTGTCCACGGAATCATAATGTCCCCAAGGCCGATAAGCCTTCCTATGGACATGGGCTTCACTACGACCTAACCGCTTAAGCTGGTCGACGACCTGTTTCACTTCTTGCACCCGATCCTTCGATGCGATCATGACAGCGTCCTTGGTTTCAACGACAACCAGATTTTCAACTCCAATAACCGTAACCAGTTTGTGCTCCGAGTAGATGTAAGAATTTTGGGTGTCAACAGTCAAGACATCGCCACTGATCGCGTTACCCAATGCATCCTTTTCGGTGACATCCCATAGCGCCGACCAGGAACCGACGTCATTCCAACCGGCATCCAATGGGATGACAACCGCCTTGTCGGTTTTTTCCATCACTGCGTAGTCTATTGAGTCAGCAGGGCAGGTGGAAAAGATAGCCTTGTCCAGCCGAGTAAAATCCAGGTCGGTTTTGGCTGAGCTAAGCGCTTGCGTGCAGGCCGACAACATCTCTGGATTGAATTTTTCCAATTCTTTCAGGAAATTGCCGGCAGTGAAAGCGAACATGCCACTGTTCCATAGATAATCGCCGCTTTCTAAATATTTTTTTGCGGTGACCAAGTCAGGTTTTTCAACAAAAGCCCCTACTTTATAGGCATTGCCCAGTTGTGCGGAATCTTTCCTAATGTAGCCGTACCCCGTTTCAGGATGGGTGGGTACGATGCCAAAGGTGACTAAATTGCCTTGTTTGGCCAATACTTCCGCTTGGGCTATAGCCGAATGAAACGCGCTATTATTGGTAATGACGTGGTCGGCAGGTAACACCAGCAACACTTCATCTTGGGACGCGGCGGATAAAGCTGCCATAGCTACAGCAGGGGCGGTATTTTTCCCGACAGGTTCCAGGATAATGACGGCGGGCTTTACCCCAATTTCCCACAGTTGTTCGGCCATCATAAAACGATGATCCTCATTGCAGACGGCTATCGGATTTTTTAGTCCGACCAACCCAGACAACCTGAGCATGGTTTCTTGGACCATCGTATGTACGGTGACTAACGGCAGGAATTGTTTGGGATATTGGCCGCGAGACAAGGGCCAGAGCCTTGTCCCAGAACCGCCAGATAATATTACTGGGGTCATAAAATTGTTGCCTCGTGAAGGGATGGAAGATTAAGGGATAGCATCATACGATAAACAAGTTACAAATATATTTTATGGTAACAATAGTCTAATAACGAAGTAATACCAAATATGCCTAATTGCTACAGCATAAGTCGTATGCAATTTTCTCTAGCGAAGGCAATAATAATATTAGCTTGACGCGGCATAAGGGAATTGCATATTCATTTATTTCTGTATTGACAGAAATAAATGAATATGTATAATAGCGCCATGATTTTAAATCCTGTGGCACAACGCTTTATCCTGCACTGGGGTGAAATGGGCTCGAAATGGGGGGTTAACCGTACGGTCGCCCAAGTTCACGCCTTGCTCTACTTCGTCGGCAAGCCTATGCCCGCGGATGAGATCACGGAAACCTTGGGTGTGGCACGGTCTAATGTCAGCAACAGTTTGAAAGAATTGCAGAACTGGAATCTGATACAGGTCGTACATATCATGGGTGACCGGCGCGATCATTTCACCACGTCCAGTGATGTGTGGGTGTTGTTTAAGACGGTCGTGCATGAACGCAAGGAACGCGAATTCGACCCTACGATTTCTGTGCTGCGGGACTGCTTAGAAAGCCCTGATTTGGATAAGGAAGATGCAGAGGCACAACAACGGATTAAGGAAGCCTTAGGGTTTATGGAAGTGCTGTCAACGTGGGGAGATCAAATGCTGAAACTGGAACCCAGCACTTTGATGAAAGTGCTGAAACTGGGCAGCAAAATAAAGGACTTGCTGTCCCTGGCTAAGTAAGGCTATTTTTTTGCCTATTAATTTCTGTTTTAACTGAAACAACTGATAATACTGGAGATACTATGGACACAATCTACCCGCTAACCATCTACTTCGATGCCTCATGCCGATTATGCAACAGCGAAATGCAAAACATCAAAATCCATGACCACGAAGACAAATTGATCTTGATTGATTGCTCCGCACCGGAATTTGACGATGCGCCTTTCAAAAGGGAAGGCATAAACAGAAATCTGATGATGAACCGCCTACATGCCCAAGATGCTAAAGGAAACTGGCTGGTCGGCGTAGAAGCCTTTGAGGTGATTTACCAAACCGTGGGCATGGCATCCATCGCCAAATTGTGGGGCAGCCCTATTACCCGGCCTTGGGCGGAACGGCTTTATCCTTGGGTGGTCAAGCACCGTTACACATTGTCGAAAATTGGATTACCGGAATTGTTTGGACTTTGGAGTAAACATGCGGCACGGAAGGCGGAGAAGCGAAGCCGGTTATGTAGCAAAGGCCGTTGCATTATTTCAGAATAAATCTAGCCATGCTAACAGTTAGTCTCTTAAGTCGGACGTTATTGGTATTAGAAGCTTTGTTGCTTCTACTGCCCAGCTTGTTTGGTTTGATAGTGTTCTTTGGTTGTTTTATCCCTTTATTTGTCTATAAAGCAGAGCAACACTTTGTTTTTAATCTGTCGTTCTTATTGGAAATTTTCTCTTGCCTAACTGGTTTACTGGCTTTTTTGTCTTTCTATTCATTTTGGCATATTTATGCTGATGTAATGACAAGGGAATTTGAGAACGGTAAAACACTGAATAAGGCAATTAACCTTTTTGCTTTTACAGGGTTTGTATTGTCAATTGCTGTCAGGATTTTCGCTGAACTCAAGACAACAACAGGCATAGCACTCTTTGGGGCTGGAATTTTATACGTGCCGACTTATTTGCATTTGTTGTTTGAGATAAAAAGGCAAACAGGTTCGGATTATCTATTTGGAACAATTTTTAAGGCAAATTAATTCGATTATTTCTGGAGAAATAGCATGAAAATCCTAATCTGCGGCGCAACTGGCTTTGTTGGCCGACATTTAACAACCTCATTACGGGCGGCAGGGCACACCGTTATTCGCGGTGTCCGCAAACCCACACTACCGGACGACATTGCGGTCGATTTTTGCAAAGACACCACTAAAGAAGCCTGGTTGCCAAAACTTGCCGGAATCGACGCGGTAATCAATGCGGTCGGCGTATTGCGCGACAGTGCTAAGCAACCCATGGCGCTACTGCATGAGCGAACGCCTATCGCCTTGTTTTCGGCTTGCCGGGAAGCGGGGGTTAAACGCGTCGTGCAAGTCTCCGCATTAGGTGTGGATAAGGGCATTGAAACGCCTTATTTCCAAACCCGACGCGCGCCGGAAGCCTTCCTTAACGCCTTACCAGACGAGATAAAATGGTTAATCTTGCGGCCTTCCGTGATCTACGGCGAAGACGGTGCCAGCGCCAAAATGTTCCGGTTGTTGGCAGGATTGACTATCCATACCTTGGCCGCTGGCGGTAAACAACGCCTGCAACCCGTCCACATCGACGATATTTGTGCAGCCGTCAACCGTTGGCTTAGCGATCCCGATGCCCAAAGCCAAACTGTTGCTTGCGTTGGCTTGGAGGCTACCGACATGCGCGGCATGCTGGACAGCTATCGGCAACAAATGGGGCATTCCAAAGCCTTGCATCTCAGCATTCCTTCGATCCTTGTCGGGCTTTCCGCACGAGTTGGCGATTTCATGCCTGCAAGCCCATTATGCAGTGATACTTTGACCATGTTGAATGCAGGGAATACGGGAGATACAACAGGTTTTACAAAATTACTTGGACGATCGCCGAGAAGCTATCGAGCTTTTGTTAACCCGGACTGCACCCATGCAAACGGCTGACATCCGGCTAATCCGATACAGCCTTGCCATTGTGTGGCTGGTCACGGGCGTATTGTCGATAGGCATTTACCCGCAACAAGACAGTTTCGCTTTGCTTGCCCGCATCGGCATAGTGGGTCAATCCGCATTAGCGGCACTTTATCTAGGATCAGCAGCAGATATTACCTTTGGGATTATGACGTTATTAATACCCAGTAAAGCCTTATGGCAAGGGCAGGCAGTACTCGTATTGATCTACACGGTGGTTATTTCAATCTGGCTACCCGAATTCTGGCTGCACCCGTTCGGCCCGATTTTGAAGAACATTCCGTTTTTAACCCTACTTTGGCTACTTTACAAATACGAAGGCACAACACAATGAGCACTTATTTGATCTTGAAATGGGCACATATTCTATCTAGCGTGTTGCTGGTCGGCACGGGCTTTGGCAGCGCGTTCTACCTGTACTTTACTCACCGGACGCGCAACATCCAGGCTATTTCGGAAGTTGCAAGGCTGGTCGTAAAGGCTGATTTTTGGTTTACCACCCCAGCCGTCATCATCCAACCGTTGACGGGCTTTGCGATGATTTCAATGGCGGGCTTCACGATGACCCAAACTTGGTTATTGTGGACTTATGCCTGTTACGCCCTGGCTGGTATCTGTTGGCTTCCGGTGGTCTGGCTACAATTGCGTATGGCAGACATGGCGATGGTTGCTGCAAAGAAAAACGCCGGACTTCCAGACCAGTATTGGCAATATGCCAACTATTGGGAATGGCTGGGCTATCCTGCGTTCATTGCAATGTTGGGCGTTTATTGGTTGATGGTGTTTAAGCCGGTATAAGGCCGAATGCCATCTTGTTTTATGGGTAATTTAATAGTTGAGGAAAAGAAAATGGGCGAATTGTCATTATTTGTTATAGAAGTCACTTTAAGTCTTACCGTCAGCGGTTTTGTAATTTTTACTTTATCGAAGGATTTGTACCAGTTAATCTTGGAATTGTGCGGCACCGAAGCCAGGGCTAAATTCTGGATTTCCTATCTAAACGTCATGCTGGTCATTACCCCTCTGTTAACCGTATTTATTTTCGGCAAATCGGGAATAGTTTCAGAAGCCAGCTTTATCTTCTTTAAAAGCGCCTTAGGTTGTATCTTGACTGGCATGTTCCTATCGCTTGGGGCAATCGGTTTCCAAATTATGCAGTCCATCCCCAAAAAAGGGCTGCAAGCTGATAATCCGTGGCAATCGAACCCACAAGAATAAATAGCCCTTTTAACTTAAGGCGTAACAAAGTGCCAATCATTGAAGCAAGTATCGGTATTGGATTGCCACGCGATGAAGTTTATCGAATATCACAAGACTATTCGGTCAGATACGATTGGGATCCTTTTTCCGATAGTTTGAAAATGATTGGCGATGGCGAATATTCCGCGTGTATTGGCGGACAAGTCTCTGTCCGTTCAAAACTTGGTATGGAAATGGTTGTAGAATTTGTTCAAGTTAAGCCACCCAAGAATGCGGCAATTAAGATGGTGTCCCTTGGTATTTAGCGAAATTTGCTGGATTATGGATATTCGATACTATTAATGAAGAACAAACACGAGTTCGTTTTCGGTATTTGCTTCAAACCCGTTGCGGGATATTTGATTATTTGACTGAAACGATTTCAGTTAGCTATTTTCGGTATGTAACTAACAAATGTCTACTAGGGTTACGTAACTATTGTGAGTCAAAGTCAATATGAGCACTACACCACTTATGCAAAAAGTTCTGGGCGATAACTGGCATCATTTACCTCCAGTCATCCAACGGCATTACCAACTGCAAGACGATCATCTAATGGTGACTGGGACAATGTATGTTAACTATCCTAAGTTTGTTTGGCCAATGTTGTTCATCACCCGCTTGATGGGCGGATTAATTGACATGAAAGGCAACAACATGAGTGCTTGTGTCGAAAAATGGATTAAGGCTGATAAACCCGATACATTGTTTTGGAAGCGCACTATCCACGCAGACAATGGCAAAAGCACTGTATTTGCCTCGCGGATGGAATATCAACAAGGCAATGAATTGATTGAATTTGTAGGCTTCGGTTTCGGACTTAATTTGAAACTGACCGTTGAAAACGACATGTTGGTTTATCGTAGTAATGGCCACTTATGGCAAATCGGTAACATTAAAATACCAATTCCTGATGTGTTGTTTCTAGGTCATGCAACGATTATAGAAACTGCGCTTTCTGATCACAGCTTTGATCTGGATTTTAAAATTAACCATCCGCTGTTTGGCGTAACGTACAGCTACGGAGGTGTTTTTAATCTAAATCCATAGGAGATGCCGGAACGAGGGGCGCATTGTTTGCGATTTATGCGCTTCGCTTTGTTCAGAACATGTTACCTAGGCAATTCCGAATAGCCCATCAAATATTCATCGACTGCGCGAGCGGCCTGCCTGCCTTCGCGTATAGCCCATACGACTAGCGATTGTCCGCGTCGTCCGTCGCCCGCAGCGAAGACTTTGTCTATTGAAGTTTGGTATTGTTTTTCATTGGCCTTGATGTTGCCGCGTGGATCGCGTTCTACGCCGAGTTCTTGCAGTAATCCATCATGCACGGGGTGGACGAAACCCATAGCCAAAAGAACGAGATCGGCTTGTAGGGTAAATGCGCTATCAGGCTTATCGCTCATTTTCCATTGGCCGTTTTCTTGTTTCCATTCAACTTGGATGGCGTTAAGGTGGGTAACTTTGCCGTCTTTACCGGTGACGCTAGTCGTATTGACGCTCCAATGCCGCTCGCAGCCTTCTTCCTGTGAGGATGAGGTGCGTAGCTTGTTGGGCCAAAGCGGCCACGTCATCATTTTGTTCTCTTTTTCCGGAGGCTTAGGCAGGATTTCTATCTGCGTGACGGATGCCGCACCTTGACGTATGGACGTGCCAATACAGTCCGAACCGGTGTCGCCGCCGCCGATGACGACTACATGCTTAGCTTTGGCGCTGATGGCGGTTTCATCAGGGATGGAGTCACCTGCATTGCGCTTGTTTTGTTGCCGCAGGAAATCCATGGCGAAATGGATGCCGTCCAGTTCATTACGCCCTTGCACTTCCAGGTCGCGCGGTTTTTCCGAACCGACTGCCAATACCACCGCATCAAAATCCGAAAGCAGTTTTTGTGCAGGGATGTTCCCCCCAATATGGCTGTTTGGCCTGAATTTCACGCCCTCCGCTTGCATTTGGGCAATGCGTTTATCGATAAGGCGTTTTTCCATCTTGAAATCGGGAATGCCATAACGTAGCAATCCGCCAATACGGTCATTTTTTTCATACACGACCACATCATGTCCGGCTCGGGCGAGTTGTTGGGCACAAGCCAATCCAGACGGGCCAGAACCAATCACGGCAACTCGTTTGCTTGTTTTTTTTGCAGGAATTTGGGGTTTAACCCAACCCATTTCCCAGCCTTTATCGATGATGGCGCATTCGATTGACTTGATGGTGACGGGTTGATCGGTCAGGTTTAGCGTACAAGACGCTTCGCAGGGGGCGGGGCAGATGCGTCCGGTGAATTCAGGGAAGTTGTTGGTACTGTGCAAGATAGCCAAGGCATTTTGCCAATCGCCCCGATGCACCATTTCATTCCAGTCTGGGATGATATTGTTAACTGGACAACCGTTATGGCAATAAGGGATGCCGCAATCCATGCAGCGCGCGCCTTGCTGGGACATTTCCGCATCAGATGGTACAAGGGTAAATTCCCGATAATGCTTGATGCGCTCACTCGCTGGCGCATAGCGGCGGTCAGCGCGAGCGATTTCCATAAACCCCGTTGGTTTACCCATCTTTAATACCTTCTATTTGAAATTTTATGCGGCTGCGGAAGTTTGCAATGCCTGAATTTGTTTAAGGGCTTCACGGTAATCAACTGGCATGACTTTGACAAAACGCGGCAGGTATTCCGACCAATTTTCCAGAATATGTTGGGCGCGTTGGCTGCCGGTATAATGTTTGTGGTTTTGCACTAAAAGTTTTAGCCTAAATGCATCATTGCGGGTCATATCGGACATGATACGCACGCGACCGTGTGTTTCCATATCGCCGCCCTGATGGGCAGTGGCTTCCAGTGCCTCATCTTCCGCTGGGATGGGTTCCAGTTCGACCATCGCCATATTGCAACGTTTGTTGAAGTCGCCGTTTTCATCCAATACATAAGCGATCCCACCGGACATACCGGCGGCAAAATTTCGCCCCGTTGAGCCGAGAACGACTACCACGCCGCCGGTCATGTATTCGCAGCCGTGGTCGCCTACGCCTTCCACAACAGCAATCGCGCCGGAGTTACGGACAGCGAAGCGTTCGCCCGCCACGCCATTAAAATAACATTCGCCACTGATCGCCCCGTATAAAACGGTATTGCCCACGATAATGTTTTCAGCTGGATTAATCTTGCAATCCTTGGGTGGCAAGATGGCGATACGTCCGCCGCTCATGCCTTTGCCGACATAATCATTACCATCGCCTTCCAGCTGGATACTGATGCCTTGGGCTAAAAACGCACCAAAGCTTTGTCCGGCTGTGCCATTGACGCGGATAGCAATGGTATCGTCCGGCAAGCCGTTATGTCCATAGCGTTTGGCAACTTCGCCTGATAACATCGCACCAAACGTGCGATTGATGTTACGGATTGGGATGTTGATTTCTACGGGTTTTCCGTTTTCCAAAGCGGGTTTCGCCTGCTTAATCAGTTCATGGTCCAGGGCGTTTGCCAAGCCATGATCCTGTACTTCGCATTGGTAAACCGCCGTGCTTTCGTCAACGGGCGGTTTGTAAAAAATTCGGCTGAAATCAAGTCCCTGGGATTTCCAATGGGCAAGGGCGGGTTGCATATTAAGCTTATCCGAGCGGCCTATCATTTCGTTGATGGTGCGGAAGCCCAATTTCGCCATCCAACGGCGGACATCCTCAGCAACCAGGAAGAAATAATTGACCACATGTTCAGGTTGCCCGGTGAAACGTTTCCTGAGCTCTGGGTCTTGCGTCGCAACGCCTACTGGACAGGTGTTAAGATGGCATTTACGCATCATTATGCAACCGGAAACAATCAACGGTGCGGTAGCGAAGCCAAACTCATCGGCACCCAATAACGCGCCGATTATCACATCACGACCTGTGCGTAACCCGCCGTCAACTTGTACGGCAATACGTCCCCGTAACTTGTTAAGCACCAGGGTTTGATGGGTTTCGGCAAGGCCAATTTCCCAGGGTAAGCCGGCATGTTTAATGGATGTCATTGGGCTTGCACCGGTACCGCCATCATATCCGGCAATGGTCACATGGTCGGCGTGGGCTTTAGCCACACCCGCCGCCACCGTGCCAATTCCTACCTCGGAAACGAGCTTGACGCTGATTCTGGCATTTGGGTTGACATTTTTCAAGTCGTGGATAAGCTGCGCCAAATCTTCAATTGAGTAGATGTCGTGGTGTGGGGGCGGGGATATTAAACCGACGCCTTGCGTGGAATGGCGGACTTTTGCGATCACAGCATCCACTTTGTGTCCGGGCAATTGCCCACCTTCACCCGGTTTGGCACCTTGGCTAATTTTTATCTGGAGATCATCCGCATTGACTAGGTATTCGGTGGTCACGCCGAAACGCCCGGATGCAACCTGCTTGATGGCCGAACGCATGGAATCGCCATTCGCCAAAGGTTTGAAACGCTCCGATAGCTCTCCGCCTTCACCTGTGTTCGATTTGCCGCCGATACGGTTCATGGCAATCGCCAAGGTGGTGTGGGCTTCGTAGGAAATCGACCCGAACGACATGGCGCCGGTCGCAAAGCGTTTGACGATGTCGGCTGCCGACTCGACTTCATCCAATGGAATGGGTTTGCCGTCTTCCTTAAACGTCATCAAGCCGCGCAAGGTCAGGAGCATCTCGTTTTGCTCGTCGATCAAGCGGCAGAATTCCTCAAATTGCTCACGGCTGTTGCTGCGTGTGGCATGTTGCAGTTTGCTGATAGAGGCAGGCGTCCAGGCGTGCGCTTCACCGCGAATCCGGTAAGCGTATTCACCGCCCACGTCCAGGGCATCCCTCAGCAAAGGCGCGTTACCAAACGCAAGTCGATGACGGCGTACGGTTTCTTCGCTAATTTCAGCTAGTCCAGCACCTTCGGTGGTGCTGGTTGTGCCCGTGAAATATTTTTCTAAAAAGGGTTCTGATAATCCAACGGCATTAAAAATTTGGGCGCCGCAATAGGATTGGTAAGTTGAAATGCCCATTTTGGACATGACTTTCAGTATGCCTTTGGAGATGGCTTTCACGTAGCGCTTATGCGCTTCATATTCGGTCAACCCAGGCATTTTTTCGCAAAGGTTGGAAAGGGTGTCAAAAGCCAGATAAGGGTTGATCGCTTCTGCGCCATAACCCGCAAGCAACGCAAAATGTTGGACTTCCCTGGCTTCGCCCGTTTCAATGACTAAGCCGACTTTAGTACGTAAGCCTTCACGTGTCAGGAAGTGGTGGACTGCAGATGTGCCCAATAAGGCGGGAATCGCAACATGGGTAGCGTCCATGTCCCGATCTGAAAGCGCTAGGATGTTGCTGCCGTCTTCCACCGCCCGTTTTGCGGCTTCGCAAAGCCTATCGAGTGCCGCTTCCATCCCGCTCGCACCTAAATCAGTTGGATAGGATAGGCTTAATGTCTTGGTCTTGAATGCACCGTCCGTGCGGGTTTCAATACGGCGGATTTTTTCTAGATCCTGGTTTGTCAGGATGGGTTGCTCCACCTCGAGCCGCATGTGCGTCCCGCCTTCGTCCAAACCCAGCAGGTTGGGACGTGGGCCAATAAACGAGACCAAGGACATGACTAATTCTTCACGTATAGGGTCGATTGCCGGATTGGTGACTTGGGCAAAACCTTGTTTGAAATAGTCATACAACATACGTGGGCGGTCGGACAGCACCGCTAGGGCGACATCTATGCCCATCGAGCTGATAGCTTCCTGCCCGGTCAGCGCCATCGGTTTTATCAAAAACTCGATGTCTTCCTGGGTATAACCAAAAGCTTGTTGCCTGTCCAGCAAGGTATGGGTATCGGGTGCCATCGCAGCAATTTCCGGCGGCAGTTTGGCAAGATGAATCTGGGTTTTGCTGAGCCAATCTGAGTAGGGGTGCGCCTGCGCCAATTGGGCTTTCAATTCGGCATCATCAATGATTCGTCCTTGCTCAATGTCGATCAACAACATTTTGCCGGGTTGTAAACGCCATTTTTTGATGATTTTATGTTGAGGCACTTCAATCACACCCATTTCCGAGGCCATGATGACAAAATCGTCATCCGTAACCAGATAGCGGGCGGGCCTTAGGCCGTTGCGATCCAGGGTGGCGCCGATTTGCCGACCATCGGTGAAGGCGACGGCGGCAGGGCCGTCCCAAGGTTCCATTAGGGCGGCATTGTATTCGTAAAATGCCCGTTGTTTTTCGTCCATCAAGTCGTTTCCGGCCCACGCCTCTGGAATCAGCAACATCATGGCGTGCGCCATTGAATAACCGCCGGCGACCAGCAATTCCAAAGCATTGTCAAAGCAGGCCGAATCTGATTGCCCTTTAGCGATCAAAGGCCATAATTTGTGGATGTCATCTCCCAATATGGTAGACGCAATGGAATGACGGCGCGCCGCCATCCAGTTAACATTGCCCGTCAAGGTGTTGATTTCACCATTGTGGGCGATCATGCGAAACGGGTGCGCCAAATCCCAGGTAGGGAAGGTGTTGGTGGAAAAGCGTTGATGCACCAACGCCAAGGCGCTGGAAATACGATTATCATTCAATTCGGGATAAAAAGAACCCACCTGATTGGCAAGCAACATCCCTTTGTAAACGATAGTCCGAGACGACAACGAAGGCACGTAAAAAGCGTGCCCACCGTCCAGTTTTAAGTCACTGACAGCATTCTCTACCTGTTTGCGGATGACGAACAACTTGCGCTCGAAGGCATCTTGGTCGGTGCAATCCACACCCCGACCGATAAAAACCTGGCGTATAAACGGTTCGACTGGTTTGACCGAATAGCCCAGATTATTGTTATCGACCGGCACGTCGCGCCAGCCAAGCAGGGTAGCCTTTTCTTGGGCAACAAATTGTGCGAATAAGTTTTCGCAGGTAGCGCGATCCGCTTGATTGCGGGGTAAAAATACCATGCCAACTGCATATTCTCCGGCTGCAGGCAGGGAAATACCCAGCTTTCCGCATTCGTCTTGGAAAAAAGCATCGGGGATTTGCAGTAGAATTCCAGCGCCATCGCCGGCACAGGGGTCTGCGCCAACTGCGCCGCGATGGGTCAGATTTTCAAGTAAGTCCAAACCCTGGCGTACAATCGCATGGCTTTTTTGCCCTTTAATATGGACGATGAAGCCCACGCCGCATGCATCATGTTCGTTGCGCGGGTCATATAAACCTTGTCTAGGCGGTAGATTACTTTGACTCATGGATACCTCTGAAGTATGTTGATCTAAGGGCTAAGACTTCCCTGTAAACCCTTGTGCTGCAAACCATTTTGGTAGTTTTTCCAAAGGGCAATATGCGGCAAAACCACTAAATTGTACAGATTTCATGGATTTTTGTCACGCAGTCTTT
>NZ_AYLO01000124.1 GCF_000496735.2 Methyloglobulus morosus KoM1
GATTTCTTTTGGATACTTTTCTTTGTCCGCGCAAAGAAAAGTATCTCGTCCGTGGGTACGAGAACCCACATTCAAATAACCGTCGCGGTAGCGACACCTTAATAAACCCCTCACCCTAGCCCTAACGGCGCAGGTTCCATACCTGCTGCCGCACTTCCGTCATCCCTGGTGGTCGTCCCACAAGGGGAGAGGGAACAAGTTGGTCTCGTTCATGGCTCAACAAGCTCACCACGAACGGTTTAACTGCGCCCCAAAATCGCTTAAACCAACAAATAAAACCAGTCATAGTGATAAATCGACTTTTTCAAGCAATAAACTTCCCCAAAACCGTATCCAAAAAATCCCAGCCCTTATCCGTACAGGCATAATAACCGTTTTCCAAGGTGATTAAGCCTTGTGTCTGACAATCGGACAATGCGGGTTGCAAGGTGCTTGCAGGCAATCCGGTCATGCTTTGGTAATGGGCTAAGGTGAATCCGCGCCGCAGCCGTAGTTGGTTCATGATGAATTCGATGGGCAAATCATGAATGGCGATGGCTAGTCTGCTGCCGTTTTGAGACGGGTTTTGTAGGTAGAGTTCAGGGCTTTTGGGTTTAAAGGTGCGGGTAATTTGGTTCGGCAACGCTTCTGTAATTTTGCCATGCGCGCCTGCACCAATCCCTAAATAATCGCCGAACTGCCAATAATTGACGTTATGGCGGCATTCCTTACCAGGCTGGCTATACGCCGAAATTTCATATTGTCGATAGCCGTTATCGGCCAATAAGCCTTGGCAATGCTTTTGGGTGGCAAAAATAAAGTCGTCGTCGGGCAGTTTGGGCGGGTATTTATGGAATAAGGTGTTAGGTTCCAGGGTTAACTGGTAGAAGGAAATGTGCGCGGGTTTAAGGGCAATGGCTGTAGCTACGTCTTTTTCGCTGTCGCCAGGAATTGCGCCGGGCAAGCCGAACATCAAGTCCAGGTTAAAATGGGTGAATCCGGCATGATGGGCTATTTCTGCGGCCTTGACGGCTTCTTGCCCAGAATGCACACGCCCCAGCTTTGTTAGCAAGCCGTCATTAAAGCTTTGTACGCCGATGGACAATCGGTTGATGCCCAAGGCTTTGAACTCTTTAAATTTTGTGCTTTCAAAAGTTCCTGGATTGGCTTCCAGTGTGATTTCGATGTCTTTGTCTAAAGCGGTACGTCGGTCGATCCCTGCGATCAAACGGTCTAACGATTCGGGTGAAAACAGGCTGGGTGTGCCGCCCCCGATGAAGATGCTTTGGATGGGACGGGTGATGGCGTAGCGTTCTAAGTCAGCAGTTAAATCATTCAGCAGGGCATCAATATAAGCCGATTCCGGCAATTCCGCCTTTTTGGCATGGGAATTAAAATCACAATAAGGGCATTTTTTGATGCACCAGGGGATGTGGACGTATAGACTAAGCGGCGGCAATAGAAATCCGGATGTTTTATAAAAGGGGCGTCCAGTTTAACATTAACGGCATTATGTGAATAACAACCCGCGCTATTTACCTTACGGCATCAGGTGCAAGGCAAATTTTAAGTCAGGGTTAACTTTCTTTGTTTACGTTATGGTTGGTTAATAGCAACTATTTTGAGAGGTGACATGCGGCTTTTACTGGTGGAAGATGATGAAATATTGGGCGATGGCTTATCTGCTGGCTTGAAAATGGAAGGCTACGCCGTCGATTGGCTTACCAACGGCAAATTGGCTGATGAAGCGCTGAAGATGAGCTGTTATGAGCTTGTCGTGTTGGACTTGAACCTGCCGGACATGGACGGCTTGTCCATTTTGCGCGCGTTAAGGGCACGTAAGGATGAAACGCCTGTGTTGGTGTTGACAGCGAAAGATACTGTACCCGACCGGGTGGAAGGTTTGGACAGCGGTGCGGATGATTTCGTCATCAAGCCGTTTGAATTGGACGAGGTGTGCGCGCGGCTAAGGGCATTGGCACGGCGCAACGAGGGCAGGGGGACGCCGACCATCGAATATAAGGGATTGATCCTTGATCCTGCGTCGCACCAAGTGACGTTCAACGGTGAAAAAGTTGAGCTATCGCAGAAAGAATTTGAAATCCTCAGTTTCCTCATGGGCAACATCGGGCGCGTGGTCTCACGCGCCCGGTTAGAGGAAAGCCTGTATTCGTGGAACTCGGACATAGAAAGCAATACGGTTGAAGTACACATCCATTATTTGAGGAAAAAACTTGATTCCGGCATCATCCGTACGGTCAGGGGTGTTGGCTATATCATTGATTCAGAAAGCGATACGGATTCTGAGGTTGAAGCCGAAACCGAAACTGATGATGGCGAATGAATTACTCCTTGCGGCAGTTGTTATTGGTGACCTTATTATCAGCTTCTATGCTGATCTGGGGAATTACCGCCTATATCAATTACCGTGTCACACGGGATGAAGTTGCCGCCCTGTTCGATGCCGAATTGGCCCAATCGGGTAAAGTGCTGTTGGCTTTTTTGGATAGCTTGCCGCAAGACAGTGCCTTGGAAGAACGCTTAAAACTCGTCCAAACCGATGTGTTAGGTCAGGATTATGACCGGAAAATCGCTTTTCAGCTTAAATCCGAAAATGATGGTTTGCTGTTGCATTCAAAAGCTGCCCAACATTTTCCGATTTTTGGCGACAACCGACCTAAAAATGAGGATCCCTTGTGGGATGTTTTCGACGAGCTATTGCAAGCGGATGCTTTTGGGCATAAATATGAAAGAAAAATAGCTTTTCAGTTGTGGTCGAAGGAGAGCGGGCTGTTGCTGCGGTCGGAAAGCTCGCCTAAATTTGCCTTGTCTTCTTCGATACGGGGCTTCAGCGAAAAAACGATAGACGATCATCTATGGCATGTTTTTAGCATCACTAATGCCACGGGCGATTACGTTATCCATGTGGGTCAACAGGAGGAAATACGCGCCCAATTGACGGATGATATTTCCTGGCATTTAGTGACCCAGTTTTTGGTGGGATTGCCGTTATTGGGTATCGTTATCTGGTTTATCGTCGGCTATGCCCTGAAACCGCTTAGCCGCCTGGAAAGGGCTTTATCCAAACGAGAAGCCAGTTTCCTTAAGCCCTTATCAGCGAAAAAACTCCCCAAGGAAGTCGTCCCTGTTGTCAAAGAAATCAATAATTTGTTCGCCCAGCTTGAACAGGCTTTTGAACACGAACGCCGATTTACCGCAGATGCTTCACACGAGTTAAGGACACCGCTGGCCGGGTTGCTGACCCAAGCGCAAGTGGCATTGCGGACAACCGATGAAGCCGTCCGCAAGCAAGCGTTGCTGCGGATTTCACAAGCTGTCCACCGGATGACTTACATGGTGCAGCAATTGTTGACGTTTTCGAGGATAGAATCCGGTAAAGAATATCTTGCCAAAGAGATTACTTTTGTAAATCGCGAAGTCATTCAAGTGATTACCGAACTGGAACCGGCAGCGCACAAAAAACGGATACAGATCGAATTTGTGGAACAAGATGCCGTGCCAATCTTTGCGAATACCCAGCTTATTACCATTTTAGTCAGGAATGTTATCGATAATGCCATCAAATACACGCCCGCTGGCGGCAATATCGTGATTTACTTGGAAGGCAGCCAAAGCCAATTGCAATTTAGGGTGGAGGACTCAGGGCCAGGAATACCGCCGGATCAATATGAAAATTCCTTAAAACGTTTTCACCGATGTGTGGAAACCGCCCAAACGGCACAAGGCAGTGGGCTGGGTTTTTCCATCGTCGAAAGGATTACCAGCATGTACGGCGCGGAATTGGCGTTGGGCGTATCGCAATTTGGCGGCTTAAAAGTGACGGTTATCTTCCCCGTGCCAAGACGGCAAGAGGATAAGCCGCTTGCTGAAAAGCCGTTGGTTAAAAATACCGCAAAAGCATAAGGGTTATTGCGGTTCTTCAATAACCGGATTGCTTAATTGCCCTATCCCTTCGATTTCAACTGTAACGGTTTGCCCCGGCTTCAAATAACCACGGGGTTCCATCTTTACGCCTACGCCGCTGGGAGTGCCCGTGCTGATAACATCCCCCGGCTCCAATGTCATGGCTTGCGACAGGTAGGCGACCATCTCATGGCAGTTGAACAGCATATAGCGGGTATTGGAGTCTTGCCGTAATTCATCATCAACCCACGTCTTGATATTGAGATTATGTGGATCACTGATTTCGTCGCTCGTCACAACCCAAGGCCCCAATGGGCCGCAGGTGTCGAATGACTTGCCGACAGTAAAAGTGGGTGAGCGGAATTGCCAGTCTCGCACCGAAACATCATTGGCAATGGTATAACCCGCAATTACCTTATAAGCCTCGTCTACCGGCACATGGCGGCAGCGTTTGCCGATAACAAATGCCAGTTCGCCTTCGTAATCCAGCTTGTCGGACACTTTAGGCCGATGGATGGCATCGCCGTGGGCAATGACGCAAGTGCTTTGCTTGGTGAAAAAGCTGGGATACTCCGGCCTATCGCGTCCGGTTTCGGCGATATGGTCGGCATAATTCAGGCTAATTGCCAAATATTTTCCAGGGCGCGGAATTGGTGCCTGCAACTTGACTTCCGACAACGGAATCCGGTGGTTGCCGCTGGCGATGCGTTTACGCATGGCTTGCAATGCGGGCTCGCCAGCGGATATAAAATTAATCATCGCCCCTGGCAGGTTCATTTCGCCCACGCCATCCACCACTTCATCATCGATCACCGCGCCAAAGCGGGAATAATTGTTGTGGGTAAAAGTGACTAATTTCATGGCCTGGGCATCCTTCAATGTGAATTCCGGCTATTGTATACGAAGCCCAAAGCGTAAAAACAAGATATAATCGCACAATTTATTAAGTATTTAATCCAAACGAGGAAAGAACATGAAGAACGAAAACTGGATTGCCCCTTCCATCCTGTCCGCCAATTTTGCGAAATTGGGCGAGGAAGTCGATAACGTATTGAAAGCTGGCGCGGACATCGTCCATTTCGACGTGATGGACAACCATTTTGTGCCTAACCTGACCATCGGGCCGCTGGTTTGTGAAGCCTTGCGTAAACACGGCGTTACTGCGCCCATCGACGTGCATTTGATGGTTGAACCCGTTGACCGCATCGTGCCTGATTTTGCCAAGGCGGGTGCGTCATACATCACCTTCCATCCCGAAGGGTCCGTGCATATCGACCGTACCTTACAGTTGATTAAAGATTGCGGTTGCAAGGCGGGTTTGGTGTTCAATCCTGGCACGCCCTTAAGCCATTTGGATTATGTCATGGACAAGCTCGACATGATTCTGTTGATGTCGGTCAACCCCGGCTTCGGCGGACAATCCTTCCTGCCGTCGGCCTTGGGTAAATTACGCGAAGTCCGCAAACGCATCGACGACAGCGGTTTCAACATCCGCCTGGAAATCGACGGTGGCGTTAACGGTGCTAACATCGGCGCGATAAAGGCTGCTGGTGCAGATACCTTCGTCGCCGGTTCTGCTATATTCGGCAAGCCGGATTATAAGGCGATTATCGATGAAATGCGGGCGGAGATGGCGAAGGTTGGTTAGATTTCAAGAACTCGAATCTGTATCTTAGGTTTAATGAAAATATTAGAAACAGAAATATTTGATTTAATAACAGAAGCAAGAAACAAAGCGCGAGGGTATGCGGGTTTTTTTGGTTGGAGTTCAGACCGCGATATAGAAGAATGGGGAGTTGTAACCTGTCTTGTCGAATCATTAGAAAGAGAGGGCGAAATTCTATTTACTTCTCTGAAAAGACGAGGACGGCCAAACGATCCTCCCGATTGCGAAGCATTGAATTTCGATTGGAAACGAGTAGCTATTGAAGTAACGGAGTTGGTGGATGAAAAAGCGATAAAGAACTACAAATCAGGTGCGATACATGAATATGCCAATTGGGATAAGACAAAGTTTATTGAATCACTTCAAAAACTTTTATCCCGAAAAGATTCAAAATATCCAAAATTAAAAGAACCACCGTATGACGGAGGTTATATTGTGGTCGTTCATACAGATGAAGAAATGTTGGATCGAATCACTGTTGAAGCTTATTTGGCAAGGCATAAATTTGAAAATATAAAGTATGTGACGCGAGCATTTCTTCTATTGTCTTACGACCCTTCAATAGAGATGTGTCCATACTACGAATTGAAATTAGGTATAACGATATAAGATAAGGCAATAAAAATTTTCTTTTGTGAGTCTGTAGTCCAGTAGGTTGGGTTAGGCGCACAAAATAAATCATGCCAAAATTACAACTGGACTATCCGTGCGCCGTAACCCAACAATTGCTGACATAATTAACCGCCGAATGTTGGGTTACGACGCGCCTTAACTTTCGTGCAAAACAATTAAAAACAGAGAGTTTGCGCGTCTAACCCAACCTACACGATTACATGATTTTTGCCTTGAACCTTGCGCCTTTTGCCTAAATATTCATGACCCCAGAACAATTCAATTACTACGCCCGCCAAGGTTACAACCGTATCCCGATCAGCCGGGAAGTGTTGGCGGATTTGGATACGCCCTTGAGTGCGTACCTAAAGCTGGCCGACGGTCCGTACTCTTATTTGTTTGAATCGGTGCATGGCGGAGAACAATGGGGTAGGTATTCGATTATCGGGTTGCCGTGTAAAACTATTGTTAAGGTTTACGGCAATGACATCCGGCTGGAAACGGATGGAAAGGTGGTGGAAAGCGCTGTCCATGAAAATCCTTTGACCTGGATTGAAGCCTTCAAGTCTCGTTATATCGTGCCGGATATTCAAGAATTGCCGCGCTTTAGCGGTGGTTTGGTTGGCTATTTCGGTTATGAAACCGTCGCTTATATCGAGCCGCGTTTGCGGTCGGATAAGCCCGATCCCTTGGGCTGCCCGGATATTTTGCTGATGGTGTCGGAAGAAATCCTGGTGTTCGACAACCTGTCCGGCAAGATGCTATTGCTAACCCATGCCAATCCAGAGGAAGACAATACTTACGACCTCGCCGTTACGCGCTTGAATGACCTGGCAAGAAAACTGCGTGAGATGAAAGCCGAGCCCGCCAAGCATACACAGCCCACGCGTGTGCGGGAAGCGGATTTTGTGTCCGGTTTTACGGAAGATGGCTTTAAAGCAGCGGTGCTCAAGGCCAAGGATTACATCACCGACGGCGACATCATGCAGGTGGTCTTGTCGCAGCGCATGTCCATCGCTTACAGTGCGCCGCCGCTGGATTTATACCGCGCCTTACGCTGCCTGAACCCGTCGCCGTACCTATTTTTTCTCAATCTGGGCGACTTCCACATTGCGGGTTCTTCGCCAGAAATATTGGTCAGGTTAGAGGATGACCAAATTACGGTACGCCCAATCGCAGGGACGCGCCGGCGCGGCGCAACGCCGGAACTCGACCTGGAACTGGAACAAGAACTGTTGGCAGACCCCAAGGAGCTTGCCGAACACCTGATGCTGATCGACTTGGGACGTAACGATACCGGACGCGTGGCAGAAATCGGCACGGTGGAGTTGACCGACAAGATGATTGTCGAACGCTATTCCCATGTCATGCACATCGTCTCCAATGTTACGGGGCAATTGCAATCCGGCAATAATGCTTTTGATGTACTGGCGGCGACTTTTCCAGCGGGAACGGTTAGTGGCGCACCCAAAATACGCGCGATGGAAATCATTAACGAACTCGAACCCGTCAAGCGTGGGGTTTATTCCGGTGCCGTCGGTTATATTTCATGGTCGGGCAATCTGGACACCGCGATAGCGATCCGAACGGCTGTTATCAAAGACAATAGGCTGCATATTCAGGCGGGGGCGGGCATCGTGTACGATTCTATCCCTCAAAGCGAATGGGATGAAACGATGAATAAAGGCCGCGCCGTGTTCCGTGCCGTCAGCATGGCGGAAGCGGGTCTCGACAGCGAACAACAGGGAGGTCAAGCATGAGTGCCGTTAATGTTGTGATGATCGACAATTACGATTCATTCACTTATAACCTAGTGCAATACTTTGGCGAGTTAGGCGCTAATGTAACCGTCGTGCGTAACGACCAAGCCAGCGTTGATGATATTGCCGGATTGAATCCCGATAAAATTGTGATTTCGCCGGGTCCTTGCACACCGAAAGAAGCCGGTATTTCCGTGGCGGTCATCGAAAACTTTGCCGGGCGGATTCCCATCTTGGGTGTGTGTTTAGGGCACCAAAGCATCGGTTACGCCTTCGGCGGCAACATCATCCATGCCAAGAGCATTATGCACGGCAAAACCTCGCAGGTTTACCACCAAGACACGGGCGTATTTAAAGGGCTTAGCAACCCCTTCACCGCTACCCGTTACCATTCCCTGGTCATCGAACAGGTTACCTTGCCCGATTGCTTTGAAATCACCGCTTGGACGCAAGACGAACAGGGCAACATCGACGAAATAATGGGCGTTCGCCACAAGACTTTGGAGATCGAAGGCGTACAGTTCCACCCCGAGTCTATCTTGACGGAGCATGGCCATGATTTGCTGAGGAATTTTCTGGAAAGATGAGTCCAGATATGCAAATCCAACAAGCCTTACAAAAATTACTGGATAAGCAAGACCTCACCGCAGACGAAATGCGTGATGTGATGAGGCTGATTATGAATGGCGATGCGACCGATGTCCAAATCGCCGGGTTTTTGATTGCCCTGCGTTGCAAAGGTGAAACCGTCGACGAAATTGCCGCCGCCGTTGAGGTGATGCGTGGGTTGGCGAGCAAAGTGCCCATTTCGGGCGAGCATATCATCGATACTTGTGGTACCGGCGGCGATGGTGCGAATACGTTTAACATCTCTACGGCTTGCGCTTTCGTCGTCGCCGCAGCAGGTGGGCAGGTTGCCAAACACGGTAACCGTTCGGTATCGAGCAGTTGCGGCAGCGCTGATGTGTTGGAAGCGGCAGGAGTCAACCTGGATTTATCGGCAGAGCAAGTTGTGCAATGTGTACGTGAAATCGGTGTGGGTTTTTTGTTCGCGCCCAAACATCATGGTGCGATGAAGCATACGATTAATGTCCGTAAGGAAATGGGGGTGCGGACATTGTTTAACCTGCTCGGCCCCTTGTCTAACCCTGCATCCGCGCCGAATCAACTCATCGGAGTTTTCTCCCAGGCGTGGGTAGAGCCGCTGGCGCAGGTTTTAAATAAACTGGGTAGCCAGCATGTGTTGGTGGTGAGTGCGGAAGACGGCTTGGATGAAATCAGCATTGCTACAGCGACCCATGTTGCCGAATTGAAAGACGGCAGGGTTTCGATGTATACCGTAACGCCTGAGCAATTCGGCTTGCAGCGCGCGAGTTTGACCGAGTTGGCGGTAACGAATGCGGCAACGAGTTTGGACATGATAAAATCGGCCCTGGGCAACCAGCCTGGTGCAGCACGGGACATCGTCTTATTGAATGCAGGTGCGGCAATTTATGCGGCGAATATCGCCGACACCTTTTCAGGCGGCGTTAATAAAGCCCGTGAGGTTATCGCAAGTGGCGCTGCTCGTGTAAAGCTGGATGACTTGATACAATATTCGTCAGAAATTTCATAAGAATTAAGAATAATGGCCGACACCCCAGACATTTTAAAAACAATCCTTGCTAAAAAACTCGAAGAAGTTGCCAGCCGTAAACAGCGTATGAGTATTGCCGACCTGGAAGACATTGCCCAGGGTGTTGAGAAACCACGCGGATTTTATAAGGCGTTGCAACATAAGGCCGGTACCAAAAAGCCTGCGATTATTGCGGAAATTAAAAAAGCTTCGCCTAGTCAAGGCGTGATTCGGGAAATTTTTGAGCCTATTACGATTGGCCTTGACTATGCCATGAATGGTGCCACTTGTCTGTCGGTGTTGACGGATAAGGAGTTTTTCCAAGGTGCAGAGGCCTATTTGCAGATGGTGCGTGAGCGTTGCCCGTTGCCCGTCATCCGTAAAGACTTCATGATCGACCCATACCAGGTTTATGAAAGCCGCGCCTTGGGCGCAGACTGCATTTTGTTGATTGTTGCCGCCTTGGGCGACCGGCAAATGCACGAATTGTCCGACACCGCGACAAAATTAGGTATGGATGTCTTGGTTGAATCCCATAATGCGGAAGAATTGGAGCGTGCCTTAACATTGGATACGAAGTTGATGGGAATCAATAACCGAAACCTTCGGTCGTTTGAAACGTCCTTGCAGACGACGCTAGACCTTAAGGCAATGATTCCGGCAGATCGAATCATCATTACAGAAAGCGGAATTCATACCCAAGACGACGTGCAATTGATGCTGGATAACGAAATCTACACTTTTTTGGTGGGCGAATCCTTTATGCGGGCAGAAAGCCCTGGGCAAAAAATGCGTGAGTTGTTTGCTTTATAAGGTTACCTTCTACCGGTTTAGTTAAACTTATCCGTGTAATAACAATAAATTTAACGGTAAATGCATTCCAAATATCCTATTGGTGTTTTCGATTCCGGCGTAGGCGGCCTGTCGGTCTTGCGCGAAATCCATCAACTGCTGCCGCAGGAAGATTTGATTTATGTTGCCGATTCCGCGCATGTACCGTATGGGGATAAATCCAAAGAATTCATCCTGGAACGGTCCACCACTATCTTCGAGTTTTTTTTAAGCCAAAAGGTCAAGGCAATCGTGGTGGCCTGCAATACCGCAACGGCTGCTGCCGTCAAGGAATTGCGCGGTATCTATCATCTTCCTATGGTGGCAATGGAACCGGCCGTCAAGCCTGCTGCCGAAAAAACCCAAACGGGCATTGTTGGTGTGTTGGCTACCAGCAGGACGATCAATAGCAATAATTTCCAGATTTTGTTCGCCCGATTTGCCGATCAAGCCCTTATCATCCCACAAGCTTGCCCCGGCTTGGTTGACCAAGTGGAGCAAGGCGATCTCGACAGCGTGGAAACCCGTGCACTGGTAGCACAATATGTGCAACCGTTATTGGAGCAGAATGCCGATGTCTTGGTATTGGGTTGTACCCATTACCCATTTTTGAAGCCGGTTATCCAAGAAATTGCGGGCGTTCATGTGCAAGTCATCGATTCAGGCGCGGCCATTGCCAGGCGTTTGCACCACTTACTGGGCCATCACGGCTTATTGTCTGATGGTCACCAGATAGGTTCAGTGCAATTTTATAGCAGTGCTGAAAACGGTATTGCCGACCAGGTTATTTCAGGGCTGTGGGGCAGTCGGGTTAAGACGGGAAAAATGACCGAAGCCGTATCGGTTTAAAATGGATTGGGGCTGTGAAGGAATTAAATATTTGGGCTACAAAATTAGCCGTTTAGTCCCGCAATTAAGCTATTGATTCGGCCTTGTGAAGTATTAAGTTTCCGTTCACCTTGAGCCTGTCGAAAGGCGGTGTGTGCTTCGACAAGCTAAGCACGAACGGTTCAGGCATTAAAAGGCCGAATCTATAATATCATCAAAAGAATCAACTTGCAGATGAGCAGCTTTCGTGTCAGGTGCTTGGTGGCGGGTAAGCCAAATCGTTCGATAACCCACCGTTTTTGCAGCATCCAATTCTTCTTTAATGTCTGACAAAAATAGGATGTTAGCCGGAGGTATGGCAATTTCATCGGCAATTTTACGGTAAGAATCAGGCTCTTTTTTGCCGCCGATGTTGGTGTCGAAGAACCCTGAAAATAACGGCGTTAAATCCCCGGAAGCCGTATGCCCAAAAAGCAGTTTTTGCGCTAAAACCGAACCGGAAGAATAGACGTATAAGGCAATGCCTTTGGCTTTCCAAGTGTTAAGATTATCTATCGCATCCTGGTACAAATGGCCTGTAAAGTCACCTTGCTTGTAACCAGTCTCCCAGATCAAGCCTTGCAAGGCCTTTAACGGCGTGATTTTCTTATCTTGGTCTATCCATTCGATTAACTGCTCGATGGCGTTTTCAGTGTTTAATGAAATATTCGCTTCATTACAGGTATCTGCGAGCAATTGTTTGATAGTCGGTTCGTCCTGGTGTTGTCGGACATAATCGGGCAGTTTCACACGGGCATAAGGGAATAGCACATCCTTCACAAACGACAAAGACGAAGTCGTGCCTTCAATATCGGTGACGATGGCTTTAATCATTGCAGTTCTGCCATGATTTCATCGAATGAGGGAAAAGCTTTGGCGATGTTGCTGCCCGTGAACTGGGCTACCCAACCTTCCGGCGTGGTAAACAGCCGGATGACCTTGAAGCTGGGGTTTTCCCCCATATCAAACCAGTGCGTGGTGTGGGCGGGAACGCTGATGAGGTCGCCTTTTTCGCATAACACCGCATAGACTTTATTCCCGACATGCAGGTAAAACAACCCACGTCCGTCGATAAAAAACCGCACTTCAAAATCGTCATGCGTATGTTCAGCCAGGAATTTTTGCCGGAACTCCGTTTTTTGCGGGTGATCCGGGCTTAGGTTAATCACGTCCGCAGACTGAAAACCGTAAAGCTGTTTCAGCTTGTCGATGGATTCCTGATAAGCGGCAATCACCGTCGCTGGCTCGTCATCGGCGGTCAATTCGCGGTTGGCAGTCCAGCGTTCAAACTTGACATCAATACCCGCAAGCTCGCGTTCAATGTCGGCAAAATCGGCGTAACGGTTGCCTTGCTTCGGTTGGTCATCGGGATAGACAGTTAACACGCTCATGGTTTTCTAACTCCGTGCAGTCGCAGTTCGCAATCAAATAAATAATCCAGCGCTTCCAAATGGCGCAATGCCTCCAGTATGGACTCGCCCCAGGTATACAGGCCATGTCCGGCGATAATGTAGCCATAACAATCATTCACGGTATCAAGGTACTGATCGACAACATGGGCTAAGCGCGGAATGTCTTGGTCGTTGGCAAAAATCGGCACCGTAATCCGTGTTTCATGCGTGGTAATGCTGTGCATGGCTTTCAACAACTCATAATTTTCCAGCACGATTACATCGCCAAAAATCTTTGAAACCAGTATGGCATTGATCGAATGCGGGTGCAAAATGGCTTGAATTGTTGGATAACGCTTGTATAAAGTCGTATGCAAACCTGTTTCTGCCGACGATTTCTTGCCGTCCAGCGAGTTGGCATCGTGATCAATCAGCATAATGTCCTCGACCTGGAGATGACCCTTGTGCTTACCGGACGTGGTAATGGCAATCGTGCCATCCGGCAGGCGGGCAGAAAAATTTCCGCTGGTGGCAGGCACCCAACCCTTGCTGTCGATAAACTTTCCGGCATTGCAGAGTGCTATGGCTGCGGTTTTAAAGTCTTGGGAGTATTGCATAATTGATTGGAAATGTTGAGATATAGTTGCTTACCTTATTCCTGTTGAGTATCTTCAGGAACATAAGTGCTGCACAGAAAGCAAGAGCTTTTATTAAATGTGACCATGTGCAATTAATCTCCTCTATCTACTCGCCGCTTTCTAAGTTCGCCAGTCGTACCATCGACAATTACTTTAGCTGACGAAGGAACAGTTTGCCAAGGAAAGTGGCCGATAAAATTCCAATTAGGGACGATATAGTAAAACTGCTTGTCTGCAAAGTAATCACAGAAATAAGGCCCTTTGCAATATTTACCATAAGCTAAGTACATTTTTTCTGGTGTCATTGTAAAGTTGCTTGGTAAACGAAAATGAAGATTAATAGTAAATTTCCCCCCTGCTCCATACGTCCAAACGCCAGCAAGCTGGAGATCAGTAGATACATCGCGATTTATAAGGACAGTGTAACTTATGAGGATGATACCTAATCCGATGACAAGGAGGAGAGGGCTTTTCATTATGTAAATTTGGAAGTAGTTTACTATTTTAAAGAGCTCTGTTTTTTATGGTTTGGGAATTATCCAGTGGTATGCCAGTGAGAAAATCTAAGGTTTCTGCATTTGTATCCATTTCAATTCGATTACCCAATTTTCGATTGGCTTTGTTCAATAAATCAACAAGGGCGATTATCTGAAATAAAATATCGTTCTGATTATGGATTGTATTTAATTTTTGGTGCAACTAAAAAAGAAATCAAAAAATAAAAGAAATCAAAAAATACTTGTTCTGCACTTGTTTTGTTTTTGTTCTCGTGCTACTTTTATAACAAAACAAATAGAGAACACAATGAAATTGACATTAACCCGTAAACAGCAAGAAATTTTCGATTTTTTAAGTCAGAATCAGGATAATTTCAGACATCCGCCTACGCTGGAGGAACTGTGTTCGAGCTTAGGTGTAAGTTCTCGTGGCTCGCTACATGCCCATATTAAAGCATTAATAGACGCTAATCTGATTGAATCGCCAGAGCGTAAGCAACGCGGTATTCGTTTAACAGAATACGCTAAACAATTAATCAGTGGTTCATCTGACCAGGGCGGCTTGCCTTTTGTGGGTTACATCGCGGCTGGAAGGCCCATAGAAGCGGTAGAAACCATTTCTTATATGGCTGTTCCCGACCAGCTAAGGACTCAAAAACCCTGTTATGTCCTGAAAATCAAGGGCGATTCCATGATTGAACAGGGCATTTTCGATGGCGATTGGGTGGTTATTGAGCAACGCAGCTATGCCCGTAATGGCGAAATTGTTGTGGCCTTGGTCAATAAATCCGAAGCGACATTGAAATTCATTGAGCAGTACCCCCACGAAACCTTACTCATTCCCGCCAATGCCAAAATGGAAGCCATGCGCTATAAGCCTGAGCAAGTGGAAATCCAAGGTGTATTGGTGGGGCAAATGCGTAGTTATTCCAATTATTTTTAGGAGCAATCTCATGATAAATAGAAATGTACATATGCGAGACCAAGTCACTAACCGTATCGAAATGATAATGCAGGAGAGCAGGATTTCCTATATGCACCAGTTGGAAGAGCTTTCTATAGCTGTCCTGCTCGTCGCGGTTTTTCTGGTCGGTGTTGGGTTTTAAATTGGGTTAAAGCACAAATATGGTGAAACCACTGTTGAAGCGTTAGCCATCTAAATA
>NZ_AYLO01000125.1 GCF_000496735.2 Methyloglobulus morosus KoM1
CACGTGCACCGCCGCCGTGCCCACCACCGCCATGCCCGCCACCGCGAGCCCAAGCAGCGCTGCTGGAAATGGCCCATAGCAGCACGAAAACGAAGCAGGCCGTCGAATTCACTTTCATCGTTCTCTCCAGACCAAACTTGTGAGATTCAAAAAAATCTTAATCCAAAGAAATATTATCAAATAAGCACTTTAGATTTTATCGATATAAATACAAAAATTTAGACAGTTTAGGTGCTTAAATTATTCATAATTCTTAAAAAATAATTTTTGCAAGCAACTCTTAACAAGTTGATTCCGTCCATTGTTCTTCAATCTCACCCTAAATGGAGCCAGGCTCATTCTGCTGTTCGTGCTATAGCATTATTACCCGTAAGACTAGGATATTGCCACCGTACCAAAAAACAGGGGGTAATATCACTTTTAACTATTCCAAAATCAAAGTAAGCCTTATTGTAAAAAGAAAACTAACAATAAGATTCGATATCACATTGAACCATAAACACCAATCTCCGATAAGCCATTAATTAATCTAAGTTATTTTAAAAAAAGCTTGAACTTGCGCCTAATAACCGAATCAATTGGGGACAGGATAATTTCCTGTGTTTTTTTGGAGGATTGATATGTTAAATAAAACCTTAAAGAAACTCAGCCTGTCTTTGATACTAGCACTACTATTCTCGGCGACTCCCCAAATGTCGTATGCGGAGCATCAGGGCTACACGGTTCATAATCTAGTCTCAAATATATCGGGCATGGCGGATCAAACGGATGCGGATCTGGTCAATGCTTGGGGAATTGCCTTTAACCCCGATGGGTTTGTTTGGGTAAACGATAACGGCACCGGTAAAGCCACCCTGTATGACGGGGACGGTAAAAAGCAAGACTTGATCGTGACTATTCCAGGCCCGACTACCGGTGGGCCGTCTAAACCTACAGGGATTGTATTCTTTGGCGGCAACGGAAAATTCCTTATTAGTAACAATCCAAGCCGATTTATTTTTGCAACAGAAGGCGGTACGATTTCAGGTTGGGCACCCGTGCAAGGGTCGCCGCCTCCGACTGTTTCCACTCAAATGGTAAATAATTCGGCCAGCGGGGCTATTTATAAAGGTTTAGCGCTAAACACAGACGGCATCCGCTACCTGCTCTATGCCACCGATTTCCATCATGCTAGAGTGGATGTTTTTGATGACGCGTTTCACCCAGTGACGTTGGATTCGACAGCATTCAAAGACCCTAAAATTAAACCCGGCTTCGCGCCATTTGGGATTCAGGCGATCAATGGTGTCGTTTTTGTGACCTATGCCAAACAAGATGACCCAGCCGATGCCCATGATGATGTGCATGGCCCTGGGCTGGGCTATGTCAATGCTTTTGACGCGAGCGGCCATCTGCTCCAACGTGTCGCATCGGGCGGCAAATTGAATGCACCATGGGGCTTAGCGATGGCGCCCGCCAATTTCGGTCGGTTCAGCAATCGGTTGCTGGTAGGCAATTTTGGTGATGGCAGCGTTATTGCCTATAGCATCACGCACCATCATCATAACGGGTCAAGGCTGCTTCAACCCAACGGCGCTCCGTTAAAAATCGACGGCTTATGGGGTCTCAACTTTGGTAATGGCTTAAAGAATCAAGCGACGAATGCCTTGTTTTTTACGGCAGGGCCCAATGATGAAACCGACGGTTTATATGGCAAAATTGAGGCGGTTTCCGATCAACACCTGAGTGATGATGCCCAAGACAGGGACGACAGATAAGGGATTAGTTTACCCAAAGGCTGGCAACCCTGTGACAGGGTTAACCAGCAATTGGCCCTTGACTTAACTGTTAAAAAGGTGACCATCATGACACATAAACTTAATTCAACATTGGCTTTTTGCCTTTTATCCGCATCCTTCTCCGCTTATGCGTTGGGGCCGAGAGTTCCAGACCCGATCCCGACTGTAATCACGAAGGGTATTGTACCCATCGGCCTCAAGACGGTGGCAAAGGGTTTTGTCGCGCCGGTGACGGCAACCTTCGCCCCTAATGACAGGAACCACCTCTTTGTGGCAGAACAGAACGGTAAAATCTGGTCAATCCAAGTCAGCGATGACCAAGGGGGCGCTAAACGCTTGTTCGCTAACCTCGGCGGTTTAGGGCTGAACTTGGGATGTTTTGGAATCAACTACGATGAGCGCGGCTTGTTTGGGCTGGCCTTCCACCCCAATTACCGGAGAAATGGCTTGGTCTATACCTACCAATCCCGACCCCACGCGGGTAGCGCGGGCGATTGCAGCGTCTCTGGCATACCTGACCACGACAATGTGGTCACCGAGTGGAAAGTAAAAAAACCGGGCAGCAACAAGGCGAAAATTGACCTGTCCAGTGGCCGGGAAGTGCTCAGGGAGGCGCACCCGCAATTCAACCACAACGGCGGTGAGCTGCGTTTCGGGCCAGACGGTATGCTCTATATTTCAATTGGGGACGGCGGCAATGCCGATGACCAAGGCCCCGGACATTCGCTTCCGAACGGCAACGCCCAGGACCTTTCCAACTTGAACGGCAAGATTCTCAGGGTCGACCCGATGCCTGGGTCGGGTTTGCCAGGCTACAGGATTCCCGGCGACAACCCGTTCGTCAACACGGCTGGCGCTCGTGGTGAAATATGGGCGTATGGCTTCCGTAACCCTTATAAGATGTCCTTCGACGGAAGTACCGGCAAGTTATACGTGGCTGATGTCGGGCAAAACGATGTCGAGGAAATCGATAGTGTAGAACGGGGCGGCAACTATGGTTGGCCCGTCAAGGAAGGCACATTCGCGTTCGACCAGAATGGGACGGCAGATGGTTTCGTTACCGCTGACGTAATATCGGGATTTGTCGATCCAATAGCCGAGCACGACCATTGCATACCCCCGGCCAATCTTGTCGGCCCATGCCCACAGAAAGAAGGGGTCGCCATAGTAGGCGGGTTCGTCTATCGTGGCAAGGCGATCAAGAATCTGCGCGGCCTCTATGTCTTTGGCAACTATTCCACTGACTTCTCCACCAGCGATGGACGCTTGCTCTACCTTGACAACCAGAACCAGGTGAAAGAATTCCGAATCGACGGCAAAGCAAGACTTGGGATGAGTGTGCTTGATATCGGCCAGGATGCCCGTGGCGAGTTGTACGTACTGGGCAAATCCGGTGCCACGGCAAGCAATATAGGCATCACGGATCCCAGGAATAAGAGCGGTGCCATACGCAAGCTCGTCCCCCATAAATCATCTGAAAGTGGAAAAGGGACGGCAAACCCTAAACCAATGAACACAACCCCGACGGGCCCATACTGAAAAATCGGAGGGTGGGCATAAAATTTCTGTTAAATATTCGGCATTGTTAATAAAGTATAGATACTGGTATGATATGCGTTTTTTAGAGTAGAGAGGATGCGCCATGAATTGCCCCCAATGTGGTTCAACAGATTGCACCAAAGATGGCATAGTGAAAGGCAAGCAGCGCCATAAGTGCAAGTCGTGCGGATACCGGCACACCGTCCGGCAGCGCGGGATAGACGCGGCGACCAAGCGCGAAGCCCTGCAATTGTACCTTGAAGGCCTGGGTTTCCGCTCCATTGGACGGTCCCTGAAATGCAGCCACGTTGCCGTGTACAACTGGATCAGGGCGCACGGCGAGTCCATCGGGGCCATCCGCTCGGCGGCCGGCGTTGAGGTGGTTGAAATGGACGAGATGCACACTTACATAGGTTCCAAAAAAACTATTGCTGGATCTGGATTGCTGTTGATCGAAATGGGCGGCGGTTCCTC
>NZ_AYLO01000126.1 GCF_000496735.2 Methyloglobulus morosus KoM1
AAACGCTTTCGTTTTCCAAGGACGCAACGTGGCATGACGGCGTGATCCATTGGTTTGTCGTCTCCTATAATTCAAGCTTATCAGTTAATGTTTAGCCACTACCAAAAAATACAGTCAGTGAATAGCTGTTATGCCTAAGACACAAGCATTGTTAGAACATTCCATTGGAGGAGGACGTTATGCAAAATTCCAAAAGAATAGCCCTTCTTTTGGGGGCGGTTATTTTAACTGTCGGCCTAGTTTACATTGCCTTCCATTTCATCTTCTTAAATTTGCTCGTCGACTTATGGTGGTTTCACTCCCTAAAGTTTGAGTCCTATTTTTGGCTTCGATTGCTCTACCGATTCTTTCTGTCCGGCGGAGTGACGTTGTTGTTTTTTTCTATTTTCTTTTTTCACTTTTGGATCGCCTCGCGTTATTTCGGCCTGAACCCGCAACCGAATGTCAGTCTTGGAAGATTGGATAAGCGCAGACTTTTTCAACGTTTTGCCGACACCTTTACGAGCGGTTCGGTTCTAGTCTATACCCCCATTCCATTGTTACTGGCCATCTACATCGCTGTCCCGTTTTATCAGCATTGGGAAATGGCGTTATTGTACCTTTTCGGCGGCCCGTCAGGTGTGGCCGAACCCGTTTACGGGTATGACACCAGTTTTTATTTGTTGTCTTACCCCTTTTATCTCCTGGTCCAACAGGAATTGCTGACTACGGCCAGCTTATTGTTCTGTGCGGTGGGAATCCTGTATTGGCTTGAACATGTTTTCGTGCCCGAGCAAAGAAAAGAATTCCCCTTAGGCGCCAAAATCCATTTGACGATTTTAATCGGTTTCGTCGTCTTATTTGCCGTCTGGGGATTTTTGCTGCACCGGTTTTCACTGCTCTATACTGATACCCATCAACCGGTGTTTTTTGGACCCGGATTTGTGGAAATGCGCTACCAATTGCCGCTCATTTGGTTGGCAATTGTCACTTTCCTTGCGACGGCAGTCACCGCCAGCCTGTTCATATTTTCAGAAAAACACCGGATCAAGACACCGTTTTTTATAGCGCTGACGGTTTTTTTATGTGTTTTAGGGTTATCTAAAGTCCATTTCATCCCTGAATTAATACAAGAATATATCGTTAACCCCAATCCTGTAAAAACGGAAAAACCATTCATACAGCATAATATCGACGCAACCTTGGATGCCTATGACTTAAAGCACATTAAAACGGTTGACCTGCCTGTTAAGCTGAATGCCGTTGATGACATCAAGGCATGGAGTTCGCAGGAACACTTTGAAAATATACCGGTTTGGGACAGGGAAATCCTGGTTGACACTTATAATCAGCTACAGTCTATTAGGCCTTATTATTCATTCCTGTCCGTTGATGAAGACCGCTATATTATTCTTGAAAACACCCGGCAAGTGAACCTGGCTGCCCGGGAAGTCAACCTGTCCAAATTGCCGCCTGAAGCGCAAAACTGGGAAAATACCCACTTGCGATATACCCACGGTTTTGGTGCCGTTGTGACGCCAGCTGGCCAGGATGCCGGTAACCCGCTAGTCTGGTATATGCGCGATTTAAACCAGAGTTCTAGTGTTGGCCTATCAGTACAATACCCGGATATTTATTATGGCCAGGAACAATACACATATGCCATAGTGCCCAATAAACTGAGTGTAATGGGTATTTCCGGTACGCAATCCGACCCCGATGCGAAAACTCCTTATAAAGGCGAAGGTGGTGTGCCTATTCCTTCCCAATTCAGGAAAGTATTGTTTGCCTTTTATTTCAAAGACCAAAACCTTCTTTTTTCCCCCAATATTACCACTGAAAGCAAAGTCTTGATGCGCAGGAACACGACCGAGCGCATCCAAACATTGACGCCTTTCCTTCACCTTGATAACGACCCTTATCTGGTTTTGACCAAGGAACGATTTTACTGGATACAGGATGCTTATACCCTATCCAAATGGTATCCAGTCACCCAACTTGCCAACGACGATTTTTTGGAAGGCAAGCAAGAGTTTAACTACATCCGAAACTCCGTGAAAATAGTCGTCGATGCGTTTGACGGTGGCGTACAGTATTTTATTTCCGATTCCTCGGATGTCCTTATTCAAACTTACAACAGCGCATATCCCAGCCTGTTTAAAAATCTTGATGAGATGCCATTCGAACTAAAAGCGCATTTGCGCTATCCGCGGGAGTTGTTTTATTTGCAGATGAAGGTCTACGCCAAATATAACCAAAAGGCGCCTGAATTATTTTACCAACAAGCGGAAACTTGGCAATTTGCCAAAGTCCGGGGTCAACCGGTCTTACCTTATTATCAGACTATTGATTTCGGCAATTGCAACGGTAAGGGGGAATTCGTCATGTTGAACCCGATGACGCCGGTTAATCGGGATAATCTCAGCATAATAGGAATGGCTGGTATTATGGACACCACGACTTGCAGCACGGCTTATAACCCCAGCATCACCATTTATAAGTTCCTGAAGGATGTCCAGGTCAACGGGCCGGCGCAGGTTGAATCGCTGATACAGCAAGACCCGGAAATTTCTTCACTTTTTACCCTTTGGAACCAAGGCGGCACAAAAGTTGAATTAGGCCGTATGGTTATCATGCCAATGGGCAATAGCGTGCTCTATGTCCAGCCGGTTTACATTGTCTCGTCTACTAACGCCATCCCTAAGCTTTCAAGGATTATCGTTTCCATCGGCAACCGGGTGGTCATGGACACCAATTTTGCTTCGGCCTTTAACCGATTGAAACAGATGTTTATTTCAAGTTCTGACGATGGCAACAATACTGCAACGCCTAAAGGAAATGCCGATCCCTAAAAACGTGCCTTCCTTATCGCATAAGATGATGGCGCTTTATGGCTTGCCGCACCTTACCCATTCGATGGTGTTATTGCCCCTGGTACTGTTTATCCCCTCCTATTATGCAGACGATTTGGCGTTACCGCTCGTGAGCGTGGGGATGGCGATTGCCATGTCTCGATTACTGGATGTGTTCACCGACCCTATCATGGGTATCCTTAGCGATCGCTGGAACACGCGCTGGGGTCGGCGTAAGCCCTGGCTGGTTCTTGGAACTCCCTTGTTAATCCTGTCAACTTGGATGGTTTTTGTGCCCAGCGGTAAGGTATCTGTTGTTTACCTTTTTATCTGGACCAGCTTGTTGTTTTTGTCATTTGATATTTTCGATTTACCTTATAAGGCCTGGGGTGCAGAGCTTTCATCCGAGTATAAAGAACGCTCACGGGTTGCCGCTTGGCGAGAAGCTTTTGGTGCTACCGGCCATATCATTTTTCTGTTGATTCTCATGGCAATGGGGTTTTGGGGTTATCATGGAAATCGTGAACAGCTTCTGGTTATTGCTTTGATCATCTGCATATGCTTGCCGATTTTTGTGGTATTAGCCGTAGCCAAAGTACCCGAAAACCCGCCGGAACGATTGCATGGCGCTTCTATCTTGGGTTGGCCAGGAATGAAACTGGTATTCCAAAACCAGGCCTTTGTAAGAACCTTAATAGCACTCGTTCTGTTTGGTTGTGGGCTTGTGATACAGGCGACGTTACATAAGATGGTGTTAAAGCATGTGGTAGGCAGGCCGGAGTTGTTTTCTCCCATGATTCTCGCCGAAACATTTACTTCACTTCTGGCCTTGCCACTATGGATATGGCTTTCCGATCGGTTAGGCAAACACCGTACTTTAACGCTTGCCGGTGCCTGGGTCGCCCTATGGGGCTTGGCTTTACCGCTGGTCGGTTATGGTGACATCGTATTGTATGTGACCTTGATCGTATTTCGCGGCAGTAGCCTTGCTGCTATCATTTTCTTGTCGAACTCGATAGCTGCCGATGTCATCGACCATGACACATTGGCATCAGGACATCAGCGTACGGGATTCTATTTCTCGCTTTGGGGTATGGCAATCAAGATGGCTATCGGTCTCGGTGTGTTTTTGGGGACTTCGTTGCCCGCCCTTTCCGGTTTTGAACCTTCGGCAGCGGTTCATAGTAGCGCTACCGAATTTGCCTTGATGAGAATATATGGTTGGTTACCTTGCTTTATTATGCTATTGGCATTTCCATTGCTGTGGAATTACCCCATTACCCAGAAGAAACAACTAGAACTGCGCGCTGAAATCGAGGCTAGGCGCAAGTAATAAATTAAGGAGATATCACGCTGCTATTGAAACGCTTCATCTTTTTCTCTAGTTTAGCTGGAAGGAAGTGGTTCCATCTGAATTTGCTGCCATACCCTGTTTCTCCACACAATTCAACAAAAGTAGATTCAGAATAAATTTCTGAACAAAAATAGGCCTATTGGGTCTTTAATTAGACAGTCGATGCCGTCTATTGGTCAGCGACTCAAAGTTCGGCATTATATTTTTTCTCGGATTTTGCTTAATTTACCATCAAGGAGTTTTGATATGTCATTACGAATAAATGATGAGGCACCAGACTTTACGGCCAACACAACCCAGGGCGTTATACATTTTCATGAATGGATTGGTAACGGATGGGCTATCCTTTTTTCTCATCCCAAAGACTTCACACCGGTCTGTACGACGGAATTGGGCTATATGGCAAAGCTAGAGCCTGAGTTCACGAAACGAAACTGTAAAATTATAGGCTTGAGCGTAGACCCCGTTGATAACCATACGAGATGGGTAAAAGATATCGAAGAAACACAAGGTTATTCGGTTAACTACCCGATGATTGCCGACAGCGATTTGTTGGTGGCGAAGCTTTACAACATGTTGCCTGCAGATGAGGCCGGTACGTCAGAAGGCCGAACAGCCGCCACGAATGCAACGGTGCGTTCCGTGTTTATTATCGGACCGGACAAAAAGATTAAGCTGATGCTGACTTACCCGATGACCACGGGCCGTAATTTTGACGAAATCCTGCGTGTGCTAGATTCGATGCAGTTAACTGCGACGCATAAGGTTGCAACGCCTGTGAATTGGAAAAGCGGTGACGATGTCATTATCGTACCGTCGGTATCCGATGAAGAGGCAAAAGGACTGTTTAAAGAAGGGTGGAAAACCCTTAAGCCGTATCTACGCTTGGTTAAGCAGCCCCGATAACCGGCCGGGTGTCAATGACGATACCTGGAATTAAATATTTGCTCCTTGAAAGGCAACATGTGGTTGTCAATGCCTTTATAAATCAGGGTGGCCACCTCGTTTGTGCCTCGAAGGACGACATCTTGTCATTACTTCCTATTATAAAAAGCGGTAAGAATAGGCAAAAACAGTAAGTAATCCCATTTACAGCTTGACACTAAACTTTGGTGAACCAATTCCGTTTTCATATGAATATGATGCTGGCCTATAGTTTCTGGACGATCTGCTGCCTTAACGCCTTTGATAGCAACCATCATTCACCTAAATTCCACTCATGCCATTGACATTATTCGCTGGCTGGAATCGGCTACAGTTGTATTATCAGATTTTGCTGGCATTGGTATTGGGTATAGCGGTAGGCGTTGCTTGGGGGCCAAGTGCTGTGGTGCTGTCGCTACCGGGAAAACTGATCTTGAGGTTGCTGGGCGCATTGGCGCCACCCCTGATCTTGGCGGCTCTCATCCACACGTTGATGACCGCAGAATTTGGTGGCCGGGACAGTTTGAAACTTATGCGCTTATTGATGCTGAACACGCTGGTCGCTATCTTTATTGGACTTTGCGTAGCCAACGTTATCCAGCCTGGCGTGGGTGCAGGCTTGGCCTTACCCGAAGCGCACACAGAAACTCAGCAAATCTCCGTGAATCCCAATCCCTTGATCACGTTTTTGGACAATGTACCGAAAAGCCTTTTTGGGCCGCTAGGTGATGATGGTAAAGTGATCGGTGTCATCTTTATTGGCCTGGCCTTCGGTATCGCGTTGCGTAGCCAACGTAAACGAGCAATCGGTACGGTCGAAGATCTTGCCGAATTAATGCTTATAACCTTGATCCGTATCCTGCATTGGATCATTGTTCTTGTACCGCTCGCGGTCTTTGGTATCATCGCTAGTATCGTAGGCACACAAGGTTTTGGTGGCTTCAGAGCGCTAGGGCTATTTGTCATAAGCGTCATAATTGCGTTGGCCCTGCAAGCGGCCTATTATTTGATCCGAATCCGATTGGGCTCCTGGGTGCGGCCACTTACGGTCCTGAAAGGAACCCGCGACGCCTTGGTAACAGCATTCTCCACTGCAAGTTCCACCGCCACGATGCCAGTGACCTTTAGTTGCCTGCGCGACCAAGTGGGCATTCGTGAAAAGTCTGCGAGCCTCGGTGCCATGGTGGGTGCGAATTTTAATAACGATGGCACGGCGCTGTATGAAGCCATGGCGGCGTTGTTCATCGCACAGGTGCTCGGCATGCATCTCGATATGCAACAGCAAATTCTGGTCGTACTGTCCAGCGTCATGGCATCGGTCGGCGCGGCCGGTATTCCAGAAGCGGGGCTCGTGACCATGACCATCGTCTTCAATGCCGTCGGCCTGCCGTTACAATTCATCCCTATTTTGCTCACTGTCGACTGGTTTTTGGACCGTTGCCGCACGGCGGTCAATGTCATGGGCGACATCAATGTCAGTTGCCTAATGGATGGTAAACAAGCTGAAGTGCGATTGCCAAATAAAACTATTGAAATGCAAGGGCTTTGAGGTTCAGGATAAGTATCAAGTTTATGAGGTTTGTACTTAGCTGTTTTACATTAGCATCGTTCAAAATAAACTTCCATCACCTTCGGTTTAGGGTAGAAAATTGAGCGTCAACCCAATCCAACATTTTTTGCCACCAGTTAGTTTCAAGGAAGGCATATCCTTGAAAAGACACCCGATAAGGTGATATTTTTATAGGATCAAAATAATCGAATTGCTGAACCACAATGAATACAGTTTCTAGCTCGGCCAGAATCAAATGTGCAATAGTTTTTATTGTATTTATGATTTTTAGTGTTGGCCCCATTCCTATTACCAGTACAATCGGTTTGTTTGTAGTCATTTTTAGGCCAATATGGTTTAAAACGCTAGTTGACAATATTTATTCGGACAAGAATAACTGATTCTGTTAAATCCATTGGTTAACAGCGATCTTGCCCCGAAATTTCGGGTATGATCAACGCATACATTACTTACGCTCCCGTACATTGGGAAAATCAACGCATATCTGTCTTAAACAGGCTTGACTTAACCTAAAGGGTGTTAGTCAAGATAAGCCAGCGGATAACCCATTAGAAATTAGATGGTTTTTTATTCTTGATAATGCCATGATCTTAATCATCCCCAATATCATCTTCCCCCAAGCCCGGTGCTAACCTCAGCCATTCAATTCTTTCTGGGTTTGTTGTATGCCAATGCAGGTGAATGGCTAATGCAT
>NZ_AYLO01000127.1 GCF_000496735.2 Methyloglobulus morosus KoM1
GAATCCTCTACATTTGCTAAAAGCCTAAAAGTCAAAAATATACCGTCAGTGGCTTACTACCATCAAGACGCATTAGTTGGAGTAGTCATTGGTATAAAACAAGATATAGAAGCAAACATTAAAGCAGTAATAGAAGGCAATAAACTCGATGTTTCTAATTCGCTCAGCACGTAGGTTGGGTTAGCCCAGGGACGTAGGGCGGAATAGCGTAGCGTATTCCGCCGCATGGTCTGAACACCCAATGTTGGGTTACGGAGCACGGATAAATCCGAATAATATTTAGACGTTGGTTGTTTTGTGCACCTAACCCAACCTATGGGTTTTTATAGAAATGTATGGCGGTTTAGCGTAGTGTATTCCGCCGTATGCTTTTAATCCGTTCGTGGTGAGCTTGTCGAACCATGAATGGATTAACCATTCGCCCTTCGACAAGCTCAGGACGAACGGTTAATAGTTAATTTTAAACTAGATAAAGATTATTTTTAACAAGTAAAAATAGGAAAACACATGCAAGTTTATTACGACAAAGATGCCGACTTGTCGGTCATCCGTTCCAAGAAAGTCGCCATCATCGGCTACGGTTCACAAGGCCATGCCCATGCCCTTAACCTGAAAGAATCCGGCGTTGAAGTCGTCGTTGGGTTGCGGAAAGGTTCACCATCGGTTGCCAAGGCCGAAGCGCATGGTTTGACGGTTAAAGACGTACCGGAAGCGGTTGCGGGCACGGACATCGTCATGATCCTGACCCCGGACGAATTTCAGTCGCAATTGTACAAGGCGGAAATATTGCCCAACATCAAACAAGGCGCGGCCTTAGCGTTCGCCCACGGGTTTTCGATACTGTTCAATCAGGTCGTGCCACGGGCTGACCTCGACGTCATCATGATCGCCCCGAAAGCGCCAGGGCATACTGTCCGTTCCGAGTTCGTGCGCGGCGGCGGCGTTCCTGACCTGATCGCCATCCATAAGGACGTGTCCGGCACAGCGAAAGCGACTTGCCTTTCTTATGCTTCGGCTATCGGCGGCGGACGTTCAGGCATTATCGAAACCACCTTCCGCGATGAAGCCGAAACTGACTTGTTCGGAGAACAAGCGGTCTTATGCGGCGGCGCGGTAGAACTTATCAAGGCTGGATTTGAAACCTTGGTGGAAGCGGGTTATCCGCCGGAAATGGCGTATTTTGAATGCTTGCATGAGTTGAAGCTGATTGTCGACCTGATGTACGAAGGCGGCATTGCCAACATGAACTACTCCATCTCCAATAATGCTGAGTACGGCGAATACGTCACCGGCCCTAAAGTCATCAACGCCGAAAGTCGTTTGGCGATGAAAGAAGCCTTGGCAAACATCCGCAACGGCAATTACGCCAAACGCTTCATCATGGAAGGCATGAGCAACTATCCGGAAATGACCGCCCAACGTCGTTTAAATGCCGAGCATCCCATTGAAGTCATCGGCGAGAAGTTACGTAGCATGATGCCTTGGATCAAGGCGAACCAGATTGTGGATAAGGCTAAAAATTAGAAGCCCTGATTAAAAAAAAGCCCTTCGAATCTCAGGACGGACGGCTATTGTTGGTCCTAATCGTATTAGCGTTGATTCCGTTCGTGGTGAGACAGCCGTGAGCCTGTCTAAAAAGCCGAACCATGAATGGAATCAATTTCCCTAAAGATTCTTACATCGAATCTGTATGCTTAATCCCATGTGCCTTTGGGAAGTCAATCGCTTTTGGTTAGCCTTTAGGCCGCATGTGCGGAAACAACAGCACATCCCTTATTGACGGCGCATCGGTGAACAGCATCACCAAACGGTCGATGCCGATACCTTCGCCAGCCGTTGGCGGCATACCGTGTTCCAGGGCAGTGATGTAATCGGCATCGAAGTGCATGGCTTCGTCGTCCCCGGCCTCTTTTTCTTCCACCTGTTTTTGGAAGCGCGCCGCCTGATCTTCGGCATCATTTAGCTCGGTAAAGCCATTGGCGATTTCGCGTCCGCCTACGAAAAACTCAAAGCGGTCGGTGACGTGCGGATCGCTGTCGTTACGGCGTGCCAGCGGGGAAACTTCAACCGGATAAGCGGTAATAAAGGTGGGGTTCATCAGTTTGCTTTCAACCGTCTTCTCAAAAATCTCGATCTGGATTTTGCCTAAGCCGTAATTGTCTTTCACCGGAATCTTAAGGCTTTCGGCAATTGTGGCGGCACCTTCGCGGCTGCTGATTTGCTCCTTAGTCACTTCAGGATTGAAATGCAGGATCGATTCCACAACCGTCATGCGGTCAAACGGCTTGCCGAAATCGTATTGCTCCCCCTGGTAGTTGATAACGGTTTGCCCGACCACTTCTTGTGCAATACCGCGCAGCATGGTTTCGGTAAGATCCATCAAGTCGTGGTATTCCGCATAAGCCTGATAGAATTCCAGCATGGTGAATTCGGGGTTATGCCGGGTCGATAAGCCTTCATTGCGGAAATTGCGGTTGATTTCAAACACGCGCTCAAAACCGCCGACAACCAGGCGTTTCAAGTACAACTCCGGTGCGATACGCAGGTAAATATCCATATCCAGCGCATTATGGTGAGTGATAAAGGGGCGGGCAGTGGCCCCTCCAGGGATGACTTGCATCATCGGCGTTTCCACTTCCAAGAACTGTCGTTCGATGAGAAATTGGCGGATGTAAGCGACAATTCTTGAACGCACCAGGAAAGTACTCCGCGTTTCTTCGCTCATAATCAAATCCAGATAACGCTGGCGGTATCTGATCTCCTGGTCGGCGATGCCGTGGTACTTTTCCGGTAGCGGCCTGAGTGATTTGGTTAACAGGCGTATATCGTCAACCTTAACGCTCAATTCCCCGGTTTGGGTTTTGAACAGCACGCCTTCCGCGCCGATAATATCGCCGATGTCCCATTTCTTGAATTGTTCGTTATAAAAGCCTTCGGGTAAAGCGTCGCGGGTGACGTACAACTGAATCTTGCTGGACATATCCTGGATGTGGACAAAGCTGGCCTTGCCCATCACCCGCCGGGTCATGATACGTCCGGCGATTTTTACGCGTAACGGTTCGGCTTCGAGTTCATCTTTGGATTTTTCGCCGTATTCGGCATGCAATTCCCCTGCGACCACATTGCGGCGGAAATCGGTCGGAAATGCAATACCGCCGTTGTCGCGCAATTCATTGAGTTTGCTGCGGCGCTGGCGGATTTGTTCTTGTTCGTCTTGTTGGATTTCTTCGGACATGTATTAAAAGTTAAAATCTAAAAAATGAATTTCAAAAAGGTGGCAGAGATGAGCAATAAATACTCAATATCGTTTCTTAGAATAGATTTGTCTAACTAGCTTTATCGAGTTTTTGCGAAAGCAATTCCCAATCCATTCTATAAAGGTACATATCTTCAAAATAAACGCCACTCATAAAATTTCTGCCAAGTCTGTTATTTCCTAAGACGGCATTCCCTAATACGCTATTTTTAATAGCTTTAACGATACGATTATTGTTATTGGAAACACGAATATCATGTAGTGAAACCACTTTTTCATCGATTTTGGCAGACTGGTTAATATCATTAATACGTTTGTAGTAATTTCTGGGGCCTTCATTCTCAACAAGGGGTGAAACTATCGTAAGCTCCCAAGCCTTGTCTTTGTCTTCCAAAATCCAAAAGGCTGCGGCCACTTTTGCGTTAGTTTCATCAAGATGTTTTAGTAAGGTTTCTCCAGCCAATAACATCTCGTCAGAAAACCACTGAGTTATAAATATTTCTTTAGCCATGGCAGTATTCCTGAACTATTGTCGGTGATTGCATTGTAAAGGTTATTTGCTTCTTGTTCCCCAATAGAATTTTCGTAACGAGATTCTTCAGACCATTTACTGGCGACTGCCCAGTTTAATTTAAAATCTTCATTCTGTTTTTCGTGTTCAGTAAGCTCTTGTTTTAAACCAGCAGTAATAAATAGTTTGGTCAAATCATGGGTATAGCTATCGTTGGCAAGTTTTTTATCTGGGAAATCAAATGCTTTAATTTGTTTGGCAATACAGGCTTTTAATGTAAATTCCAGGGCGTATCCTGCCAAGTAATAAGCGCCATGATGACAATTTGCTTTTAATAGGATTTCAGCTTCTTTGAGTCGAATTTCAGCTAATTGTTCGAGTTCAGTTTTATTCATGAAGAAAGGATTTTTTACGTAAAAACTTTATTTATAACCCGCTCTTCAAACTGGCCTCTATGAATTGATCGAGACTGCCATCCAAAACGGCTTGGGTATTGCCGGTTTCGACATTGGTACGTAAATCCTTGATCCGCGATTGGTCCAGCACATAAGAACGGATTTGGCTACCCCAGCCGATGTCGGACTTACTGTCTTCCAAGGCCTGTTGGGTTTCACTGCGTTTGCGGAGTTCCAATTCGTAGAGCTTGGACTTCAATTGTTTCATCGCCGTGTCTTTGTTTTTATGCTGGGAGCGGTCGCTTTGGCATTGTACGACGGTGTTGGTGGGAATATGCGTGATACGTACCGCCGATTCCGTCCGGTTAACGTGCTGGCCGCCGGCGCCACTGGCGCGGTAGACGTCAATCCGTAAATCGGCAGGGTTGATGTCAATAGCGATATTATCGTCCACTTCAGGCGAGACGAACACGGAAGCAAACGAGGTATGGCGGCGGTTGCCGGAATCGAATGGCGATTTCCTCACCAGACGATGCACGCCAGTTTCCGTGCGTAACCAGCCGAAGGCATAATCACCTTCAAACTTAATCGTGGCGCTTTTGATGCCCGCGACATCGCCGGGGGATTCTTCGATGAGTTCGGTCTTAAAGCCTTTGCTTTCGCCCCAACGCAGGTACATGCGCTCAATCATGGAAGCCCAATCTTGGGCCTCCGTTCCACCGGAACCGGATTGGATGTCAAGGAAAGCATTGCAGGGATCCATTTCACCGGAAAACATGCGGCGGAATTCCAAGTCGGCAACCCGTTTTTCAAAATCGGCCAAATCATCGACAACGGTATCGACAGTGGCTTCGTCGTTTTCTTCGACCGCCATTGCCAGCAACTCTTCGGCATCGGCCAAACCTTGCTCCAAGTCGCGGATAGTATTGACGACAATTTCTAACTGGCCGCGCTCTTTGCCCAATGCTTGGGCCTGTTCGGGGTTGTCCCAGATTTTCGGATTTTCCAGTTCCCGTAAGACTTCGATTAATCTTTCGCTTTTAGTGTCGAAGTCAAAGATACCCCCTTAACGAGTTTCCTCGGGCTTTAAGGTCGGCAATTTGGTTTTTTATAGGGTTTATTTCTTGCATGGGGTGGGTGATATTGCAGGGTAATGAATAATTTTAATCGGCAAATTATATCATCATGTGCAGCAAGTCATGTTTATCAAAATAATTCTGTTTATTGGCAAAAATCTTACGATTATTTAACCATCACCAACACCCCACTTTTCCATGGGCTTATTGCTTTTGGAGGTAATAAACCACCGCGCACACAGCCAGTTCCAGAAAAATGAAGCCCCAGAAATACAAGCCAAACAGGATGATCTTGACTTGCTTGGGCTGTTCGGCTGATCTGAGCTTAAGGAGTAACAGGCTTAGCGCTGTCGAAAGTATCACGAGCGCTAAGCCTATGGTTGCGTAGGACATCTCAATCCCGCACGGGAGGAGGGGCTATCACCATCCGTGAGCCGTTGGTTTCTGCCGGGGTTACGATGCCGGCGGCTTCCATGTCTTCAATCATGGTGGCGGCGCGGTTATAGCCGACTTTGAACCGACGTTGCAGGCTGGAGATGGAGGCTTTGCGCGATTGGGTGACGAATTCTACGGCTTGGTCGTACAGGCTGTCCGACTCAGGATCACTGCTATAGCCACTGCCGGAGGTGCCGAAACCGTCGCTGTTTTCAAAACTTTCGCTGGTGATTTCAGCCAGGTAATTGGGAGGCGCGGTCTGTTTTAAGAATTCGACGACACGATGCACTTCGTTGTCGTCCACAAAGGCACCGTGTGCGCGAATCGGGATGCTGGTGCCGGAGGGCAAAAATAGCATGTCGCCATTGCCCAACAAGGCTTCCGCGCCGCCTTGGTCGAGGATGGTACGTGAATCAATCCGTGATGAAACCTGGAAGCTTATGCGGGTCGGGACATTGGCCTTAATCAGCCCGGTCAGGACATCAACGGAAGGGCGTTGAGTAGCCAAAATTAGGTGAATGCCAGCGGCACGCGCCTTTTGCGCCAACCGTGCAATCAATTCTTCTACTTTTTTTCCGACGATCATCATCATGTCGGCCAGTTCGTCGATGATGATGACGATGCTGGGCAAAGTCTCAAGTATTGGGAAATCTTCGCCTTCTGCTAGCGGATTCAACAGTTGGAACATGGGGTCGCGGATCGTTTTGCCGTTGGCGGCAGCATCTTCGATCAATTGGTTGAAGCCGGCCAGGTTTCTTACGCCCATCTTGGACATCAGCTTATAACGCCGTTCCATTTCCGCCACCGCCCAGCGCAGGGCGTTTTGGGCTTCCTTCATGTCGGTGACCACGGGGGTCAACAGATGCGGAATCCCTTCATAAACGGATAGTTCCAGCATTTTAGGGTCGATCATAATCATCCGCACTTGTTCGGGCGTAGCCTTATAAAGCAAGCTTAAGATCATGGAATTGATGGCAACCGATTTGCCGGAACCTGTCGTACCGGCAACCAAGGCATGGGGCATTTTGCCAAGGTCGGCGACCAAGGACTGCCCTGAAATATCCTTGCCCATCGCAAGCGTCAGCAGGGAAGGGGATTTTTCAAATGTCCTGGATGCCAGGAGTTCGCGCAAGGTCACCATTTCCCGTTCGCGGTTAGGAATTTCCAAGCCGATAACCGATTTGCCAGGGATGACTTCGACAATGCGTACGCTGGTAACCGACAGCGCCCTTGCCAAATCCTTCGATAAGCTGCTAATACGGCTGACTTTAACGCCCGCTGCGGGTTGCAATTCAAAGCGGGTGATCACGGGGCCTGGCAGGAAGCCGACAACTTCAACAGTCACATTGAAGTCGGCGAGGATGTCTTCCACCAGTCGCGACATTTCTTCCAGGTCGGTTTGGGTATAGCCTTTGACACGGGTGTCGCGGTTGTCCAGAAGAGTCACGGCTGGTAAGACTTCGCCGTTGGTGGCAGTAGAACGGATAGGGCTGGGTTGTTTTTGCGCCTGTTTTTGCGGTTGTTTGCTCGCCGTATCAACAGGGCTGAAGATGGTTGAGGTGAGTTCAGGCAACTTTATTTCAGGTACAGGGTTTTTTAAAGTGCTTGTGCCGGGCATTGATGGTGTTGAAGTCCTGGGTTGTAAAGCAGGTTTAAAATAAGCCTCTACTTTAGGCGCGTCAAGTCCAGTGACGATGGCAGGTCTGGGTTGGCTCCTAGCCATTTCCCAGAAACGCAGCACACAACTTCCTACCATATCGACCAATTTTACCGAGTATTTACCGATGAAATCTAAAATCGTTAGCCACGACATTTGTGTGGCAAGGGTTACCCCAACGAGCAATGAAGCAATCAACATCACAGTCGCACCGGAATTGCCGCACATGAGTAGCAAGGCATCACCGATTTCCTGCCCGATAATGCCACCCGTGTTGCCGGGTAATTCCACGCCTACCCTTAATATGTGCAGATAAAACAGGGCTGCGCTGGAGACTATTGCTATCGTAGCTCCCAGCCAATGTAAGATTGTCGTTGTCTTCTTTCGGTGTTCTTTTGCGAGAATGTAAACGAGATAGGTATGGCGTATTATCACAAAAGGCAGCAGGTAAGCGACCACGCCGAAAAAGCTGAAACAAAAATCCGCCAACCACGCGCCGACCACGCCGCCGGCATTCGTGACTGACTGCGCCGTACTGCTATGCGTCCAACCTGCGTCCTCTGTGTTGTAACTCATCAGGGAAATCAGGAAAAACACCGAGCCGGCAAAGAACACTAGCACTGCCACTTCCTTCAAACTGCGAAACGTCTTTTCTTCTAACACAGCAGCCATGATAAAACCCGCAATAAAATTACCAATGAAACATGATTATAGACCAATATTTACAGGTTTTACATTAATTAGGGAACAAAGTTTTTAGCGGGTTTTTGAAGCATTTTAATTGTCATGGAGTTTACGAAACACTATTTCGCCCCCATAATCATAACAACCCCAAATTTTAGATGGAGAATAGCGAATGAGTACGCCCAAACACTGCCGGCTTTTAATCTTAGGTTCAGGCCCAGCCGGTTATACCGCTGCCGTTTATGCGGCTCGAGCCAACTTGAAGCCAGTCATGGTTACGGGGTTGGAGCAAGGTGGGCAATTGACGACGACAACCGACGTGGACAACTGGCCGGGTGATGTTGAAGGCTTACAAGGCCCCGACCTGATGGACAGGATGCGTCGCCATGCCGAGCGTTTCGATACCGAGATTGTGTTCGACCATATCCATAACGCTGATCTGTCCGCCAAACCCTTTAAGTTAACGGGCGATATGGGTGTCTATACGTGTGATGCGTTGATTATCGCCACTGGGGCATCGGCGCGTTACTTAGGCCTCGACTCTGAAGATGCCTATAAAGGCAAAGGGGTTTCCGCTTGTGCGACATGCGATGGTTTCTTCTATAGGAACAAGGCGGTGGCCGTGATCGGTGGCGGCAATACCGCTGTCGAAGAAGCCTTGTACCTGTCGAATATCGCCTCCAAGGTCACTGTTATACACCGCCGTGACAAGTTCCGTTCCGAGAAAATATTGTCTGATAAATTGTTGGAGAAAGCCAAAAACGGCAATGTTGAGATTGTATGGAATCATACCTTGGACGAAGTGTTGGGCGATGACATGGGGGTTACCGGAATCCGAATCAAAAATACCCAAGACGGATTGACAAAAGACGTGGATGTGCATGGTGTATTTGTCGCGATAGGACATAGTCCGAACACCGGTATATTCGACGGACAACTGGATATGGCGCATGGTTACATCAAGGTCAAAAGCGGTATCACCGGTAATTTTACCAGCACCACCATTCCCGGTGTATTTGCGGCAGGTGATGTGATGGATTCGGTGTACAGGCAGGCGATCACCTCGGCGGGTGCGGGTTGTATGGCGGCGCTGGATGCGGAAAAATATTTGGATGAGTTGGTTGGTTAATGCTTTTTGCGTAAAGTCAGGTAAACTGGACTGGAACTGGCTGCGATAACGGGTCTTTTATGACCAAGAAAATGCGATTGACCGTACTCGATCCCAATGATCCGGAACAAAAATTTCCGTCAATTTCCCAAGCCTTATCTGTGCCGGATGGCCTGCTTGCAGTGGGTGGATGCCTTTCGAAAAACCGTTTGTTGAATGCGTATCGACAAGGCATTTTTCCCTGGAACAGCCCCGATGAACCGATTTTATGGTGGTCGCCAGACCCAAGGCTGGTGCTGTTTCCAGGCAACCTGAGTATTTCCCGCAGCCTGGCCAAAACTTTGCGAAAGCAGAAGTTTACGGTAACAGTGGACCGAGTCTTCGACCAAGTGGTCATGGCTTGCGCCCAACCACGTAAGGAAGATGCCGGAACTTGGATTACGAATGGGATTTTCCAAGCTTTTTATGGGCTACATCGATCAGGTGATGCCCATTCAATCGAAGTCTGGCTGAAAGGGGAATTGGTCGGCGGCTTGTATGGACTTGCCATCGGGCAAGTTTTCTTTGGGGAATCCATGTTTCACACCGAAACCGATGCATCAAAGGTGGCTTTTGTCAGCTTGGTAGAACGACTTAACGGTTGGGATTATAAGCTGGTGGATTGTCAGGTGACTACTCGGCATCTCATGAATTTTGGTGCTGAAGAAATTCCCAGGATCGAGTTCGCTGCACTGCTTGAGCGCTATTGCGATCAATTACCCGATGCCATGGCTTGGCAGGACAAATGATTTCCATTCCCTTATTCCTGACGGACAAACATCCGTGTAGTTACCTTGACGATGAGGTCGCACAACCTGCTTTCGTGCATCCCTTGTTCGACATGACCAACGGTATCTATTCAGAACTGATAAAACAAGGCTACCGCCGCAGTGGGGACGAAGTTTACTCGCCGCATTGCCCCAATTGTTCGGCATGCATCCCAGCGCGATTACGGGTGGCGGATTTTATTCCTAGTCGCAGCCAAAAACGCTGCTTGAGCAAAAACCGTCATACACGCGTTGTGGATAAACCCGCTGAGTTTGATAAATCCCATTATGGAATGTACCTGCGTTATCAGGCGGCTCGACATGGCGATGGCTCAATGGCGCAATCCAGCCCGAATGATTACCTGAGTTTTCTCAAAAGTACCTGGTGCGACACCCATTTCGTTGAGTTTTTGATTGCCGGTGAATTGGCGGCAATTGCTGTGGTTGACCACTTGGATAATGCCTTATCTGCCGTTTATACTTTTTTTGACCCCAAGTTTTCTGAGTACAGCTTGGGTATGAATGCGGTGCTTTGGCAAATTGAATGGGCAAAGCAATTGCAAAAGGAGTTTTTATACCTGGGCTTTTGGATAAAACGCTGTAAAAAAATGTCCTATAAAAGCGATTACCAGCCATTGCAGATCTTTAAGGATAAGCAATGGACGTTGCACAGCGGTTGAATTGCATAAGGCAAGGCAAGGAGATAATTCTAGGTAGTGTCATCGCATTGGCGGTATCGTTGTCCGCAACTTTCATAGGTTTTGACCGTGAGAGGGCATTTTATCCAATCGTGATGATAGTTATCGCTTCTTACTACGGATTATTTGCGGTAATGGGTGGCTCGGGCAAGACTTTACTTATTGAAAGTGTGTTTATAACTGCCTTTGTAGCGGTAGCCATTCTGGGTTATAAGCTTAATCTTTGGTTTGTTGTGGCTGCGTTAATAACGCACGGTGTCTTTGACGTCTATCACGGCCATTTGATACACAATCCTGGGGTTCCAACTTGGTGGCCCATGTTCTGTCTCGTGTACGACATTTTCGCGGCTGGTTATTTAGCATGGCTTCTAGCTGTGTCGCGGTTGTCAGCTAATGTGCGCTAGCTTTATATTTGATTGCAGCTTAAGCGATCAGTGCTCAATCGGTCAGATTGCAATAACAGCCTGATTTAAGGGATAATGGTCGGCTATCAGTATTTCTTCCTTTTCCCATCGCGGTAAATGCGATAGGGGAACCGCAGTAAAAATAGGAACCCGTGATGAACTTAACGATGTACGAAAAAATCTGGGATAGCCATCTCGTGGTAGAAGCCGAGGGACAAGCGCCTTTGATTTATGTTGACCGCCACTTGATGCACGAAGTGACCAGCCCGCAGGCTTTTGAAGGCCTTCGGATGACTAACCGCAAAGTGCGTAACCCGCATAGCATTTTGGCGACGATGGATCATTGTGTGCCGACGAAAGATCGGCATCTACCCATTGCCGATCCGATTGCCAGAAAGCAAGTCGAAGTCATGGCAGAAAACTGCAAGGACAATGGCCTAAACCTTTATGACTTGAAAAACCCCAATAACGGCGTAATCCATGTTGTCGTGCCGGAACACGGTTTTGTGCACCCTGGCATGGTGGTGGTGTGCGGCGACAGCCATACGGCAACGCACGGCGCGTTCGGGGCTTTAGCTTTCGGCATCGGGACTTCGGAAGTCGAGCATGTTATGGCGACTCAATGCCTCCCGCAGAAAAAATCTAAGACCATGCTGGTTAAGATTAACGGCACGTTGCCCAAGTTTTCTACTGCCAAGGATATTGCCCTGGCAATTATCGGAAAAATCGGCACGGCAGGCGGCACGGGTTATGTGATCGAGTACGCAGGCGAGGCCATCAAAGATTTGACGATGGAAGGCCGCATGACCTTGTGCAACATGGCAATTGAAGCCGGTGCACGGGCAGGGCTGATTGCGCCGGATGAAAAAACTTACGCTTATTTGCAAGGCAAGGAATTTGCCCCGCAAGGCGCAGCTTGGGGGCAAGCGATGGCCTATTGGCAAAGTTTGCCCAGCGACGAAGGTGCACAATTTGATGCGGTCGTCGAACTGGCCGCTGCCGATATTGCCCCGCAAGTGTCCTGGGGAACCTCGCCCGAACAAGTGATAGGTGTCAATGGCGTGGTGCCTTCCCCTGAAAGCTTCGACAACGAAGGCAAACGTAAGGCTTGCGAAAGCGCATTGGCCTATATGGGCTTAACGCCGAACACCAAGATTACCGATATACCCATTGATTTCGTGTTCATCGGTTCTTGCACCAATGGCCGGATCGAAGATTTTCGTGTTGCCGCCGAAGTGGCGAAAGGTACGAAAGTGGCCGCCGGAATTACTGCGATTGCCGTTCCTGGCTCTTATCAAGTCAAACATCAAGCCGAGCAAGAAGGCCTGGACAAGATTTTTATCGAAGCAGGCTGGCAATGGCGCGACCCAGGTTGTTCCATGTGTTTGGCGATGAACGGCGACGAACTGAGCAAAGGTCAGCGTTGTGCCTCCACCTCTAACCGCAATTTTGAAGGCCGCCAAGGTAAGGGTGGCAGGACGCATTTGGTGTCCCCTGCCATGGCGGCGGCAGCGGCGGCGGCAGGACATTTTGTCGACATCAGAAACTTCGGATAAGCAACGAATATGGAACCTTACAAAAAACACGAAAGTATTGCCGCATTGATGAACCGCAGCAATGTGGATACCGACCAAATCATCCCCAAACAGTTTTTAAAGAAAGTTGAGCGCAGCGGTTTTGGCGCACATCTTTTCCATGACTGGCGGTTTAATGACGACGGCAGCGACAATCCCGAATTTGAACTGAACAAGCCCACGTTTAAGGGGGCAAAAATTTTGGTCGTCGGCGACAACTTCGGTTGCGGTTCTTCCCGCGAACACGCACCTTGGGCAATAGCCGATTATGGTTTCAACACCATCATTTCCACCAGTTATGCCGATATTTTCTATAACAACTGCTTCAAGAATGGCATATTGCCTATCAAGGTAAGTAGCCAGCAGTTGGAATCTTTAATGGCGGAAATCAATGCCAATGAAGGCGTGCGGTTTGTTGTTGATCTCGAAAATCAACAAGTCATTACGCCGGGAGGTAATGGTTTTACTTTCGACATCGATCCGTTCCGAAAAGGCAACCTGTTAAGCGGCTTGGATGATATTGGCTTGACGTTGAAGCATGTTGATAAAATTAGTGCTTATGAGGAAAGGCATAAGAAGGCTTTTCCTTGGTTGTGGGCGCAATAATCCCACACTGGTTTAACGATTCTTAGGCATTTAACCGAGAGAATCTCATGCCAGCAATTTCGATGTTCTATGGAATCATCATTTACATGTACTTCATGGATAATAAACAACACAATACCCCACATATTCATGCGAAGTACCAAGATTTTGAAGTGATTGTCTCCATTCCTGAAGGTAATGTTTTGGAAGGCAGTATCCCAATTGCAAAAATGAAGCTGTTGCAA
>NZ_AYLO01000128.1 GCF_000496735.2 Methyloglobulus morosus KoM1
TACCAAACCAGCTTAAAAATTTCGATTGGCATCTTAGGGTAATTCTGGGTGGTTTTGTCCAATAATTTTAGCCAGTTCTATTTAATGATAACTCGCAGTGTTCAGTTATTTACCCTAAAGTAGGGTGTAACTAGTTCCAGAAGTTGTTCTTTGGTAAACACCCCCATCTGCCTTTTTATAACCTGCCCATTTTTGTTGACGATTACCGTAAATGGCACGGTATTCACGATGTTGCCTAAATCATGCGCAATCTTTGTGCCTTGGTCTTCGCCCAGCAGGATAGGGTAGGTGATAAGCTTGCTGGCAATAAATTCCTTGACGGGTTCGGCATCATCTAAGGCGATGCCAATAACTTGCAGGCCTTTCTTGGCGTATTCGGCATGGATAGCTTCAAATTCCGGCATTTCTTTAAGGCAAGGCGGACACCAGGTCGCCCAAAAATTGATGACCAGGACTTTGCCTTGCCATTCCTTGATGTTATGTTGTTTACCGCCAAGGTCCGGTAAGGAAAATTCCGGCAACTGGTTTTGACTTTCCTGGTTGGATTTTGCTTGTGGTGAGGATAACAGCCCCCGAACGCTCAACCCGCTGATGAAAGCAATGGCGGCAACGGTAACAATGAGGACTGATTTTTTCATGATTTTACCTGCTTTAACGTCTTGATAAAGGTCAGTGCATCCTGGTAACCGATAACCCGTAATGCTTGCTTTTCTTGTTGTGCGCCGGCAAAAAAGAGGATAGCAGGAGGGCCGATCAGGTTAAATTTCGTCAATAATGCCTTGTCTTCTTCCGATTGTTTAGTTACGTCCGCTTGTAATAGGACAAAGCCAACCAGGGCTTGTTTCACCTTGGCATCGGTAAAAGTGTAGGCTTCCATCTCCTTACAGGAAATGCACCAGTCGGCATAGAAATCCAACATGACGGGCTGGTTGTTGGCATTGGCTTGTTTGATGCGGTTTTCCAGTTCGGCAAGGGAAGCCACCCGCTCAAACCGGATGCCTTCGTCGTTAGCATTTTGGGCGTTTTTGGCAGTTATCCCAAAACCCTGCAGGGGTTTCAAGGGGTTACTGTTGCCTATGCTGAAGCCAATCAGCAACAACAAGCCGTAAGCCAGCATGGTTATTCCCACGCCTTTCCAAAGTTTACGCCAACCGGAACTGTGTTCAGGCAAGGAATCGACGGCATTCAGGTAGATAGCCGGAAGAATGAGCAACAACGCCCACAGCAACATGGTGATCTCTGGCGGCAGGATACGCGACAACATCCACACGGCAACGCCTAGCATCAATACGCCAAATACAGCGTTAGTGGCATTCAACCAAGTGCCGGCCTTGGGCAAGAGTTTTCCGGCAGATGCGCCCATAGCCAACAACGGAACACCCATACCCATGCCCATCACGAATAAGGCGCTGCCGCCCAGTGCGACATCGCCCGTTTGTCCGATGTAGATTAACGCTCCCGCCAGCGGTGCCGCAACGCAAGGGCCGACGATCAAGGAGGACAGTGCGCCCATGATGGCTGCGCCCAGTATAGAGCCGTCCCGGTGTTTTTCGCTGGAATTATGCAGTTTTGCGCGGATGAAATCGGGCAATTCCAGGCTGTAAAAGCCGAACATGGAGAGCGAAAGCAGGACAAAAATGCCGCTGAACAAGGCGATAATCCAAGGTTCTTGGAATACGGCCTGCAGATTGCCGCCGAACAGCGCCGCCAAGACGCCAAAAATTGTGTAGGTGAACGCCGAGGCAACGACATAACTCAACGACAACAAGAATGCCCGTGCCGTGTTGATGCTATGGCCTTTGCCGACGATTATGCCGGACAAAATCGGGATCATCGGAAAGACGCATGGCGTAAGCGACAACAACAAACCAAAACCAAAAAAACTGACTAGCGTTACCCATAGGCTATCGTTGTGCAGGGATTGCGTAATCTGGTCTTGCTCGGAAAGCGGTGCGGTTTGTTGGCTTGGATTGTTGGGCAATGAGGTTGCTGTTGCCGCTGGCAAATCCAGTTCAACGGTCTTATCCATCGGCGGATAGCATACCCCCCGATCCGCGCAGCCTTGGTAATCGGCTTTCAATGATAAGTGCTGCGGTGCAGTATCGCTTCGGATTAACGGAATATCAACCGAGACTTCACCATGAAAGATTTCAACATGACCAAAGGCTTCATCTTCCTTGGGTTCACCATGCGGGATGACATAATCCCCTAATTTCACCTTATCCGAGCCGATTAGCGCTAATTTGAATTTTTCACGGTAAAGATAATAACCTTCTGCGGGTAGCCAACTGACGTGGATCGTGTTGGGGTCTTTTGTGGCGGCGGTGAACTGGAAGGCTTGTTCAGGCGGCAATAATTCGGCTTGGGAACTGTTGGGACCCAAGCCTGAAAGGCCTTTTACCAAACTGTCTACCGGCGACATAGCGGCGGCGACAAAAGAAGCAGGACGTGCGACATCCAGCGTTTTTTCCTGTGGCGGATAACATACGCCAATGTCCGCACAGCCTTGGTAACGGACAAGCAACTGGAAGGATGACGATGCTTTAGTGGCCGTTATGGGTAGCTGGACTTTCAGTTGCTCCCGGTAATGTTCAATATCGCCCAGTGTTTCATCATGTTTGACCTTTCCCCTGGGGAATGCCGCATCGCCCAGTTGAATGTCCGGCGATTTTGCTTCAAATCGCATGTTTTTGCGGTACAGGCTGTAGTTTTTGGATATCGTCCAGGTAATCTCGATTTGATCTGGCCTGACTGCCTTTGCCGAGGCTTGGAAAGCCTGTTCAGGGGGCAAAAGCGCGCTGCTTTCTAAAGCAAATAGCGTTTGGCTAGCCAGTGAAAGTAAAAAAATGAAAATTATACCGAAACGTGACATGAATGGATCCAGTTAATGTACTCAGGTAATCCTTGCCCTACAGTGACAGCAATAATCTCTGGCAGTTCATAAGGATGATGGTCGCGGATGGCCGTTTCAATGGCGTTATAGCTGGCTTGTGGCGATTTAATCATCAGTAGGTGTTCTTCCGCTGATTCAACCTGGCCTTTCCAAGAATAAATTGACGTAATAGAGGGTAAAATATTGACGCAAGCAGCTAACTTAGCTTCCACCAGCAACTGGGCTATTTTTTCGGCTGTTGCCTTATCTGGGCAGGTACAAAACGTGACGATAACTTGAGCCATTATTTATGGTGTATATAGGGTAAAAGCGGTGTTGACCTGTAATATGCTAGGTATTGCAGCCGATTAGCCTTATATTGTACCAATAACTGACCGTGTATGAGAGCGATGAAAAGTTTCCGCAGTATTTTTTTATTGGTTTTGCTTGTCCCATTTATTGAAATTTACTTGTTATTGAAAGTAGGCGGCATCATAGGTGCATTCCCAACTATCTTCCTAGTCGTTTTTACCGCAGCCTTGGGCGCTGGGTTGCTCAGGCAACAAGGTTTTGCAACATTCCAGAGGTTGCAGGCCAACCTCGCCCAAGGCATCGTCCCCGCTTATGAAATGATCGAAGGCCCGATCATCCTGGTCGGAGGCATCTTGCTGTTAACCCCGGGTTTTATTACCGATATATTGGGTTTTGCTTGCCTGATTCCGCAGCTACGCAGAAAGATCGCCCAGTATGTCATTGAAAATCATCTGGTTCAGGGCGAAGGGCATTTCCAATGGGGTAAGCCCAAAGAACGAGATGTGTTGGAAGGGGAGTTTCGTAAAGAGGATTAGGCGATGCGGCTAAAAACTACGTCCGTGTAGTTTTTTGGATTCGGATGGGTAAGGCGTAACCGGATTTATTTGGGTGCGGCTAGATCTTCTGCCGTGCAAGTGTTTTTGCCCATGCCCGAGTAAACCGGACACCAGCCCACATAACCTGTTGCAACCAGGATTAAACCAACTAGCAACAAAAATATCTCCGCCGTGAATAGGGAAATGACCAACAATGCAACACCACCGTAGAGGCGGTATTTTTTTTCTTTTCCACCCMCGTTATGTTCAAATTTCATCATGCGTTTATAATCAAAGCTCATCTTAATCTCCTCTGGGTTTAATTTTTATTATGCTGTAGGGTGACCGCCATTCTGTCGCCAGAATCACTCGCAATATACACAACCCCTAAAAAAGTGCAAGCGATAACATGGATATTACCAATATCATCGATCCCTTAAATGATGCCCAACGTGCGGCGGTGACTGCACCTAATCGAGCTGTCTTGGTTTTGGCGGGCGCGGGCAGCGGCAAGACTCGGGTTTTGGTGCATCGTATTGCTTGGCAAATACGGGTGGAAGGCGTGTCCGCACACAGTATTCTGGCCGTGACGTTTACCAATAAGGCCGCACGGGAAATGCGTAACCGTATTGAAGATTTACTGGACTTATCTACCCAAACGATGTGGATAGGTACCTTTCATGGTCTCGCACACCGATTGCTAAGGCGACACGCCAAGCAAGCAAAGTTGCCGGATACGTTTCAGGTCATGGATTCTTCCGACCAATTGCGGGTGATTAAACGCTTGGTGGCTGCGCTTGGATTGGATGAAACCAAATGGCCGCCCAAGCAAATCCAATGGTTTATCAATGCCCAGAAAGATGAGGGCAAAAGGGCGCGGCATCAGATAGATTCCGGCGACCTGTTCCAACGCCAAATGCTGGCGGTTTATAAGGCTTATGAAGAACTGTGCGACCGTTCCGGCTTAGTGGATTTTGCCGAATTGTTGTTGCGGGCACACGAGTTGTTGCGGGATAACCGCGATTTGCTCGCGTTCTACCAACAGCGCTTTTTACAAATCCATGTCGATGAATTTCAAGACACCAACACCATCCAATATGCTTGGTTACGGTTGCTGACCGAAGGCAAAGACAACCTTTTCCTTGTCGGCGATGACGATCAATCTATCTATGGATGGCGTGGGGCAAGGGTGGAAAATATTTTCAATTTCCAAAAACATTACCCTAACCATCAAGTCATTAAACTCGAGCAAAATTACCGTTCGACGGGCAATATCCTGAATGCCGCCAACAAAGTCATCAGTAAGAACGAAGCCCGTATGGGCAAGGAGCTATGGACGGATGCAGGCAAGGGCGACCTGATTTCCTTGTATGCTGCATTCAATGAACTGGATGAAGCTTATTTTGTAGTTGATCGGATCAAGGCTTGGGTGAACGAAGGCGGCTTACGAAAAGATGCCGCCATCTTGTACCGATCCAATGCCCAGTCACGCCAATTTGAAGAAAAACTGATGGCAACGGCTACCCCTTACCGTGTGTATGGTGGATTGCGGTTTTTCGAACGGGCGGAAATCAAGAATGCCTTGGCTTATTTGCGGTTGATGTCTAATCGTGATGATGATGCGTCTTTTGAGCGGGTTATTAATACTCCAACGCGAGGATTGGGGGCGAAAGCCATCGAGGACATACGGTTAATAGCCAAAGACCAGGGGATTTCGCTATGGGCGGCGGCGATAGCCTTGCTTAACCAAAAAGCCATGAGTCCCCGCGCAAAAAATGCTTTGGTCGGATTTTTGGAATTGATAGACCGATTGGAAGGGCTGGCAGCAGAACTGGAATTGTATGAAAAAGTCCAACTGGTCAATGAACAAAGCGGCCTTATTTATTTATATAAAAATGAAAAAGGCGATCGTGGTGAAGAAAAGCTGGAAAATTTGGAAGAATTGGTCAATGCCGCCCGACTTTTCGATGCCGAGCAGGACAATGAAGAAAGCCTCAGTGAACTGGACTTGTTTTTATCTCATGCCGCCTTGGAAGCGGGTGATATGCAGGGCGATGAGTTTGAGGATTGCGTACAACTGATGACCTTGCATTCCGCAAAAGGCTTGGAGTTCAAGCTGGTGTTCCTGGTCGGCATGGAAGAAGGTTTATTCCCTTCCCAACAATCGTCGGATGATATTGCCCGATTGGAAGAAGAACGGCGGCTTTGCTACGTGGGCATGACCCGCGCCATGCAACAATTGTATTTGACTTACGCGGAGTCCAGGCGAATTTACGGAAAGGAGAATTACTCCAGGCCGTCACGGTTCTTGCGGGAAATTCCTGCTGAACTTATCCAGGAAGTCAGGATGCGGGCGCATGTCAGCCGTCCGTTGGCGGCGGAAAAGCCTACGCATTCAATCAAACAGGAAAGGCGTTTTAATCTCGGTCAGCGCGTAGGCCATGCCAAATTTGGCGAAGGCGTGGTTTTGCAGCTTGAAGGCGAAGGCGCACAAGAACGGGCGCAAATCAATTTCAAGCAAGCTGGGGTAAAGTGGTTAATGTTGAGTTATGCCCATTTGGATGCGCTATAAAAATTATTGATTTGTACTATCGAAACAACCCGACAGTTACCGCATTTTTCGGATATCTGTCAGGTTAGATGTGGCTCAGGTTTCTTATGCAAGGCGTTATTTATCGGTAAGTGACGACAGGTTTTTCGCTTTAGCAAACGCACTGGCCATGGAGTTTTGTGCTGGCGATTGTTGCGGCGGCTTAATAACGGCGGGCCTTTTTTKTGGTATCCTCTCCTGTACGGCTTTCTGTTGCCCAGGGTCGATACTCGATTTCATCGACAAGGAAATGCGTTGCCTTGCCACATCCACTTCCAATACACGCACAGTGACAAAATCCCCTGTTTTGACGGCATCCCTGGGATCTTTGATAAACGTATCGGATAGCTGGGAGATATGCACTAAGCCGTCTTGATGTACGCCAATGTCAACAAACGCGCCAAAATTGGCGACATTGGTAATCACGCCATTCAGCCTCATACCGGGTTCAAGGTCATTGATCTTCTCTACACCGGCGGTGTATTCCAGGCTTTTGAATTCCGGCCTGGGATCGCGGCCCGGTTTTTCCAACTCCCGTAAAATATCGGTCACTGTCGGCAAACCAAAGTGTTCATTGGTGTATTTGGCAGGATCCAGGTTGCGTATTACCTGGGATTGGCCGATTACATCCCGGATTGATTTGCCGGTGTCTTTCAAGATCTCCTCGACTACCGAGTAAGCTTCTGGATGGACTGCCGAAGCATCCAAAGGATTCTCACCATTCATGATACGCAAGAACCCCGCTGCTTGTTCATAAGCTTTATCGCCTAAGCGCGGTATTTTTTTGAATTGTTTGCGGTTGGTAAACAAGCCATTTTCATTGCGAAACGCAACGATATTCTCACTGATGGTGGGAGACAATCCCGAAACTCGCTTAAGCAAGGCCACCGAAGCCGTATTGACATCCACGCCAACACCGTTTACACAGTCCTCAACCACATTATCCAAGCCTCTGGCTAAGTGGACTTGGTTGACATCATGCTGATATTGCCCGACACCGATCGCTTTCGGTTCTATTTTAACGAGTTCAGCTAACGGGTCTTGTAAACGCCTGGCGATAGAAACCGCGCCTCGTAGCGAAACATCCAAACCGGGGAATTCTTTTGCCGCAAGTTCCGATGCGGAATAAACCGACGCACCGGCTTCCGAAACAGTTATTTTCCTGAAATTTAATTCTTTGTGCCGCTTTATCACATCATCGACAAGCTGGTCAGTTTCCCTGGATGCCGTGCCATTGCCGATGCTGACCAATTCCACCTTGTGTAGTTTGATTAACTTCGCCAGCGTTGCAATGGATTCGTCCCATTGATTACGTGGCTGATGAGGGTAAATGGTGTCCGTCGCCAATAATCTACCGGTCAGGTCTACAATAGCGATTTTTACGCCGGTGCGGATACCGGGATCAAGCCCCATTGTCGCTTTCGGCCCAGCAGGCGCCGCCAGTAATAAATCCTTTAAATTGCTGGAAAATACCTTGATGGCTTCTAATTCGGCTGCTTCGCGCAAACGCTGCTTCAAATCCAAGTCAATCCGCATGAACAATTTGATTCTCCAAGCGTAACGGGCTGTTTCAGCTAGCCAAGCATCTGCTGGTTTATTCGTGCCTGCTACATCCAAATGCTTGACGATAACTTGAATGCAGAAATCATGCCCCAGTTGCTCATCTTTTTCTGGAAGAAGATTAAGCGATAATATGCTTTCATTTCTACCCCTGAATAAGGCCAAGGCACGGTGCGAAGGAATTTTATTGATCGCTTCCTGGTAATCGAAATAATCTTTAAATTTTTTGCCTTCTTCTTCTTTGCCGGTTGCGACAGTGGCATGAATTAAACCTTTTTGCCAGATATGTTCCCGAAGTTCCGCCAGTAACCGCGCATCTTCGGAAAGGCGTTCCATAATAATCTGACGCGCACCTTCCAATGCTTCTGCGGTGGTGGTAATGCCTTTTTCTATATCGATATAATTGTTGGCAAGTTGTTCTGGGATAGCGCTGCGATCCGTCAAAATGGCATCGGCTAAAGGCTCTAGGCCCGCTTCCCTGGCGATCTGGGCCTTGGTGCGACGTTTAGGTTTGTAGGGCAAATACAAGTCTTCCAGCAAAGTTTTGGTATCGGCGGCAAGGATGGCTTGTTCCAGATCCGGTGTAAGCTTGTCTTGGGAACGGATGCTGGAAAGGATCGAGTCCCGACGGTCATTCAACTCACGCAAGTAACCTAAGCGTTCTTCAAGCAGCCGCAATTGTGTGTCATCAAGTCCCCCCGTCATTTCTTTCCGGTAGCGGGCAATAAACGGGACGGTAGCGCCTTCATCGAGCAGAAGCACTGTTGCTTGCACCTGCCTGGCGTTAACCGATAATTCTTGAGCGATACGTTGTACTACATCCATTGCTTGCGTCGTAAAGTTAATAATAGGGCATTGTAACAATAAGTACTGAGATAGCATTAAATAGTAATATTCCTGCTATTAAATCTTATCTGGCAGGGATTTTTGCTGCTCTGTTTAGAAAAATATCGCACAATGCGTAATCAAGAAACCTGACAACCATTTGAAGACAAATCATAACGCTCTGATTTATTAAACTTTAATGTATTTTCATATAGTTGCATGCATGGTAACGATTGAATGGGAATAACCGAACAGGATGAAGCCTGGATGCGGCATGCGTTACGATTGGCGCAACGTGCCGAATCACTGGGCGAAGTCCCGGTTGGTGCGGTGCTGGTCAAAGACAACCAATACCTCGCCGAAGGTTGGAATTCGCCCATCGCCAGCAACGATGCAACGGCACATGCCGAAATCAACGCCTTGCGAGAAGCGGGCAAACGCATCGAAAACTACAGGCTTGTCGATACTTGCCTTTATGTCACCTTGGAACCTTGCGTCATGTGCATGGGTGCGATCAGCCATGCACGCGTTAAACGGCTGGTTTTTGGCGCTTACGACCCTAAACGCGGCGCGGTTTGCCACGCACTAAGCCTTGCCGATGCGGCGTTCTTGAACCATAAAGTTCAATGGCAAGGCGGCGTACTAGAAGCTGATTGTTCTGAATTGCTGAAGGACTTTTTTAGGCTTAAGCGTCAGTTGTGAGTTTTCAGCCCCTGTCACAGGGGAAGTGAGATCATTGACCCAGCCTTTAGACGTTTTAAGCGGCATATTCGGCTTCCCTGACACTAAAAGAAGTTGCGTACACAGTCTGACATTAGATGCCATGTCAATGTTTTGGCGGCATCGCGTAATTTGGCGTTTATCCTGGTCGGTATTTTTTGTCGATGGCCTTGTCCTTCATTTATCCGATGTGGCGGGCAAATCAAAAAACAGCATTCAATCGTCCGGAAAATTTTAATCTATACTTCGTAAGTATATTCCAAAAATCTTGACGATTGCGTGGTGGATCATGATCAGATGGGGCACATTGACTGTGAGGCAAGGCGCAGGAAGGATTATCCTTCTTACGCTATTGTTATTCTCTTCCGAAGGATTTTCATCCACCGAGCGCATAGGTTTAGTAAAAACCTTGGAACCATCGGCGACTATCGTCAGGAAAGGGGTTGAGGTTAGCCTTAAGGTTGGATCAGAAATTTATGAAGGCGACACGATATTAACCGATTCAGATGGGACGATTGGCATAACCTTTAGTGACGGCTCCATGCTTACGGCGGGTTCAAGCAGCAAAGTGATCATTGACAATTATCTATTCAATCTTACTGAAAAAAAGCTGACCTTTTTATCTCAAGTCCTCAAGGGTTCCGTTACGTTTATGTCCGGTGCTATTAATAAGCTTGCGCCTGGTTCTGTACGTTTTAAAACCCCGACGGCTACATTGGGTTTGCGTGGGACGAAAATTATTATTGAAGTGGATTGATGGTGGTGATTCGATTCGGTTCCTGGAAGCCATTATGAATTCGCAACGATTCATGATAATTCCATTTATCAGCTTCTTGGCGGCTTGCACCAGCACAACTGTCGTTTTGCTTCCCGATTCGGATGGCAACGTCGGCCAAGTTGAAATGATTACAGATAGCGGAACAACCGTGCTAAATAAAGCCTATGAAAGTTCTGAAGCGGAAAAGCAAAAACTGTCGTCGACCCCAAATGTCCTGTTATCTAAAGAAATAGTTCGCGACAAATATGGCGATATCCTGGCAAAAGAACCCTTGATTCCAGAACATTTTAAGTTTTATTTTAAAACTGGCAAAGCGGATTTACAGGCGGAAGCGCAAGAGATGCTACTTAAAAGCAAAGCAAGAATTGAGGAAAGAAAGTCCTGCGATTTAAGCGTTATAGGGCATACCGACCGAGTCGAAAACGATGATTTAAATTACCTTCTTTCTATGGTTCGGGCCGCTAACGTAGCTAAGGCCTTGGTAGATTTGGGTATCCCCCTGAATTGTATGGATATACGGTATTACGGCGAGAGCTATCCAGTTATCCCTACTTTGGACGACGTTGCAGAGCCGCTTAACCGGCGGGTGGAGATTGAGATCAGGTAAGCGACGGGCAAGTGGGTTCGCGTATTGACACTATGGTAGGCCTTCGACCATTCGCCTGGAAAATGAAGCCAAATGACATAGGTGAATGGCGTTATCTATTGCATGCCAGGGCTTGTTCAGAACCCTTAAGCATTAACAAACATTGGCTATGTGCCGACGAATATTGCCTGCACATTAACTTTTATAACCAAACAATCAATGCGTTACGGTTTTCATCTAGTAAGAATGCATTGATAGTTGGAAATAAGTCGGTATTGATTTACACGGTCGGTCGATATCCCGGTTATTTCACAACCGTTGCGGGTCAAAATGGACAAGGCGAAAACCCTGCCTCTGCAGATTGCTGACAATTTCGTTGAGATGCCCATAGGTGATCGGACGATTATCGTGGAATGTCAATACGCAAGGATACGGCTTGTCCCATTCTGCCAAGATAGATTCAGTCTTTTCCTTAATCTCATCCAACGTCATAAACGGTATTGTATCGCCTACCGATTCGCCCATGACGACCTGATAACCTAATCGATTAGTGGCTTCAAGCACGTTTTGGGTAAGAATAAAATAGGGTGGCCGGAACAATCGCGTATTCGATTCACCCAAAACCCTTTTGGAAATGGCTTCCCACTCAGTGATTTCGTTCACCACAGACTCTTTCGTATCTAGCCAAGGCCCTCGGAACCATGAGTGATGAGTCGTATGATTCCCAATAGTGTGTCCAGCCCGCTTGATTCGTCTGGCGACATTGGGGTATTTGGCAATGCTGCCTTTGCTGATCCAGAGTTCGTATGGAGCGTAATATACACGACGCTGCCAAAACTCATCCGGAGCATCGGCCAGTAGGAAAAATCCGGCTTTTACCGGTGTGCCATCAATGGCCTTAAGCGTTGTCAAGATGTCCAGTACACGCTCTGTTGATACAGGCAGTGGACCGTCATCAAAACTGAGCATAAACTCAGCCCTTTTCGTTAGGGGATAACTCTCATCAAGTTTAGCAAAACACCCTGACAAAAAGCTCGCGATAAGGGGGACTAGCCAAATAAATTGCTTCAAGGTTTTTTGTTTTTTAGTGTGCTTTTCAATAGGGACTAGCGGAAACATTTGGGCAGATTCATTTGGCCTTACTATATTAGGACGGGATTATTAAATAAATACAATGGGCTACGAAACAAATGGATAGTAATATTTTGGTTGTTTAGTGTCCGGAGTTTGGATGTGTCTCGTGTTTATGATACAGAAAATTAAGTTATAACTGGAATATTATGTTGAAACGCGAGGATCGGCTGTTCTTATCTAGATCATTGAAGACTTAGGACGACGATGATCGGAATGGTAAACAAGTTGCTCGCGGATTTCGTGATAAGCCGGAGCAAACCGCATTTGTTGCTTGCGTTGCTGCACAATGGTAAGCCCTGCGGCTGCAATATCGGCCTTGCCCGCCTTTATGTCGCCTAAGATTTTGCCAAAAGTACCGCGCTCTTCAAACTTGGCTTCAACGCCGACCTGACCGGCTCACAGTTCGACCAGATCGTATTCAAGCCCGGAAAGCCTATCGGGCTTGAAACAGGCGATGGGATCAACACGGGTGAGAACAAGCAAATAGCGATGAAAAAGCGATACACCCGATTATCAGCCGGCGTTTTCCGGTCAAGTTTGCCGTAATTTCTTATAGGCGTTGATAAGTCCATTGGTGGAGCAGTCGTGGCTCTTGATAACTTCATTGCTGCTTAGTTCAGGTTGGATAACTTTGGCTAACACTTTTCCTAATTCCACGCCCATTTGGTCGAAGGAATTGATGTTCCAAATTACGCCTTGTACGAATATTTTATGTTCATAAAAAGCCAGCAATGAACCTAATGTCTCCGGCGTTAACTGCTTATATAAAAAAGAGTTGGAAGGCTTATTGCCATCAAATACTTTAGCGGCGACCAACACGGAATCGGTCCGTTGTTCAGGTGGCAGTTCGCGCAGCACTTCTTCGACAGTTTTGCCACGCATCAATGCTTCAGGCTGGGCAAGAAAGTTGGAAACAAGGATTTCATGGTGTTCGCGCAGGTCGTAAAAACTATTCGCTGCCGCATGAAAGTCGCAAGGGATCAGCTTAGTGCCTTGGTGTATCAGTTGGTAAAAAGCGTGTTGGCCGTTGGTGCCTTGCTGTCCCCAGATGATCTGTCCGGTGTCGTAATCGATTTTTTCGCCCTCCATATCGACACTTTTGCCGTTACTTTCCATATCGCCTTGTTGCAGGTAATCGGCAAAATAACGCATGGAATAGTCATAAGGCAGCAGCGCGTACGATTGCGCACCGAAAAAATTATTGTACCAGATGCCCAGCAAGCCCATGATAACCGGGATGTTTTGCTCAAAAGGCTGGCTTCTGAAATGTTCGTCGGCATCGTAAGCGCCTTGCAACAGTTCTTCAAAATGATCCATGCCCACATGCAAGGCTATCGATAGGCCAACCGCTGACCAAAGCGAGTATCGGCCACCGACCCAATCCCATAGTTCGAACATATTGTCCGTATCAATGCCGAATTCCTGCACGAGTTCAGTGTTAGTTGAAATAGCCACAAAATGTTTGGCAATCGCTAACCTGTCATTGTTGACAAGATCAAGAAACCACTTTCTTGCTGACTTTGCGTTGACCATGGCCTCTTGCGTACCGAAAGATTTCGAGGCAATGACAAACAGCGTAGTTTCAGGAGACAAGGCCTTTAGTGTACTAACCAGGTCAGCCTCGTCGATGTTTGACACGTAATGGACATTTAAAGTTGGCAAACTATAAGGAGCAAGCGCAGCAGAGACCATCTTGGGGCCAAGGCTAGAGCCTCCTATGCCTATATTGACGACATCCGTGATGGCCTTATCGGTATAACCTTTCCATTCGCCAGATCGGACTCGCTGGCAAAACGAACGCATTTTAGCCAAAACCTTATTGATTCCGGGCATAACGTCTTGCCCGTCCACAAAAACGGGACGGTTACTTCGGTTCCTTAAAGCGGTGTGCAAAACGGCACGGTGTTCGGTGGTGTTGATCTTTGCACCTGAAAACATGGCCTGAATTTTTGTTTCTAACTGGCAATGCTTCCCCAGTTCTACGAGCAATGGCAGCGTTTTTTCGTTTATCCTGTTTTTAGAGTAATCGAACAAGATGTCATTCAAATGCAGCGAATACTTATTGAAACGATCTGGATCTTGCTCGAAAGCTTCTCGCATCGAATAGTTTTGGATTTGGCGGTAATGTTCTTGTAGCGCAATCCAGGCCTTTGCAGTTGTCAGGGATGACATGTTTTTGCAGCTCCGTTTGATGGTCTTGGCGTTAAGTCTACGAGAAGGAAAGAAGGATAGCAAGATGGTGTATGGCTTATTGATTTAGATCAAGCGGGGAGTTAATCTTTATCGGGGGTTCTTTATTTGTCAGGGTCGATGTGCTAGAGTGCAACCTCGCTATTGACGAACAAAAAATGTCAGTTATTTTATGTTTGTAAACTTTATGTTTTCACACAGGATGATGTTTTTTGAAAAAAACATACTCATTATAATAAGACTGGAAGGTGCGAGGATTATGAACACGTCACAATTATTTAAAAAGATTTTACTTGGGGCCGTTGCAGTGCTTTTTTCCGCGTCGGTATGGGCGCATGGCGGTGCCAAGGGAACCGACACTGACCAATGTAAGTTTGAGCTAGAGCCTGACCATTGGATTCATTACACCGCTTACCAACCGAATGCTTTCCCTGCCGAAGAGTTTTGCGCCGATATTCCCAGGGATAAAGAAGCCCTGATACTCGTGTTCGATTACCAAGACCAAAAATACAAAGACGATACCGTTGAGTTTGAAGTGACAAAAGAACCTGAAGGCACACGGGTATTTTTTCTCCAAGGTGCCAAACATAAAAAGGGGACTGTTGAGCTAAAGCTGCCCAACGGTGTGCCTGAACCAGGCAAATACCTCATTCATATCACCTTAGTTCCCGATCAAGGCGAACGCAAGGATGTCCACATGGCATTCAAGGCCGGTGGTGGCCCATCCGCTTCAAACAGCACAAAGTTTATCTACCTGCTGCTCGGTTTTGCCGCATTGTATGTGTTGTATTTGTACAACGCCACATTTAAGGGCATAGTGGATGGCATAATAGGAAAGGCTAAGGCGTAATTTTTTCAAGGGTTGGCTTAATCTGTCTTGAATTTGTTATTTGATACGGATGGATTGCGCCAATCCAAACAAGATGCACTAGAGGTTACAAGGTAATGGTGAAGTTTTTATCGCTTGGTCTGATAGCCGTTTTCTTCTCTGCATCTATCGTAGCAGAAGAAATAGAAGATCATACCAAGATGTTGATGGATCACGGCGACGGACATTTGATGGAAATGTCTGGCGGTATGGTGATGGGGCAAAATACGGATAAGTTGCCTGGCGGTTGCGACAGTATTTCTGAAACCAAGGAAGTAACCGTACATGCCGGACATAAATATGCGGAGAAATTTCCTGGCAGGATGTTTGCCTTTGATACCCAGGAATTCAATTTCAAGCCTTGCACTAAGTTGACGATCCATTTCATCAACGAAGATAAGATCCGCCATCAGTGGATGATGCACGGTTTGCCGAAATACCTGTACCCCAAAGGCATGTTCCATTTGGAAGTGTCCGGTCCGGCAAAGATTTCGGGTACGCTGATCCTCCCGCCCGGCGACAAAACCTATCTGGTTCATTGCGACATTGCCCAGCACATGGAGAAAGGCATGAAGGCGCAATTGAAAGTCGGTGACGGTGACGGCGACTTACCCAGCATTCCTGGGGTTACCGCTTTTGTGGTACCTGATGACTACAATGCCGGACCTACGGAAATCTTCGCTGCGGCAAAAGTAACAGAAGCGGATATTGCTGCCGCAAACGAAAAATTGGTACAAGATGAAGCCGCAAAAAAGGCCAGCAAAATCGCTGCAGCACAACCTGACTCTTTTGTTTCAGGCATTACGGTTATCGGTTTGGCACTGGGTTTGATACTGTCTGCCGTAATGGGCAGACGATTTAAAGGCAAAACAATTGCTGAAGCCACAGTAGAGTGTTTCAATTTATTGGGCGTATTTTTGGGTTTTATCAAAGGTTTGGTTTTAAGGTTAATTGGACTCGTTTTTTCTTCTAAAAACAAAGTCTTGCCTAGTAAATAGAGTTAATCTACATAAAAAAGGCCCTGCAAACCATTGCGGGGCTTTTTTTTGGATAATGTTTTTTTGCGGGAATGAGTAAGTGCAACAGGCTACCGTTGATCTTTGGGAACTGTTTTTGAGCGCTTTTATCTCTTCGACCATTGCTCCAGGCGGTTCTGAAGCGGTGTTAGCTTATATGGCATCGACGGGGAGTTATCGTATCGAGAACCTGATTGTTGCCGCAACTGTGGGCAATACCCTAGGCGCAATGACCACTTGGGGATTAGGGATGTTAGCGGCAAGAAAATATCCGGTTGCGACGTTGTTATCGGCAGAGAAACAAAAAGCACTGGTAACCGTTAAAACAAGAGGGCTTTGGACGCTGTTTTTTTCATGGTTGCCTGTCGTCGGTGATGCCCTGTGTTTTGCCGGAGGCTGGCTAAGGTTGCCTTTATTTTCGGCTTTTTTAATTATTATGTTCGGTAAGCTTTGCCGGTATTTAGTCATTGCATGGTTATTTATATAAAATTCAACAGCCCACAAAATAGTGTGGAAGGCTTTCCAGCCTGTGGTTTAAGTTCATAATGTTGCGCCATTTTCCACAACTTAATGTAGCTTATCCCCATAAAAAACGGGATTATTTCATCGCCGCGTTCACTTTTTTTTGCGTCGCCGTGTGCTTGATAAGCGATGCGGATGCTGCGATTGAAAAACAAAACGCCCTGGGCGTATGTGGATGGGTATTCTTAATTGGCTTGCTTTTAGGGGAATCCCTAGAGATCAGGGTACAGGTCGCCATAGCCGTGATTTTTGCCACGATTGGCGAGCATTTTGCTTCGCCCTATATGGGCGGCTATACCTATCGGTTTCATAATGTGCCGGCTTATGTGCCGCCTGGTCATGGCATGGTTTACCTGACGGCAGTTGCCTTGGCGCGGTCTGGACTGTTTCAACGCTACGCAAGGGAAATTGCTAAATTAGTGATAGCTGTGTGCGGCGTATGGTCGCTATGGGGAATTAGTGGCATACCCGACCAAGGCGATGCCGTTGGTGCCATGCTGTTTTGCGTTTTTTTGGCTTATTTGTTCAAAGGCCGTTCACCCATGGTTTATCTCGCCGCCTTCTTCATTACCACTTGGTTAGAGCTCATCGGGACTGCCGTTGGCACTTGGAAATGGGCGGCCATTGACCCCGTCTTGGGTTGGGCTCAAGGCAATCCACCCAGCGGAGTGGCGGCATGGTATTGCCTGGTCGATGCAGTCGCCCTAGGCGGCTCCGCTACCGTCTTGAATTTAATGAAAAACGCCAATATGTGGACAAAGCTAGGGCTACTAAGGAAAAGTGCTTATCAAGGTGCTGGCCCTGAATAAGACGGTTTCGTTCATGAATCGGCAAGTTCAAGACAAACGGAACCAACCGCTTACCTTTCCTATTGGGTTTGTAGGGACATCATCGGGGTTTCCTTTAATAATCCCAGCCAATAAGAAATCAAGCTGTTATCGTAAAAACAGGGATAATCGAAGCAAAAACATTCGACCAAACCCTGAATAAAATTTGTATCTGGTTTAAAATTGGACACATTCGTCCAATTTAACGCACCTAGGCACTATGAAGCTAAGTGCTTTAAGATAGGCCCTTTATACGGCAACCCGTCTCTGCCATAACCGAGATGAAACCATCAAGCATGAGGAAAACCTATGGAACGTCGTGATTTTATCAGATTGGGGATGGCCGGCTTAGGTTCATCCATCCTTGCACCGGAATTAGTCCTCGCGAAAAGCGTACAATCGACTTCTCCAGTGAGCGATATTTATTACACCAAAGAGTCTCCTGGACGATGGAAAGACAAGGTTGCCGGACATTTGCCCAGTATCGGCATAGAGAAGTCAGGCTCTAAAATCTCCATTAGGGTCGTCACATCACACGAAATGAGAGGTTTCGAGCATTACATCGTCAAGCATGTCTTATTGGACCAAAACTACAAGTTCATCGACGAACACCTGTTTAATCCGGACAAAGACAAGGCAGCCGTATCAACCTTTACGCTAGACAATTATAACGGCCCGGTCTATGCGCTGAGTATGTGCAATAAGCATGACTTGTGGCTGAATTCGGCAAACGTATGATACGGATCGCATGGGTTGGGGTTTCTCTTGTTAGCCATAACGACAAAATAAGCGGCTATCACCCGAATACGACTGTATGCATTTAGTTTAATGCGTCAACCATAATGATGAAAAACGCGTTGTCAATTCAAGCAATCGTCGAGATCTTCGGGCAGAGTCAACAGAATAATTTGGCAAACGGCCTCATTGATTAACGCTGACTGCATGTTACCTATAAAAGTGCCCAATAAAATCTTGGTTATCGCCATGCCTTATTTGGGCGATGTGCTTCTTGCCACGCCTTTATTTCATTCCTTAAAACGGGCTTTCCCAAATGCCCAATTGGATGTTTTGGTGTTTCGCAATTGTGCAGTCATGCTCGAAGGCAATCCCGACATTAATCGAGTAATTACTACGCCCAATCGCCCCACACACACTGAAAAATGGCTATTGTTCAAACAAATATTTAGGCGATACGACTTGGCGATGGCAATCCAAACCGGCGACCGACCATTTTTTTACACTCTATTCGCCTCGCCGATACGCGTAAATGTCGTACCGCCAAAAAAATCCACCGGATGGTGGAAGCGCTTTTTCGCATATCGCTGGACTGAGTTTGATAACGATAATACCCATACCGTCTTACAAAATTTAAAATTACTGGATTTGCTAAATATCCCGCCTTATTTTTTGGTCATTCCGCCACGATCCAACAACATCCAACAACTGCAGAATCGCTTTGCTTTCCTATTGGATACTGCACCTTATGTAGTTATCCACCCCCTGCCCCAATGGACTTACAAACGCTGGACGCTGGACGCTTGGCAAGAAACAGCCGAATACCTTAACAACCTAGGATTCAAGTTGGTGCTTTCCGGCGGGCCCATTCAGGAAGAAATAGATTACGTCGCCAATTTGGCAAGTAAGCTACCGGACGGCGTAGTCAATTTGGCAGGTCAAGTTACAATCGCAGAGCTTACCCACATTATTGCACAAGCAAGATTATTCATAGGTCCTGATACGGGGATAACCCACTTGGCCGCTGCGACTGGAATCCCGGTTATTGCACTCTTTGGGCCGACCAACCCGGTAAAATGGTCTCCCTGGCCTAACGGTTACCAGCACAACAAAAATCCTTTTGAAAGGGTAGGCACCCAGCAAGTCAATAATGTATTTTTGGTGCAAGGTGAGGGTGATTGCGTTCCTTGCCATCAAGAAGGCTGTGATAGGAATCGCCTGAGTCGTAGCGAATGCCTAGATGACTTATTGCCTGAAAAAATAAAAGCTATTGCCCTGTCGATATTACAAAGCGAAGCCCAAGCATGAATATCCTTCATACAGAGTCCAGCATGAATTGGGGAGGGCAAGAATTCAGGACGGTTTTAGAAAACCTTTATCTCAATCAACATGGATACCAATCGTGGCTATTATGCCATTCGGATAGCCAAATATACAAAAAAGGAAAATTACTGGGAGCGAATGTTGTGGCTATGGACTTAACCTGTTCATGGCGGATCGACACAGCAATGAGAATATTCTTTTTTTGCAAAAAAAATAGCATCAGCCTTATTAACTCGCACGGTTCGAAAGATTCCTCCCTTTGCCTAATGAGCTATTTTCTGGGGATACCGCTAATAAGAAGCCGACAGATTACCAATCCCATAAGGAAATTCTTCTCATACATGCATGGCTGTACACATATCATGGTGGCCGCTCACGCGATCAAAAACAGCCTGTTAAAGGCGGGGATCAATGAAAATAAAATCACTGTCATCGGGGAAGGTGTCGATTTAAATCAGTTTAACCCCGCTGTCGATTCGACTTATTTAAAGGCAGAATTTGGCATTGCGGATGATGACGGCGTTGTTGTAAACATCGGCATGATTCGGGAAGATAAAGGACAAATCTATTTTTTAGAAGCCGCCCGGATTATTTTGGCGCATAAGAAATCCATTAAATTTTTTATAGTTGGCGAAGGCACGGGCAATAAAAAGCTAGAACAACAACTTCGCGCATTGATTAAACAATACGGCATCGAAAAAAATGTTTTCATCACAGGTTATAGGGAAGATATAGCCGCTTTTACTCATTTGGCGAATGTCATCGTCGTTGCTTCAATCAGTACTGAAGCGCAGTCGAGAGTTGTACCCCAAGCCTTTGCCACACGCAGGACGGTCGTATCGACCGACATAGGCGGATTAACTGAACTTGTTAAAGATGGGCTTACCGGCCTTGTTATCCCTCCTAGAAATGCGGCTGCCATGGCAACAGCTATTTCAAGGATACTGGAGGATAAACAACTAAGACAAAAGCTCGAAAATAATGCCTTTGAATTGGCGGAACGCTCTTTATCGTTTGATACCATGATGAAAAGAACTATCGAGTTATATGAATCATTTTAGCTTTTTGCATTAGATGGCTATTGAAACTTTCGGAAAAATACAACAGGCGGCGATTAAAGCGGGTGGCGCCTTTTCTGCGTTATTTATCTTCGCCATTTATTTTTCCACCAGCGTGTCCGTTATTGTGTCCGTTATCCTAGCCGTGTCGTGGTTGCTTTCGGCTCAATTTAAGGGCTTGCCCAACACATTAAAACACTATCCCGTATCGGCATGGTCGCTAGCGTTATTTGTCTGTTTTATTATTGGCGCCAGTTACGGCTCCGCTGCCCCAAACGAAGCGTTTTCGCTCATAAAAAAATATAGGGAACTGTTTTTTATCCCCGTGTTAATCGCGTTTTTACAAATTGGTCAGTATCGCGATTGGACCTGGAAGGTTTTTATACTGGCATCAGTATTGACGTTATTAGGTTCATTTTTAATGGGTATGGGCTTGCTTGGCGCCGACAACCAGCTTGACCCTTCCTTCAAAAGCCGCATCACACACAGTATTTTCATCGCTTTTTTTGCCTTTTTCTGCCTGCACAAATTTTACGATGCTATGCGACCCAACAAACTTTATCTCGTTTTGTTTAGTTTATGTGTGGTTGATCTTTTTTTTATCGTGCAAGGCCGTACAGGGCAAATGATCACCATTGCATTGATTTTGTTGTTTGCCTTGCAACGGTTAAGCAAAAAAAAGCGTTTATTTATCGTCCTCGTGGTTGCACTGTTATTGACACTTTTTGTTAACTTCTCCGACAAGGCCAGTCGAATTTTTGAAGCCGTCAATGATACACAAAGCTATTTAGATTCTGAGACTGATCAGGGCGGGTCATCGATGGGGCAGCGATATTCTTTTTGGGAAAATTCAGTAAAATTAATCGCCGAAAAACCTTTATTGGGTTATGGTACAGGCAGTTTTAATAAAGAATATCAACGCATTGCTAACGGCGAAAGAATCCTGACCCGTAACCCGCACAATGAATTTCTCATGATAACAATACAATTGGGGTTATTAGGTTTACTGGTCTACTTAGGGTTTCTTGGCAGTCAGTATTACTATGCAAGGACATTACCCAACCCTGAAAAATGGCTGGCGCAAGGCCTTTTACTGTCTTTGCTCATTACCAGCTTTTTTAACACGCCTTTTCTGGACCACACCGAAGGGCACTGGTTTGCGACCATGATCGCCTTGTGCTTTGCTGCGTCACCAAATAATTCGTCGCGCCATGCCTAATGGCGAGATTGTGATTTCCGTCATAGTAACGACGTACAACTGGCCAGAAGCACTGACGCTTTGTTTAGGCAGTTTATATGTCCAACAAGATTCCCGTTTTGAAATTATTATTGCCGACGACGGCTCCAATGCAAACAACTTGGCATTGAACAAAGCGTGTTGCGAAAACAGCCCTGTCGATATCCACTACGCCTATCATGAAGATTCAGGCTTTAGGGCGGGTACCATCAGGAATAAAGCGGTTGCCTTGAGCAGAGGTGAGTATCTATTGTTCATCGATGGGGATTGTGTGTTATTGCCTGATTTTATCGCCAAGCACCGCCGCCTTGCCGCAATGGGTTATTTTGTCCCAGGAAATCGTGTTTTATTAAGCCCAAAATTTACGCAGGAAGTCATTGGGCAGCAGCTATCATTACATTACCAACCTTTTTACTACTTCCTATTCCTACGGTTACAAAACAAAATTAATCGTGTATCCGCATTTTTGCAATTGCCTTTAGGTTTTTTAAGACAACTACAGCCTAAAAAATGGCAAAAAGCCATGACTTGCAACCTAGGCGTATGGAAAAATGACTTCCTTGCGGTCAATGGTTTTGACGAACTGTTTGAAGGCTGGGGTTATGAAGATTCTGATCTGGTTATCCGCCTGATACATGCCGGCGTTAAACGTAAAGAAGGCCGATTTGCTGTGCCTGTATTGCATCTGTGGCATCCACAGAATGACCGGCAACAGCACGACAAAAATTTCCAACGCTTACAGGAACGACTGGATCAACCCGATTTTATTTCCGCAAAACAAGGGATTTCCCAGTATTTGGAATAATTTCTTACGCCAAAAACTGGATAGCTGGCCGCGCTTCATGTACTCTTCACACCTATGCAAAAATCACCCAAATCTAGCATTCAAATCTATAAGCGGTTATTGATCTACGTAAAGCCCTATCGTGGCCTTTTTCTGATCAGCATCATTGGTTTCTTATTGTATTCCGCAGGCCAGTTCCTATTGGTGGTATTAACCAAACAAATCGTCAATACCTTGCAGACTGAGACGCGCGAAGGCATGTTTTACTTACCCTTATTTTTTAGCGGCTTATTTGTCGTGCAAGGGTTTGGCACTTATTTAGGGAATTATTATCTGGCGAAAGTCTCAACCAGCGTCGTCCATGCCTTACGGTGCGAAATCTTCAACAAATATACGGAATTGCCGACAGCGTTCTTCGACTCCAATAACAGCGGCCATCTAATTTCCAGGATTACCAACAATGTCGGGGAAGTCACTAAGGCAAGCACGGATGCCGTGCGAACATTTGCGCGGGAAGGCTTGACTGTCTTAGGTCTGTTATTTTACCTGTTTTATTCTAACTGGATGTTATCGCTCGTTTTTGTTGGCATCACTCCCGTTATCGTATTGCTGGTCAAATACGTCAGTAAACGGCTCAGGATGATCAGCAAAAAAATACAGGAATCCATTGGCGATATTACCCATATCACCTCGGAATTGGTTACGGGACACCGGATCGTGCGCGGTTATGGCGGCGAAGATTACGAACGTCAGCGGTTTTTGGAAAGCAGTTATTACAACCGAGGCCAATCATTAAAACTGGCCACCACAACGGCCATACACAATCCCATCATGCAATTTATTATTGCCATTGCCTTATCATTTCTGATGTATATGGCGCTGATTTTCATGAAACAAGCCAGTGTCGGTGAATTTATTGCCTATTTGATGGCGGCAATTCTCATACAACGTCCCATTAGGCAATTAAGCGATGCTAACAGCGACATCCAAAAGGGCATAGCCGCTGCGCAGTCATTGTTTGATATTTTGGATGAGCCCGGTGAGCACGATGAAGGAAGTTATACCGTTGATAAAGCAAAGGGTGCATTAGAATTTAAAAGCCTTTCTTTCTACTATGAAGGCACAAAAGAGCCTGCGCTCATAGATATCAGCTTCAAAGTTGAACCGGGACAAACTATCGCCTTGGTCGGCGCTTCAGGGGGAGGTAAAAGTACGTTGGTGAATTTGGTGCCGCGTTTTTACCAACACAAAGCAGGTGAAATATTGCTGGATGGCGTTGAAGTCAATACCTACCAATTGGTGAATTTACGGAAGCAGTTAGCGCTGGTTACCCAGAATGTCACCTTGTTCAACGACACGATTGCCAACAATATCGCTTATGGGGCATTAGCCAGCGCGAGCAGAGAGCAGATCATAGCTGCAGCAACCGATGCCTACGCCATGGAATTCATCACTAAACTGGAGCACGGGCTGGACACGGAAATTGGTGAAAATGGCGTCAAATTGTCGGGCGGGCAACGACAACGCCTAGCATTGGCTAGAGCCTTGCTTAAGGATGCGCCTGTCCTTATATTGGACGAGGCAACATCGGCATTGGATACTGCGTCGGAGCGTTATATCCAGAAAGCCTTGCAAAAAGTGATGAGCAACCGGACAACCCTGGTCATTGCCCACCGATTGTCGACCATCGAAAAAGCCGACCTTATTTTGGTGATGGAACTTGGCCGTATTGTGGAAAGGGGTACCCATAAAGAGTTGATAGAAAAAAATGGCGCTTATGCGCGGTTGCATCATATACAATTTGAAAAAGATACCGAAAATACCCCAAAAACCTTTGATGCCGCCCAGGTAATGATATAAACACTCTATGAAGCCAAGGAATTTAATGTGAGGACATTTTTGTCTATACTTGCCCAGCATCAAGCCGTGTTCGAACAGCTTGCAAATAATAACGATACCATAGAAGCGGCAGGCGCGTTATTGATTGACACTTTAAAACAAGAGGGGAAAGTGTTGCTATGCGGTAATGGCGGCAGTGCCGCAGATTGCCAGCATATTGCGGCGGAATTTGTCGTTCGATACGAAAAGGACCGCAAGGCATTACCCGCTATCGCATTAACCACGGACACTTCAATTCTAACCGCCTCTGCCAACGATTTCGATTTCAATTCCGTTTTTTCCAGGCAGGTTGAGGCATTGGGCAATGCCCATGATTGTTTGATAGCCATCTCCACATCCGGACGTAGCGGCAATGTCATTGCCGCCGTAAAAGCTGCAAAAGCTAAGGGAATGAATGTCATCGCCCTGACTGGCCACAACGAGAGCGAACTTAGCCGTTTAGCATCCATAACGGTTAAAATCCCTTCAACTGTCACTGCGCGGATTCAAGAGGCGCACATATTAATCGGCCATTGGTGGTGTGCTATCGTTGAAGATGCATTCAGCGAGGAGGCGGTTAATGCTGTCGACAATCCCTGATTTTACCAAAGCCCGCGTCCTCGTCGTTGGCGACGTGATGCTTGACCGCTATTGGTCAGGCAAGGCAGCTCGGATTTCACCCGAAGCGCCCGTGCCGGTCGTGCATGTCAAGAACATTGAAGACCGTATCGGCGGTGCCGGCAACGTTGCACTCAATATCGCCAAGCTAGGCGCTAAAGTAACTTTATTGGGTGTTATCGGCGATGATGACGAAGGCCGGGCGATCAAACGATTATTGGAAGCAGAAGGCGTAGACTGCGAGTTTGTCGTTGAAAAATCCGCCCGCAGTATCTGCAAATTGCGTGTTATGGCCCAACATCAGCAACTTATACGGATTGATTTTGAAGAATCGCCGCTTAAGTTTAATGAGGATGCGTTTTCAACACAGTTGCGCCGTCATTTGCCTGAAAATAAAGTGCTGGTGTTTTCGGATTACGGCAAAGGGACATTGGCTAATGTTTCGGCACATATCCAGGAAGCAAAGCTGGCCGGGCTCAAGGTTTTGGTTGACCCAAAAGGCGTGGATTACCAGCGTTACGCAGGCGCTGATGTTATCACGCCCAATTTGGCAGAATTGCAAGCCGTGGTTGGCGTTTGCATAAACGAACAAGACTTGCTTGAAAAAGGACGGGGTTTTTTAAGTCATCATAACATCCCCACACTTTTATTGACCCGTGGCGAAGCGGGCATGACATTAATTCAAGAGAACCAAACACATTCGCTGCCTGCCCAAGCCAAGGATGTCTTCGATGTGACCGGTGCAGGAGATACCGTGATTGCCGTCATGGCTTTAGGCGTCGCTCTCGATATGCCCTTATCGGAGTCTATGTTTTTGGCAAATTTAGCAGGCGGTATTGTGGTGGGTAAATTGGGCACATCGACCCTTTCTATTGTGGAATTGTCCCGTGCCATGCACGGGGAACGCGGTTCGCAATACGGCATAGTTTCGGAAAATGAACTGGCACAATTAATTGACAGCGCAAAAGCCAATGGCGAACGCATCATCATGACCAATGGTTGCTTTGACCTATTGCATGCCGGGCACGTCACTTATTTGCAGCAAGCGAAAGCCTTGGGCAACCGCTTGATTGTGGCGGTCAATTCAGATGCTTCCGTTAGGCAACTCAAAGGCGACACACGCCCTATCAACGGCCTGCAAGAGCGCATGGAAGTCCTGGCTGCCTTGGCTTGTGTAGATTGGGTGATTTCGTTCAAGGAAGAGACGCCTGAGCGATTATATTGCAGGCTGTTGCCGGATGTCATCGTCAAAGGGGGGGATTACACTGCCGGAGAAGTCGCTGGTGGCGATTGTGTCACCAAAGCGGGTGGCGAGGTAAAAATATTAGAGTTTGTCGAAGGGCAATCGACAACGGCAATGATAAACAAGGCAAGGAGAATGGAATGATTATCGTTACAGGCGGTGCCGGCTTTATTGGCAGTAATTTAATCCGTACATTAAACGGGCGTGGCGAAAAAAATATACTGCTGGTTGACCATCTGGCAAATGGCCGAAAAATGCACAATATCGCCGACCTCGATATTGCCGACTATATGGATAAAGCCCATTTTTTAGAGAAAACAGCATCGCCGAATTTTCTAAATGGCATACAAGCGGTATTTCACCAAGGCGCCTGTTCTGCAACCACCGAATGGGATGGGCAATATGTCATGATGAACAATTATGATTACTCAAAACGCCTGTTGCAGTGCTGCGCCGAAAAAAATATACCCTTTATCTACGCCTCATCCGCTTCCGTGTACGGGACTGGTGAACACGGTTTTCGCGTAGACCGAAGCTGCGAACACCCCATCAATATGTACGCCTATTCAAAATTCCAGTTTGACCAATACGTCAGACAAGTCTTACCGGAAATAAAAAGTACGATTGTCGGACTGCGTTATTTTAATGTCTACGGCCCAAACGAACAGCATAAAGGCAGCATGAGCAGCACCGCATTTCATTTTAACCGACAAATAATCGAGCACAAAAAAGCCAAGTTGTTTGCAGGTTGTGACGGCTACGCCGATGGCGAACAAAAGCGCGATTTCGTTTACGTTGATGACGTAGTTGATGTCAATTTGTGGTTTATGGATAATCCGGGACAACGCGGTATTTATAACGTAGGGACGGGTAAGGCTGAAACTTTTAATACGATGGCCCAAGCAGTCATCGCTTGGCATCAGGAAGGAAGCATCGAATATATTCCCTTCCCAGAACATTTGCAGGGTGCCTACCAAAGTTATACGCAGGCCGATATTTCTGGGTTAAGACAAGCAGGCTATAGCAAAGACTTTCTGAATGTGAAGCAAGGTATTCCAAAGTATTTGGACCACTTGAATTCAAAAAAGTGAACGCTTGGGCCGTTTAAGCTCACCGCCTAAATATAGGCAATGCAATGTCCAGGCGGTTATCGAGCAAAAATTTGAGGGCCCGGACTTTGAGTTGCCAATACTGACCCATACGATTTTTTCCGATGCCGACAAAGTCAGTATTAAGTCTCCTCCATAAGACATCCAATTACCGATTGATCTGGATAAGGAAATCCTTCAATAATTGAATGAAGAAGGCATGACTAAGCCTAAAAGCCATGGTTAGCGAATGATTCATCAAGCAAACATATCGGAATCGCTAACCGGGCCTGGGAGGAGGCCTTCCTATTATTCGCTATCCCCAACTGGCGCAGCAAAAGCATCTGAAACCAATTCTTCGGTATTGTCACCCGTTAACGATTCCAAAAATGTAGTGAGGTCGTCTATTTCGGCATCCGAAAAGCGTAAGGGTTTAATTAAAGGATCAAGGTTTTCATTGGCAATTCCTCCGCGATTGTAAAATTCCACGACTTCGCGCAAGTTGGCAATACTGCCGTTGTGCATGTAGGGTGCGGTCAATTGTACGTTTCGCAAAGACGGCGTTTTGTAACGCCACCTGTCCTGCGGATTTTGGGTGACTTCGTAGCGCCCTAAATCGTTGGCTTTGGGCTCGGCAACCGAATTTATTATTTCAGGCGCAACATCGACATAGACTCCTGGAGAAACCTGTACGCGTCGCGAGGGACTGGTTGTTTTGTCGGCCATCGCATCCGCATAGCCGATACCCGTGTTGTGCAGGCTGTTATCGGTAAATAAGGCATATTCCTTGTCGATCGTGTGGCATTGGCTGCATTGTGCTTTGCCGACAAATAGCTGAAAGCCGCGCTGGGCTTTGGCAGTCAAGGCTTTGCTGTCTTTACCGTAATACCATCTGTCAAACGGTGAATTCGCCGAATTTAACGTGCGTTCGTAACTGGCTATCGCCATGCCGATAATTTCCATGCCGGGCGGTTTGTCGAAAGATTTTTCAAACAAGCCCGCGTAATCGGTGTCGCTTTTTATTTTATCAATGACGTAACCGATAGAAGGGTTCGCCATTTCATTATGCGCCAAGAAGGGTGCCCAGACTTGCTGCTCCAAGGTGTTTTCACGGCCGTCATGGAATAAAGATTTCATATAAGCGACGTTATACAAAGTCGGGCTGTTACGCCTTACCGTGCGGCCTTCAACGCCAACTGCAGTTGCCATCTCGTTGCTGGTGAAGCCTTGTTCCGGGATGTGGCACATGGCACAGGAAAAAGTGTTGTTGAGCGACAGGCGGCGGTCGTAAAACAACTTGCGTCCCAAGTTGATTTTTTCTGTGGTAATTGGATTATTTTCAGGAACGGGGACGGAAGGCAATCCTAGCGGCGGTCGTTTTATGGTAAGGATCAAGTCGGCGGGTCGACCTGAGCGTTGGGTAAGCGCAACGGAATGGGTTTGGTAATTCTTGGTTTCGTAACGTTGTTTATTGTCGCCTGCGCTAAACAAGGCGGCTTTATCCCGGTCATGTAGACTGGGTTCTGTAAGGGGCTGCTTTACCGGTTGCAGCAAGGTCTTGATATCGCTAATGAGCGTATCGGGATGCAGCAATTCCGTATTGTAGATATTGCGTAGCTGTTTATGTGGGTCGATCAAGAAAACGCGCAAGTTATGGCTGAACGTGTTAGTGAACTTTCCCCTGGAATCATAGACTTTTTCGGTGTTTTGTTTGTAGTTTTTCAGTATCGGCTGCAATTCTTTTTCCGATCGGGTCGTTAGGAAATGCCATTCCACACCCTTGCCTTGCAAGGTTGCGCCGTATTCTTTCATTCGTTGCGGCGTATCGTGTTCAGGGTTAAAACTCAAGGTGATTAACCGTAACCGACTTGCCAATTCAGGTTCTTTTTCCAGCCTGTTTTTTATTTTATGAAAAACTGCCGTTGCCAACGGGCAACCGTTAACATCGCTGCATGTGGTATATATAAAACTAAGCAATACGACCTTGGCCGGCGTTCCTGTATCGCCCATCAACTTGTGTAAGGTTGTGCTACGGCCTTCGCTATCCAACACATTCCCGTCACCGGCTTGCCCTAAGGCAGGTAACTTATAAGCGCCGGGGATAGGCGCGGCAAATTTAAGGTCGCTATAGCCTGGCGCAAGCGGTTGCGGTTGCACGGCTTGCTTAATCTCTGCATTGGCTACAGGGACGGCGAATGCCATCAAAAGAAACATATAAGCTTTCAACAATCCCTTACCCCCACATAAAGTCCAGCAAACAATAGTTTTCATGCAAGTATCACAACGCCATCTATTGTACAATAATCGGTTATTACAAATTTATTCTCCCCTATGGCCAACGAAAAAAAACTTCTCCGCTCCGACATCGTTAAGGAATGTGGCGCAAGTTTTTATGAACGCGGCAAAGCGTATTACGAATCGGGATTGGTGGAGCGGTGTAAAGTCACCAGTGAAGGCGCGCTATTCACCCAATTGAATGCAACCGTCGAAGGCAGTGCCAACAGTCCTTACAAACAGAATATCCGTATCGTCTGGCGACCCGATTATCGGTCTGCCGAAATCGAAGGCAGTTGCTCTTGTCCGATTGGCTATAACTGTAAGCATATCGTCGCAGCTTGCTTGGCCTACCAGGATAATAACCTTGCCGGGGAACGCAAAAGATCAGAATCCGGCTGCCTTCAATGGTTGGACAGCTTAAGCCAGCCGGCACACGCGCCGAAAAATGACGATACCCAAGAATTCATTGCATATATTCTCAAGCCGGCCCGTGCCAATAATGAATTGACCGTTGACCTGATCATCACCAAGGAAAAAAAATTCGGCGGCCTCAGCAAAGGCCGCAAGACCAACTTGCATAACCTGCGCTACAGTTTCTCCTATTACTCTTACGTAACACCAGAAGACAGCGAACTCGCCAATATTATCGCCGCGTTAGATAATTCTATTGGCGGCGAACCTTTATTGTCGGGTTCTATGGGAGCTATCGCCTTGTCAAAGCTATTGCAAACCGGTCGCTTGTTTTGGCAAGACGTAGGCACCCCCGCACTCAAATCAGGTGCTGCTCGTGATTTGCGATATGACTGGCTGCTTACCGATCAGGGTGATTATCAGTTGCACACCGCTATCGAACCCGCGGCAATGCCAATACTGGTTGACCCACCCCATTATCTCGATGCTGAAGAATGTACAGTAGGTGGGTTGACAACGACCACCCTTAACCATCGGCAACTCAGGACGATTCTTGACGCGCCGCCCGTACCGGAAAAAATTGCCGATGAATTCAGCTATCGTCTGATGGTCGAGCATCCCGAACTGCCCTTGCCGCCACCGAAAAAAGTCGCCCTGGCTGAATTGCTGGATGTCACCCCTATTCCCCTACTTACCTTATACGGGGAACAGTCCAATCCCAAGCAATACGCCCATTTTATGGCGTTGAATTTCAAGTACGGGAATTCGATTTTACCAGGCCATGAGTCGAAGGATTACAGCGTCATTAAAACCGGGCAGGGTTTGTTACGGATCAAACGCGACCAGAAAGTTGAGAAAGCGGCTATTTCACGGCTGACGCAACTGGGTTTTGCACCAGCACCCACGACGCAACCTTCAGAGAAAGAGCTCATCCTGGGTAGTTACGCAAAGTCGTCCGTAGAAAGCGCGACACGCTGGGGACATTTTTTGGAGACCGTTTTGCCGGAGCTGGAACAGGAAGGCTGGTCTATTGAATTCCGCGACAGTTTTTTGCTGGACTTTCAAGCCGTAGACAACTGGGATGCGGAAATCAGCGACAGCCAGAACGACTGGTTTGAGATGCGCTTTAATATTGAAGTTGCAGGGCAATCTATCCCTTTACTGCCCCTTATTATGCCCGTGCTGGAAAATTATGACCTGCACAACTTACCGGAAACGCTCAATATTCCGGTTAGCGATTACCGCTATCTCACTATCCCCAGCGAAAAAATCAAGCCGTTTCTGGCGGTTTTATTGGAGTTATTTAGCGGCAGCAGGCTAGACAAAAACGGCTCGCTAAAAATATCCCGATTTAACGCCGCCAGCCTTGCCGAAATGGACGCGCACAGCTATGGCCTGTTTTCCATCAAGGGCGGCGACGAATTAAGGAAACTCGCGCAAAAATTAAGCGATTTTAAGGGGATTACCGATGTGCCAGTGCCGCCAAACCTACAAACCGAACTGCGACCCTACCAAAAGATCGGACTGAACTGGCTGCAATTCCTCCGGGAATATGCATTCGCCGGGATACTCGCCGACGACATGGGGCTGGGGAAAACCGTGCAAACCCTCGCGCACTTGTTACTGGAAAAACAAAATGGTCGGATGAAAAATCCCAGTTTGATTATTGCCCCAACCAGCCTGCTCAGCAATTGGCGACGGGAAGCAGAACGTTTCACGCCCGACCTGAATATGCTGATTTTACAAGGTACGGAACGGAAGCAACTGTTCTATAAAATCCGCGATTACGACCTGATTATGACCACTTATCCCTTGTTGCCCAGGGACGAAGAAACTTTGCTCGAACACCAGTACCATTACTTGATCCTGGACGAAGCCCAAATCATCAAAAACCCCTTATCTAAAGGTGCGCAAATTGTACGCCAGATCAAGTCCAGCCATCGACTTTGCCTGACGGGTACGCCGATGGAAAATCATTTAGGTGAATTATGGGCGCAATTCGATTTCCTCATGCCGGGCTTTCTGGGCGATAACGCGGCATTTAAAAAACTCTACCGTACGCCCATCGAAACCTTCGGTAATGCCGAACAAAAAACGCGGCTTTCGCGCCGCATTGCGCCTTTCATGTTACGGCGTACCAAACTGGAAGTGGCATCCGAGCTACCACCCAAAACCGAGATCATCCGCTCCGTCCCGCTTTATGAAAAGCAGGCCGCACTGTACGAAAGCATCCGCCTGACGATGGAAAAGAAAGTCCGCGATGCCATTGCCGAACGCGGGCTTTCGCGCAGCCATATCACCATCCTGGATGCGCTGTTAAAGCTGCGCCAAACCTGCTGCGATCCACGGACATTGCCTATCCAGGAAGCGCAAAAGATCAACCAATCCGCCAAACTCGACTTGCTTATGGAACTATTGCCTGAGCAATTGGAGGAAGGTCGCCGCATCCTCGTATTTTCCCAATTTACCCGCATGATTGCCTTAATCGAGGATGAGCTTAACAAGCGGATGATCGCTTACAGCAAGCTGACCGGACAAACCAAAGACCGCGATGCCGCCATCCAACTATTCAAAAGCGGCGAGGTCGATGTGTTCCTGATTAGCCTGAAAGCAGGCGGTATCGGCCTGAACCTGACCGAAGCAGACACCGTCATCCTCTATGATCCCTGGTGGAATCCCGCCGTAGAAACCCAAGCCGCCGACCGCGCCCACCGCATAGGCCAAGACAAACCCGTCTTCGTCTACAAGCTCATCACAGAAAACACCGTCGAAGAAAAAATGATTGCCATGCAAGACCGCAAACGCGCCCTGGCGGAAAGCATTTATACCGAGGGTGCGAAAGAGGAAGCCCTACAACTGACAGCGGACGACCTGACGGCTTTGTTTGAGCCGTTGTAACCAACTAATATTCCAAATTGAAAGTCTGCACGCACGTGTGGGCTGAATTCGTGATATTTGCAGAGGTCTTTATTGCATTGTAAGACTTGATCTAGTGCGTTTAGCATGGGTTAAATTGAAAAATTAGACGTATAATTTCGGATAGGGCTTATTAGCCTTTTGGAGGCGCTTGAAGAGCAGCGACAAGCGTTAATGGCTTCTGTAGATGGATACGACTTCGGCAAACTTTGGGAAGCAAAGAGAATTTCAACTTCAACTTATATGTTAGCTCATGACGGTAGAGGGAAAACCAAATCACTGATCAAATATGAGCTTATTGACAAATAACACCCGCGAATTTGCACGGGTGAAAGGGTTAAAGCTGGAGAATTGGGTTATTTAGGACTGTCCTGATGCTATCATACACATTCGATATGTTCTGTAAGCGACCAAACACTCCTGGTGCCTGGGCAATTTTTGCTGGCATGGAATTAGTTCGGCCCTCGATTTGTCTGACCGTATCATGCAACCAAACAACCAAACGATCCAGTTATGCGAGGAGATGAATGTGGTCAAGTTTAGCGTTTTTTTGCTGTCCCTATTAACCCTCCAGGCTTGTTCGGATCGTTTTTTGTCCGAGGCCGACAAGGACAAAGATAACAACCATTATTTTGCAGATGCGACGGAATGCTATCAAACGGCACAAAGGAAAGAGAAGGTAAACGTCATGATGTCGGGCAATACCCAGCATAGTTTTGCTTTCCCCATTACGATTGACATCCCCATTACTTATGATGCGGGGGCTTTTAAGAATTGCATGATTTATGCCGGTCACAAAGAGGCTAAAGTCGATGCCGACCCGACAGCCTACTTAGAGATTTCCAGGCGTTGTCTCGACCAAGCTAAGGGTGAGGAGAATGCCAATGATGCTTATGCTAACTGCGTAAGAAATGGCGATATGACGGTTGACATTATCCATCCCAAAAGGGGTGCCCTCAAACAGAAATAATGTGCTACCTATAAAGCTGGACGAGGTTGGTTTAGCATTGCTACGATGAATTATTCCATCATCATACCCACGCTAAACGAAGGACGAACCATCGTAAACTGCCTCAACGCATTGCAGCCGCTACGGTCAAATTGCGAGATTATCTTGGTTGACGGCGGCAGCACGGACGATACCCAAAAACTCGCCCAGCCTTTGGTCGATAAGCTCATTTCAACAGGAAAAGGCCGTGCAATCCAAATGAATGCCGGAGCTGAAAGCGCAAAGGGAGAGATGTTGATATTTCTGCACGCAGATACTTTTTTGCCGCAAAATGCACTGAGCGATATAGCCCAGGCAATCCATAGCCAGCAGCAGTGGGGACGGTTTGATGTGGTATTGGGAGGCAGCCATCCCATGCTAAAGGTGATTGCCTTCTTTATGAATTGGCGCTCCCGCCTTACGGGGATTGCTACGGGCGATCAAGTCATTTTTATCTATAAACAGTTGTTTGACTCTGTAGGCCGCTACCCAACGATTGCATTGATGGAAGATATTGCCCTCAGTAAGAAACTAAAGAAAATTGCCCCACCCGCCTGCCTGAAAGCCAAGGTTACGACTTCAGGCCGACGTTGGGAGGATTACGGTGTGTTTAAGACTATTTTGCTCATGTGGAGTTTGCGGTTGCGTTATTTCCTGGGGGAAGATCCGCAAACGCTCACAGAGTTATATGGCAGGGGGAAATTTTGGAAAACCTGATCCGGTTGGCGATAGCCTGTTCGATTTTTAGCATCATGGTGTGCTGGGAAATCGCCAAACCCAGGCGCATCCAGCCTGTTAACCGTAAGCAACGCTGGCCCGTAAACCTGGGGCTTGCGCTGTCAAACATGGTTTTGATGCGCCTTACCATTGGCGGCTTGGCTTACGTAAGCGCGGGCATGGCGATGGAACACGGGTACGGCGTACTTAATATAGTGCAGCTACCCAATTATGTGTCGATAATGGCGACTTTGGTGATCCTTGACTTTGCCATTTACGCCCAACACATTCTCATGCATAAATGGCCGCTGTTGTGGCGACTGCATAAAGTACACCATACCGACCTGGAATTCGACGCGACCACGGCCGTGCGTTTCCACCCCATCGAAATCGTTATCTCGATGCTCTATAAGGCGATGTGCATCGTACTGATCGGCGGCAATCCAGACGCTATTATTGCCTTTGAAATTATCCTTAACGGCGCGGCAACGTTTAACCACAGCAATGTCAGGATTCCCGGAAAGATCGACAAGATAGTGCGTTGGCTGATTATTACGCCCGATATGCACCGTATCCACCACTCCGCAGACCCTGCCGAAACGGACAGCAATTACGGCTTTTCAGTTTCTTGCTGGGACAGGCTATGCAAAACTTACACGGCGGAACCGAAGCAACCCCAAACCACGATGGTCATTGGTTTAAATGCTTATCGAAAGCAGGATGAATTGGACTTTATACAATGCATGCTTATCCCCTTTAAAGCGCCAGCCAAACGCTAAGGATAATGTACAAATACCCTGGGGCAGTCATTATGGTGTTCTCCAAAGCACCGATACCTGGCCTGGTCAAAACCCGCTTGATTCCGCCATTAACGGGAGAGGAAGCAGCGCAACTCCATTGCGAACTGACCGAAAAGACACTGCAAACAGCCACACAAAACCACCTTTGTAAAGTCTGGGTCTGGTGTGCGCCGACTATCGGGCATCCGTTTTTTACCGCGTTATTGCAAAAATATTCCGTCGACTTGTTCGCGCAACACGGCGCGGATTTGGGCGAACGGATGCACCATGCTTTCGGTCAGGCCTTAGCCCGCTTTGGCAGCGCCATCATTATCGGTTGCGATTGCCCGTCCATAACGAATGACGATCTCGACCAAGCCTTAAGCCAATTAGGGCGAGGTGAAGAATGTGTTTTGGCACCTGCGGAAGACGGCGGTTATGTCTTGGTCGGGTTAAGGCACCCTCAACCCGCCTTGTTTGATAAGATGCCTTGGGGTACGGATAAAGTCTTAGAAATGACCAGAAAACGGCTGCACTCGCTAAATCTCAACCACAAGGAATTACCAACACAATGGGATTTGGATACGGAGGACGATTTAAGGCGTTACTTAGCATTAAAATGTCCCTGAACCGGTTAATCTTTTTTCTCAAAAAAACCGTCTTGCTTAAACTTTTCCCATAAGTCCAGAAACTTTTTTTTGTTGAACACATAAAAAATCAGCATCAACAGGATCGGCCAGAGCATAAAAAAAACGACTTTGAATATTAATCCGAATTCCATAATGCCCTGCCAATGGTTGAAATGGTTATGCTTAAAACTAATGGCAAATAAATCGCCTTAGCGGGATACATTCTACATTTTTTTAAAAAAAGTTATACCCACAATGCGCTTGAACTTTTTTGTAAGCCTAATGTTTTATAGGAATATCCCAAAACTGATTCGCAACAAATAATCCAATAAGGCAGCCAATGAGCGGAACCGTAAACCCCAATCAACCCAAAAATGACTTTGCGCTTTTTGCGCACCTAAAGTCCGACATACCCGCAGGCATTGCGGTATTCCTGGTGTCTATCCCATTGTCCTTGGGGATTGCATTGACTTCCGGAGCCCCCCTATTTGCCGGCTTAATTACCGGTATAGTCGGCGGATTGGTGGTCGCTCCGATCAGTAACTCAGCGTTAGGCATCAGCGGAACAGCGGCGGGCCTGGCGCTTATCGTCGCACCCGCGATAGCAAAATTCGGATTCAACGGATATTTGCTCGCCGTTATTTTTGCCGGATCGGTGCAGATTTTAATGGGCCTATTAAAAGCGGGTGTTATTGCCTATTATTTTCCTTCATCTATCGTCAACGGCATGTTGATGGGCATAGGGTTGATTATCCTTTTAAAACAAATCCCACATGCCATTGGAGACGACCTGGACTATGAAGGCAATTTTACCTACACGCAACCCGACCATTACTCATCATTCACGGAGTTATTTCGCATGCTGGGCGAAGCCCAACCAGGCGCGTTGTTAATAGCTATCGTTTCACTGGGCGTTATCTTGCTTTGGGAATCGCCGATCATAAAAAAGCTGCCGCTTTTTCGTCTCATACCGGCCCCGTTAATGGCAGTGATAGCAGGAATATTACTCAATACACTTTTACAGAATTTATATCCGAGGATAGCATTATCCGAAGCCCATTTGGTCACGATTCCTGAAGTGCAGAATTTTTCAAGTTTATTGCTGCAATTACATTTTCCTGATTTTAACCAATTGACCAATCCCGATATCTATTATTTTGGGCTAATGCTAGCCGTTGTTGCCAGCTTGGAAACCTTATTGACCTTGGATGCGGTTGATAAACTGGATACTTACAAAAGGATCACGGCATCAAACCGGGAATTAATTGCCCAAGGCATCGGCAATATTAGTTGCGGTTTAATCGGTGGCTTGCCGTTAACGCAGGTAGTCGTTCGAAGTTCAATTAACGCCTTATCGGGAGCAAAAACTCACTTTGCAGCCGTAGTAAACGGCCTGCTCTTATTACTGACCGTTTTAATGATGCCAACAGTCCTTAACAAAATACCACTAGCAAGTTTGGCGGCAATTTTGATTGTGGTCGGCGTTAAACTGATTAAACCGGATACGATCAAGACTATTTACCAATCGGGTTGGTATCGTTTTATCCCGTTTTGCGCGACAGTGTTAGGTTTGGTGTTCACCAACATCTTGTTCGGCATTTTAATAGGATTGGTAACCGCGTTGTTTTCGGTCCTGTTGGAAAACCACAAAAGCGCAGCGTATTTTAAGGAAACGCATATTGGCAATAAAATAATTTTTCGCTTATCCGAGCATGTCTCGTTCCTGAACAGGGCGAACGTCCAAACGACCTTGGAATCACTCCCTGCACACAGCGAGGTGGTAATCGATGCGACGCGTTCGAAATATATCGATTACGATGTCTATGAAATTATCCAAAATTTTAAAAGCGATGCCCATCATAAGCACATCAAACTCATTCTTGAGAACATGCGCGGATATGGCTCATTACCGCCGATTGAAAACGCCCGCGCTCAAACTTATAAATCGCAGCAATTGTTGACACCGGATAAAGTGTTGGCTTTATTGAAGGAAGGTAACGAACGGTTTGTTTACAACTTGAAATCCAACCGTAATTTGCTGGAACAAGTGAACGATACCCGCGACGGGCAATTTCCCATTGCGATTATTTTAAGCTGCATGGACTCACGGACTTCCGTTGAGCTTATTTTTGACTTGGGTTTAGGCGATGTCTTCAGTGCCAGGATAGCGGGCAATATCATTAATGACGATATTTTGGGCAGCATGGAATATGCATGTAAATTGGCGGGGTCAAAGCTCATTGTGGTGCTTGGGCATAGCCATTGCGGAGCGATAAATGGGGCTTGCACAGATGCACATCTGGATCATTTGACAGGGTTGCTGGCAAAGATCAAACCTGCTATTGATTGCGTTCAATCGGAAGTCGGCGGAAATAAAACGCTTGATAACGAGGAGTTAGTGCAAAAAGTAGCGGACAAAAATGTTCAGTTGTCCGTGGAAAATATCAGGAAACAAAGTGCAGTGCTCGCAGGCCTGGAAGCGGCTGGAGACATTGCCATCATTGGCGGCATGTATGATATTGAAACCGGGAAAGTAGAATTTTTATGATTCCAGCGTTAAGCGGCAAAGTCAAAAACAACTGCCATAATCCAACAGTATATCCTCGCAATTAAAAAATATGCGCGGATAATCTATGCGTATTAACATTTTAAGGGCGTATTCAATAAATACTGCAAGTGTGGTGAAACGGGCTAAAGCCGCCCAAATCCGCGCTTTGCTATTGCCCGAACAACGCCATATGCTGGTTGTCCACCAAATAACGGTCAAGAGGAGGGCAAAGTGTATTTCATCCCAACTGGAAACGGTTAACTTTCCAGACTTAGCGAGCCCGTCAACCATCAGCAAACTGGCATTTAAAAACAGAAAATAAGGCCAAAATACCCAGTGCAGCGACATGCCACCCAGCCATGATGTCAGAAGGAAACTATCAAACGGTTGTTGTTGCCAATTTTGTTCGGGCATCGGTGCACTCAAATAAAGTACCGCCAAGATTGCAGCAGCCATAAATAAGCATTCAATTGGGCTAACTAATTGGATATCATTAAACAAAATGGACAAGGAATAAAAAAACATAAGCAATATTCAGGTTAAACAAAGGGATACCATATAAGGAATTAGCTGTAAGGGTCATTTAGGAAGGCTTGCTCCCCACAAAAAGAAGCAGAAAAACAGGTTCAAACAAAATAATCCCTTAATATTTAGGCGCTAATGTACAGTTTTTATCCCGCTACGAGGCATTTTTGTTTGGATTGGATTAAAATTGTACATGCAGGTTATAATCGAGTCGGCAAAAAATACAATTAAAACATTCTTCTTTGCGCGATGGGCCTTTTCATCCTGCAAGTATTGAAACACCAAACCGTTACCCACTACGAAGGAAAACACTATGAAAATTCAATCGCTGTTAATGGTTAGTATAATCTGTTTTTTCTGTACTGGCGCTTTTGCAGAACAGGCTGCAACTGCCGAGCCAAGTGCCGCCGTCACGGGTTTGTGCAAGGATGGTTCTTCTTACACAGGCGCATCAAAGAAAGGCGCATGCCGTGGACATAAAGGCGTAAAGGAATGGTACGGCGATAAAGCCGCCACTGCGCCAAGCACCCCCACCGCCGCACCGGCCGCTGAAAAAGCAGCGCCAGCAGCAAGCGCCGATGGCGCTGCAACTGGCTTATGCAAGGATGGCACACCTTATACGGGCGCATCCAAGAAAGGCGCTTGCAGGGGGCATAAAGGCATTAAAGAATGGTATGCCGACAAAAAAGCACCAGCCGCAAGTGAGGCCGCACCTGTCGCTGCAACACCCGCTGCTACGGCGGCACCCGTTGCAGCGGCGGCGGCAACTAACGGCGTAGCCACTGGCTTATGTAAAGATGGCACCGAATACACCGGCGCTTCAAAGAGGGGCGCTTGCCGTGGCCATAAAGGCGTAAAAGAATGGTATGCGGACAAAAAAGAACCCGCCGCCGAAAGCGCTGCCCCAACGGCGACACCTGCTGCGGCAGTACCCGCAGCGACAACACCAACGACCACCCCCGCCAAAGAAGCCAAACCCGCCGTCGAAACACCTGCCCAAGTCGCACCAGCCGCAGGTTCAGGCAAAGTTTGGGTAAACACCCACTCCAAAATATATCACTGTGAAGGCAGTAAGTTTTATGGCAAGACTAAAGAAGGCGAATACATGAGCGAGGCCGATGCCCAGGCTAAAGGTTACGCCGCCAATCGTAAGAAAGTTTGTAATTAGTTGCTAGCTTAAGATTAATCACATTGTCTTCTGGTTTTTTTACTGCAGACAATGTGAATTAATCCGAATAAAATATTTTTTGCCAACTTAAAGGCCATTAGTTATGATTTTCCTTCAGGGCATAAAGAAGGTCATTTAGGCCGTTTGACTTTTTCGAAAATACTCTTGCCACAGGAATGTTTAAATTGGCTTTTGCAAGTCGAGTTCGCATCTTATCAACTTGCCCAGTCCAATGTGCATCGAGAAGTACGAAGTCGCAGTACGCTACGGGTACGACTGAGTGAAGCAAGTCTATGGCGTTGTTCCTGCTGATCTTTAGCGGACGGTCAACCAGGAAAGTACGAGTGAGCTCACGAAGTATGTAACGCGTTCCCTGTTGTATAAATTGCCCTTTTGGTGCTCGCCGAATAATGCTTTGAAGGCCAGGGTCGGTGTCAAATTCTGTTCGCATGGCCTCAATTCTACCTATTATCATGTCGGCAAGGTTATCAAATTCGCTAAATATATTGCTCCCGTGAAAAGCAGAAAAGAGAGATTGCGCGGTAAATGACGGATATAACGAATTGTGATTAAGTTCGTCAAAAGTTTTCAAAAAATCTATATCTGCATGAGGTGGCTTCGGCACTCCACCTGCTAAGAGTTCGTCTTCACGTTTAATCACCTTAAACGGTTCTATCTCCATGAAGAAGACATTCGGGAGAAGCTCATCGACCAATTGCTCAGCAGCTTTTGTTTGGCTGCGATCAGTCACTTTCGTGAATTCAACAAGGTTAAGCCACGAAAGCATTAGTGTTCCACCCGAATCAAACATACGTTTGATAAACTGGGTTCGAATCTCCTCTGTCGTGGAAATGTGTCGTAACGCCCAGTGGTCAAGGTACACGGTTGGCATCTTCTCTACTTGTTCCAGCCGGAGTTTCTGATCATCGTCAATGAAATAACGGATCATCGTGGGCATCCTTAAGGAAAATAACGTAATTGTACTTGGCTAGAAATACTGTCGACATTCAATTCATCCCAAGCTGAAATAAACCTACAGTTGCCACTAAAGCCCAAACAATATTAAGCCAAAACAACGGCCTCGCCCCTTTATACCTGGCGTTAACGACCATGCACAACGCGCCTACGAAATTCATCAGGTGATAAGCGGCAGAGCTGACTTCCACAAGTTTGATTGTCACACATAAATAAGCGGCGACAATGAGGACAAATCCGACCCAGCCTATCCGCTCAAAATGCTGATCGTTATGCAACATTAACGATCAGCCCCTTAAGCTCCAAAAGTCTAATAGCCCTGCCTCACAACCCTGCCAACACTTTGGCGACAGTTTCCCCCATCGCCGCAGGCGTAGGGCAGATGGTGATGCCTAAGTCTTTCAACCTGGAAACTTTTTCGGCTGCTCCTTCACTGGCGGATGAAATGATCGCTCCGGCATGGCCCATGCGGCGGCCTTCGGGTGCAGTCAAGCCGGCAATATAAGCGACAACGGGCTTGGTCATATTGGCTTTCGCATAAATCCCTGCTTCAACTTCTTGCGGCCCACCGATTTCGCCGATCATCATGATGACTTTGGTGTCGGGATCTTTCTCGAATTTTGCCAGGATGACTTGGTGCGCACTGCCGTTGATGGGGTCACCACCGATGCCAACGGACGTGCTGACGCCAATGCCCAAGGCTTTCATTTGCGAAGCGGCTTCGTAACCCAATGTTCCGGAACGGCCTACGATGCCGACATTCCCTGGCATATAGATATGCCCAGGCATGATGCCCAACATAGATTTTCCAGGACTGATGGTGCCTGCACAATTGGGCCCGGTCAGGATCATGCGTTTGTCGTCAGAAAAACGGCGCAGGAAGTTTTTGACCTTCATCATGTCTTGCGTTGGGATACCGTCGGTAATCGCCACGCAGTATTTGATCCCGGCGTCAGCGGCTTCCATGATGGAATCTGCCGCAAACGCGGGCGGTACGAAGATGATGCTGGCATCAGCCTGCGTTTCTTGTACGGCCTCTTTTACCGTATTGAATACGGGTAGCCCCAAATGCTTTTGGCCGCCCTTGCCCGGCGTTACGCCGCCGACGACTTTCGAGCCGTACTTAATCATGTCTTCGGCATGGAAAGTGCCGATTTTTCCGGTAAAACCTTGGACGAGGATACGGGTGCTTTCGTTAATTAGAATGGCCATCAGCAACCTCCCCTTGAGACAGCGGCATTTCTGGCTTGGACGGCTTTTTCTGCCGCTTCTGCCAAGGTATCTGCGGTGATGATCGGCAAGCCGCTCTCGGCAATTATGCGTCGCCCTTCTTCCACATTAGTACCGGACAAACGGACAACGAGAGGGATTTTCATATCGATCTTACGAACGGCGTGCACAACGCCTTCGGCTATCCAGTCGCACCGGTTAATGCCCGCGAAAATGTTGACCAACATGGCTTTGATATTGTCATCGGCCAAGACTAAACGGAATGCTTTTTCGGTACGTTCAGGCGAAGCGCCGCCGCCCACATCCAGGAAGTTGGCAGGTTCACCGCCTGCCAGTTTAATCATGTCCATCGTCGCCATTGCCAAGCCTGCGCCGTTAATCATGCAGCCGATGTCGCCGTCCAAGCCGACATAGCTCAACCCACGATCGGCAGCCGCCATTTCACGCGGGTCTTCCTGGGTTTTGTCTCGTAATTCGGCTATCTTGGGTTGACGGAACAGCGCGTTGTCGTCGAAACCCATTTTTGCATCCAAGGCGATCAAATCGTTGTTGCTGGTGACCACTAACGGGTTGATTTCCAGCATACTGACGTCGAGTTCCCTTAAGGCACGGTAGCAGCCTCGGATGGTTTTGACCGCATGGCTCATGATTTCTGCATCCAAGCCCAAGGCAAATGCCATTTGGCGCGCTTGATAGTCTTGCAATCCAACGGCGGGKTCAATATAGATTCGGGTGATGGCTTCGGGATTTGTTACCGCCAACTCTTCAATTTCCGTACCCCCTTGAGCGGAGCCAATCATGACGATACGTTCTGAGGCGCGATCAACCAAAAAGCAGAAGTACAATTCTTTTGCGATTTCCGTCCCGGCTTCGACATACAACCTTGAACAAATTTTACCTGCTGAACCCGTCTGGTGGGTCACGAGGCGCTTGCCCAATAAATATTCCGCCGCCGCCGCCACTTCGTCATGGGTTTTGCAGATTTTGATACCACCCGCCTTGCCGCGCGCACCCGAGTGGATTTGCGCTTTCACCGCCCAGAGGTGACCTCCAATGTCCCGCGCCCGTTGCACAGCATCTTCCGGGCTATAAGCCAAACCGCCTTCGGCAATCTTAACGCCGTAGCCACTTAATATTTCTTTTGCTTGATACTCGTGAATATCCACGGCATCTCCTTGTTTCTAGGGTTATTGGGTTTTTGCAGCGATGGCTTCGGCTGCCCTTACGACGTTGTTCGCCATTTTTTCGGATGCGGCATCAATCAATCGACCATCCAAGGCTGCCGCACCTTTGCCTTGGGCTGCAGCTTCTTGCAATGCTTTCAGGATACGCTTGGCTTTTTCAATTTCGGCAGGCGGCGGCGTAAACACTTCATTGGCCAATTCGATTTGCGAAGGATGGATCGCCCACTTGCCTTCACAGCCCAGTGCCGCCGCCCGTCGAGCAGCTTGCTTGAAACCTTCGGGATCTTTGAAATCACCAAATGGCCCATCGATAGGACGCAACCCGAATGCGCGGCAAGCGACCGTCATCCGGCTAATGGCCGAATGCCATTGGTCGCCCGGATAATCGGGATTCAACCCGCCAATGTTGGTCGTCCTGGCACGGTTACTCGCGGCGTAATCGGCAACCCCAAAGTGCAATGCTTCCAACCGTCCACCTGCGCCAAAGCGGGCGATGTCCTCGACATTCGCCATGCCCAGCGCAGTTTCAATCAGGGCTTCGATACCGATCTTATTCTTCAAGCCCTGCTGCATTTCCAATTGGTTAAGCATGGCTTCCACCATATACACATCGGCATAAACCCCCACTTTGGGGATAAGTATAGTGTCTATTTTTGAACCTGCCTGTTCGACCAAATCGACGACATCACGCACCATATACTGCGTATCCAGCCCATTGATACGGACGGAAACCGTAATGCCGTGGCGTTTCCAGTCGATGTCATTGATTGCCTGGATGACATTTTTTCTAGCTTGGAGTTTGTCGTCCGGGGCAACGGCGTCTTCCAGGTCGAGGAAGATGAAATCCGTGCCGCTTTTAAGCGCTTTCTCGAACATCTCGGGGCTCGATCCTGGGACCGCCAATTCACAGCGTTGCACGCGTTGTACTGACGCTGTGTATAAGGTGTGGCTCATTAATATATTCCTAAATACTTTATGGGGAATTTACAAAGAAGGGCTTAATGGCATACCCCATTAAATCCATATCAAAATCAACCCGCCATTTTACTTTTAGTGT
>NZ_AYLO01000129.1 GCF_000496735.2 Methyloglobulus morosus KoM1
AAAATGTTCGATCTTGCCCCATAAAAATTTAAAGGTATCCGGTTAAATTTCTTGGTGACATTATCTGGGCTTTTTAAACTCAATGCTATTAGCATAAATACCTATATACGGACTTTTTTTGCTGAGTGTTGAAAGCGGCTCTTGTTAGGAGGGCCATATAACTTACTTCATTGAACGTATGGAGTCCGGGGAGAAAATTGTGTGAATCTGCGTTAGACTATTGCTTCTTATAGATGTCAAACGGTCGGAGTCGTGCGTGGCAAAAGCAAGCGAGTTAAAAAAAGGCATGGTGGTTGAAGTCAATGGCGTACCGCATGTGGTTAAGCAAATTGAAGTCAGGAATCCGTCGTCCAGGGGTGCATCGACTTTGTATAAGGTCAGGTTCAATAACCTGAAAACAGGGCAAAAACTGGACGAGTCGCTAAAGGGCGATGATTTTTTAAAGGAAGCCGATTATGTCCGTGCCAAGGCACAATTTTCCTATATGGATGGCGATTTGTATGTATTCATGAATGTCGATGACTACACCCAATATACCTTGCCCGGCGAAGACCTGGAAGGCCAGATCGGCTATCTGACCGAGGGGCTGGAAGGTATTGTGGCTTTGCTGGTGGACGATGAGGTGATTGCGATTGAATTGCCCAGCTCTGTGGTGATGGCTATCACGGAAACGACTCCAGCAATCAAGGGCGCAACAGCCAGTGCAAGGACGAAAACGGCTAAGTTAACCACAGGCATAGAAATCCAAGTGCCGGAGTACCTGGAAACAGATGAGTTGGTCAAGGTCAATACCGAGACAGGGAAGTTCATGTCCAGAGCTTAACCTATAAGTTAAAGTATTTTAACGGTTTCTAGTGATTGCGTGAACACATACATTGCACTATTTCGAGGCATCAATGTCGGTGGAAAAAATATTTTGCCGATGAAGGACATTGTCGCAATCCTGGACACTTTAAATTATGAAAACATTCGGACGTTTATCCAAAGCGGGAATGTTATTTTTCAGGACAAGAATACAGTTAACGAAAAGAGTGCAGACGAAATTGCTAAGCTGGTCTTGGAAAAAAATGGCTTTGAGCCAAAGGTTTTATTGCTTAGTTTAGAGGAATTGCAAGATGCCGTGGCAAATAACCCATTTGCCACGGACAAAGGTAAGGCGTTACATTTTTTCTTCTTAGAATCCCAGCCCCAAAAACCAAACACTGAACAACTAACGTCCATGAAAGCCAAATCAGAAGAATTTTTGCTGACAAATAAAGTGTTTTACCTATACGCGCCTGAAGGAATTGGACGTTCAAAGCTCGCGGCAGGTGTCGAAAAAGCACTTGATGTGCCGATAACAGCCAGAAATTGGAACACAGTTGGCGCATTGGTTTCGATGGCCGAAATAACGCAGTAATTTGTAATTGCTCAGAATTTCTCTGCACTATTTTTAGTTGTAATAAATTGATTGAAAAAGAACTTAAATTTGAAAGCAAAGCGTTCATAAAATCGCTGACCAAGCGTCCAGGCATTTACAAAATGCTCGACGACAAAGGCGAGATCATATATATCGGCAAGGCAAAAAACCTCAAGAACCGGGTTTCGACGTATTTCAACAACCAAGTCGCATCATCGAAGCAGCAAACCATGGTCGCCAAGGTTGCGAATATCGAGGTGACAGTAACGCACACAGAAGGCGAAGCGTTACTGCTGGAATCCCAACTCATTAAACGCCATAAGCCGCGCTACAATATCTCACTTCGTGATGACAAGTCTTTCCCTTATATTTTTCTGTCCAGCAACCAAGATTTTCCCCAACTGACTTTTCACCGGGGCGCGAAAAGCAAGAAAGGGCAGTATTTTGGCCCGTATCCTAGTGCAGGCGCCGTACGGGAAAGCCTGAAACTGCTGCAGAAGATATTTCCCGTCAGGCAGTGCGATGACAGTTATTACAACAACCGCACCCGGCCTTGCCTGCAATACCAGATTGAGCGTTGTACCGCGCCTTGCGTTGGCTTGATCGACAAACCGACCTATGCCGAAGATGTCGCCAGCACGGTCATGTTTCTTGAGGGTAAAGGCAGCTTACTGATTGAACAACTTATCGCCAAAATGGAACAGGCGGCAGACAAACAACGGTATGAACTGGCGGCAACCTATCGTGACCAGATTGGGCGATTGCGTACCGTGTTGGAAAAGAATTTCGTCCACGGCGAGCGCGGCGATGTCGATATTATCGCCTGTGCCGTGAAAGCCAACATGGCTTGTGTCCAGTTGTTTTTTATCCGTAATGGGCAACATTTGGGCAATAAGGTAAGCTTCCCCAAAATGATAGGGGAATACGATCCTGCTGCCATCATCCAAGCCTTCATCTCCCAGTATTACCTCGATAAACCCGTGCCTTATGAGTTGATTGTCAGCCATGAACCGGAAGAAACCGGATTGTTGGCAGACGTATTGTCGGGTCTCGCCAAACATTCCGTCGCGATTGCCCATAATGTCAGGGGGGAGCGTGCCAAGTGGCTGCAAATGGCATTGACGAATGCGGGAAACTCACTGTTGAGCAAATTGGCCGACAAACAAGGCATTTACACTCGCTTCCTCAGCTTACAGGAAGAACTGGGTTGCACAGAAACGCCCAAACGATTGGAATGCTTTGACATTAGCCATACGCAAGGTGACCAAACTGTCGCATCCTGCGTGGTCTTTGACCGTGATGGCCCGGTAAAATCCGCTTACCGTCGTTTCAATATCGTGGGCATTACCGGCGGGGATGATTATGCCGCTATCTACCAAGCGGTTTCCAGGCGATTCAAGCGACTGAAACAAGGCGAACATGAGGCCCCTGACATCCTTTTTATTGACGGTGGCAAAGGCCAAGTCCGTGAGGCGCAAAAGGCATTAGCCGAATTGGCGATAAATGATGTTATGATAGTGGGAGTTTCCAAGGGGCCTGATCGGAAGCCTGGGATGGAAAAATTGATTTTGGTTGAGCAGGAACAACCCGTCAATGTTTCTCCAGGTGCGAGTGGGTTACTGCTAATTCAGCACATCCGTGATGAGGCGCACCGCTTTGCTATTACGGGGCATCGGCAGCGGCGCGGCAAAGTGGCCAAACAGTCAGTATTGGAAAGTATTGTAGGGTTGGGCGCAAAGCGTCGGCAATTATTATTGAAGCAATTTGGTGGATTACAGGGAATAGAACAGGCTGGGGTGGATGCGCTTTGCAGCATAGATGGGATAAGCAAACAATTGGCGCAACGAATTTACGATAACTTTCATCACCACGATGACCATTGAATATAACCTACCGACCTGCCTCACCTTGTTCAGGATTGCGTTAATCCCGTTGTTGGCTGTCGTATTCTATGTGCCTTGGGCCTATAACAATGTTGCCTGTACCTTCATCTTTTTCTTGGCTGGCGTTAGCGATTGGCTGGATGGCTACTTGGCCAGAAAAATGCAATTGGAAACGCCTTTCGGTGCATTCCTTGACCCTGTAGCCGATAAATTAATGGTCGCTTTCGTCCTTGTGTTGATCGTTCAGCAACAGGCGAACCCTTATCTGGCTGTACCCGCCGCCATTATCATCGGTAGGGAAATTACCATTGCATCGCTAAGGGAATGGATGGCTGAAATCGGTCAACGAGCCAAAGTTAAGGTGTCCGAGTTAGGGAAATGGAAAACCATGTCGCAAATGCTGGCAATAGGCCTGTTGCTTTACCGAGAAGATTTGCTAGGAATCCCTATCAATACTATAGGCTACGTACTGCTTTACATAGCCGCTGCATTGACTTTGTGGTCAATGGTGAATTATTTGGGTGCCGCCCTGAAATCCATGCCGGACAGTAAAGTTTAGCGTTCCAAGGATAAAACCTGATCCTTGGGATTCTTTTTATATGACGGTATTTTTAATACTAAAGACAGCGCAAAGAAATTGCTGTGAAAGACAAGATGGAACAAGAGACAATAGAAATACGTCCGAAGGACGAAACCTGGGATGAGGCGGAGACTCAAGAAAAAACTGAAATTCAAGATAACGTTGAGCCTCGAGAATCAGTTGAAGTCCAAAAGAAAAACGAGGCTCCGGATGAAATACTGCTGGCCGCGCTAAAACTGTTCTCCCAAAAAGGTTTTTTCAACACTTCGCTCACTGACATAGCTAAGCAAGCAGGGTTAAAAAACACCAGCGCAGTTTATCCTCACTTCAAAAACAAACAAGCCATAGCAACACAGTTGTATGCCAATATACTCGATAGTTTGAGTGCCTCAATCGACGATATTCGGTGCAAGAATCCAAAATCATCAGGGCAGCTACGGGGAATAGTGGATTTGCTGTTCAAATTAACTGATGACGCACCCGATATTATGCGCTTTCTGCTTATCTTGAAGCTCGATGAATTTTTGCCTGACGAAAAGTCAATGCTGGAATCCCCTCCATTCATAAAAATCCACAAAATTATCCAATCAGGCATCAAGGCGGGTGAAATACGCAATATTGACCCTATACTGGTGAATGCTTATTTTTTTGGCATTATCAACACTACCTTGCGATTCAAATTAACCGGTATGCTAGAAAAGGCGGCAGATGCCTATCAAGGACAGGCATGGATTGCAGCCTGGAATGTGATCGCTAAAAAGTAGCGAGCCTCATCAGCGGTCATTATAAGTTAACTGGCTAATTTTTCCGTAGGCACGGGTAAAAATGCGAATTTCACGTCAAGATAATCCATAAGCCACTCATTGAAATCAGTTTTTAAAATCACTGAAAACATAGCGTTTTCTAAGGTGATATTGGAAACTGATTTTAGTTCGTCAGTTACCAATGCTATTTCGCCAACGCACGAATTTGGCTCTTGTACTCGGAAGATGGCCTCATGGCCATTTTCAGGGCCGACACGACTTACATGGACTTTACCCGAAAAAATTAAGAGTATGGCGCTCGTTTTGCAGTCAGGGGCGGCTTCCCTTTTGACATAACGCACAGTTTTGGCTTTTTTCATTAGGTCAGCCAGGCCCTTTTCAGGTATGTTAGACAAAAAAGGAATATTATCCCCTTTAAAATCATATATATCAGGGTTCTGTGATGAATACAAGTACGATCTATCGTCAATTGCGGATTGATTTCCTAATAGACTAATATTTTTCATAAAAACCTCCTTTTAGAGTAATAAGCACAGAATCTGATATTTGTTGGCACCTGCCCATTAGTTGGGCGTTATTTTAAAATGCGTTAGTTAGGGGAATGGTTGAGCTTGCCCGCCTATTTCCATAAACAGTTTCAAACCGATAAGTAACGGTTATTAAATTAAACGATTTTCAGTTTATTACAATAGGTACAAATACCTATACGGGGGTGGGCTGAAAGCACAGGGACGTGCTAATTGGTAGGGCGCGTCACACTTAAGGCTTAGTGTGAGCGCTCAATTGAGTGGGTCTTTTACAATGCTAACGCGAGATTATTTTTCAAGCCCAATAAAATCCCAAATCTTGTGGGAAACCGTGGCATTTTCGTATTCAGGTACCGGTGGGCCGTTGGGGAAATTAAGCTTGTACACTTTTTCTGCGTTTTGGGCTAAATCTGGCATATCCAGTTTTGTGTAGGCTTCCTGCATGACTTGTAAGGCATAAGGCACAGCAGTCGTGCGCTGGTATTTTTCGACGACATAAGCCGCTCGGTTTGCGGCGGCGACGTAAGCCCTGCGCTTCATGTAATACCGGGCTACATGCACCTCGTGCATGGCGAGGTTGTTTTTAAGTGCGATCATGCGTTTATTGGCGTCCGGCACGTATCTGCTTTGTGGGTATTTGCGTACTAATTCTGAAAAAATATCGTAGGCGCTACGGGCATTGCCAGGGTCGCGTTGCGAGGCGTCGGTTGGAATAAAGCGCTGGGCGAAACCAATGTCTCGATTGTAATTCACCAAGCCTTTTAAATAATAAGCATAATCCACATTAGGGCTGCGTGGGTTCATCTTGATAAAGCGATCAGCGGCAGCAATGGCGGATTCGGGGTCGGAATTTTTATAGTAAGCGTATGCAATATCCAATTGCGTTTGCGATGATTCCGGGCCAAATGGGAAACGCGCCTCCAAGGCTTCGTAAATCTTGATGGCTTTGTCCCAATTCCCTGCATCGACGGCTTTTTTGGCCTGGCTGCGAAATTTGTTGGCATCCCAATCGACACAGTCGTCGTCATCTTTGTCCTTCGAATCATAATCTTTCCAGTCGGCGCACTCATTTTTACTGGATGACGAATCATCAGAATAAAGTTTTTTCACCGTTTCACAACCTTGCATGGAAACAATGCACGGTATGAGAACTAATAATTTAAGCAAAAATAATCGCATAGGACTAACGACACGTTGTATTATGTGGGGTTTACTTGCCGAGCATTCTTTAATGCCAGGAAATGACTGTTTGCGGCGAGTATAACGTATCGTTGAACGAATCAGAAGTAGTGTTATGCCAAAATTGACAGAAACAGTGCCTTATGGGCTAGCAGGGTTGCGCTTGGATCAAGGGGTTGCCGAACTGTTTTCCGATTACTCCCGAAGCAAATTGCAAACCTGGATAAAATCCGGAAAAGTGGAAGTAGACGGCGTGATATTGTTAAGCCCAAAAGCCAAATTGGATGGCGGTGAGGAAATCACGCTGGATGCGGAAGCCGAAATCGTCGTTGAATCTACCCCAGAGCCGATTCCCCTGGATATTGTCTTTGAAGATGACAGCCTGTTGATTGTCAATAAGCCGGCGGGCTTGGTTGTCCATCCGGCTATCGGCAATTGGCATGGGACATTGCTGAATGCCTTGCTTAACCATGATTCCAATCTGGAGACATTGCCTAGGGCAGGTATCGTCCATCGTATCGACAAGGAAACCAGCGGTTTGCTGATGGTTGCTAAAACCTTGCAGGCCCATAATAGCCTCACGCAACAACTGCAAGAACACGATATTACCCGCGAATACTTGGCCGTAACCCGAGGGCGCATGACCGCTGGCGGCACAGTGGACGAGCCGATTGGAAGGCATCCTACCGAGCGTAAACGCTACACGGTTAGGGAATCCGGCAAGCCTGCCGTCACCCACTATCGGGTTGTCCAACGCTTTGCCCATCACACATTGGTGCAATTGATGCTGGAAACGGGGCGCACCCATCAAATTAGGGTACACATGGCGCATATCCGTTATCCCCTGTTAGGGGACCCGGTTTACGGTGGACGCTTTCAGATGCCGCCCAATTGTGGCGCTGAATTGGAGAAAGAATTGCGTGGTTTCAAACGACAAGCCTTGCATGCCGCAAAACTCGGGCTGCAACATCCGGTGACGGATGAATACTGCGAATGGGAGCAACCCTTGCCCGATGATATGATTAGGCTAGTTAGTGCGTTAGCGGACAATGAGCGTTAATCGGCACTTTCTTAAAACTGACTGGCCCGCGCCTGCGAATGTGCATGCAACAACCACATTACGCTCAGGTGGCGTAAGTCAAGGCGGGTATGCCAGCTTAAATCTCGCCACCCATGTCGGCGATAATCCCGACAGCGTTAGTCAAAACCGGCAACTTATAAAAACGCTGTTGGGTTTACCGTCCGAACCGATTTGGCTAAGCCAAACGCACAGCAACAGAGCGGTAAAAGCGATGGCAGCAGATTCGCCGCTGCAAGCCGATGCAAGTTATACCGATCAGCCAGGCGTGGTTTGTGCCATTATGACGGCAGACTGCTTGCCGTTATTGGTATGCTCTGATGACGGTATCGAGATAGCGGCGGTCCATGCGGGTTGGCGTGGATTATTGGATGGCGTGATCGACAATACCATCGCTGCCCTGCAAAATAAAAATTTATTGGTTTGGCTAGGGCCCGCCATTGGCCCCAATTGCTTTGAAGTGGGTAACGATGTACGTAACGCGTTTGTAAATAAATCCAATGAATACTCGGCTGCGTTCATGCCGTACGGCGACGGGAAATGGCTAGCCGATATTTATCAACTGGCGCGTATCAATTTAGCAGCGTTAAGTATCACTAAGATTTACGGAGGCGGTTTTTGCACTGTCACCGACCATGAACAGTTTTATTCTTACCGTCGGGATCAAGTTACAGGCCGTATGGCAACCCTTATCTGGAGAGATCCGGTTTGAATTTATTACTATTGATCATCATCTTCACCGCCGTTGGCGGCGTACTAAGCGTACTTGCGGCAGGTGTTTTCCTGCTGTTGCCGGATGAGCAACGCAATACAATCGTTCCTCACGGCATCAGCTTTGCTATCGGTGCGTTATTGGCCGTGGCATTTTGGGGGTTGATTCCAGAAGCCTTTGGACACATTAAAGCAGAGCAATTCCAAACCCTGTCAGGCACGGTTTTGGCAGGGATACTCGGATTTTTTGTATTGGAAAAACTACTGATCTGGCGGCATTGCCACTTCGAAACCTGTGAAGCGCACGGCGATGAAAGTCATGATACGGCTTATGAGCAGGGCCACGACCACGGTCGAAACGACCATCACGGACATCATCACGGCTTCGACCAATCCGCTGGCGCGTTGATCATCCTGGGCGACGGTATCCACAATTTTGTGGACGGTGTGTTGATAGCCGCCGCATTTTTGACTGACGTTAAATTGGGTATTGTCACCAGCCTTGCTGTCGCTACCCATGAAATTCCGCAGGAAGTCGGCGATTTCGCCATTTTGCTGCACAGTGGTTATTCCAAAGGCAAGGCGCTGTTTTATAATGTCCTTGCCAGTTTAACGACCGTGCTTGGCGGAATCCTGGCTTATTACAGCCTGGAAGACTTGCACGACAGCTTGCCCTACTTCTTGGCGTTGGCTGCGTCCAGTTTTATTTACATCGCCGTCGCCGACTTGATCCCGTCATTGCACAAAAAAACCGACATGAAGACTTCATTGCAGCAAATCGCCCTGATTGCCGCTGGAGTGATATTAATTTGTACTTTGCATGGCGTTGCCCACGGTATTGAACCCGAAAACCAGAAAGAAGGTAGGATTGGATCGTACTTAGGTTGGCTAGCTAAAGTACCCTGTTTAATCTACGGTGCTTAACGCAATAAGATCGCTTATGATATAAGCTTGCACGTAGAAATGCATAATACGTATGGAATAGAATGACTCGTGGCATCAAAATAAGGATACTGTCTTATCAAGACAGTGATGGATTTTAAGTTATTCATTTCAATTGTAAATATGGAAAATTCATGAAGTTTTTGCCGTTATTTGTAGCCATACTCCTATTAATTACAGATTCAGGCGGTGCATTTGCCGCACGGCCTATCAAGCATCACAAAAATTCGGGACAGGACGTTATCAACGCGATGCAATGCGTGGCCTTCAGCCCTTATGTGGGAAGTATCAATCCAAATTTTGGTGCACAACCTTCCCACGAACTCATCGATACATTGTTGGACAACCTTATCAAACAAACCCGCTTCCGATGCATAATGACTTACGGTGTGATGAACGGTTTGGAATACACGTTCGCGGCGGCGGAAGCCCGCAAGCTGAAGGTGATCGCGATTATCTGGCTGGACAAGGATGTCGCGGTCAACGACCAATCGATTGCCAAAGGGATTGAGGTTGCCAAGGCTTTCCCCAAAACCATCGTCAAACTGAGTTGCGGCTCTGAAGTGAGGACACGGCATGGCAATGTTTTTGATGGCGAAATTGTCAGATGTATGGACGGCCTGCGTAATGCCGGCGTTAAGCAGTCCATTACCACCATCGATACCTGGTGGGAGTGGTGCAACCGAGCAGCGCCATGCCAAAAAACCGGATTTGAAGCAAAGGCGGATTGGATAGGTGTCAATATTTTCCCCTGGTGGGAAAACAAACATGCCGGTGTGTATACCTGCGTCCCTGCGGACAAGGCGGCTGATTTTCACATCGCCAGGCTTGAAGAAATCAGGCGCACTTATCCGGGCAAGGATGTGGTTTTGACTGAATTTGGTTGGCCTAGCGGCCCCGAAGGGGGTACGGAAGCCAACGACCATACGGGGCAAAAGTGCGGTATCGCCGGCCAAAAAAATCAGGTCAACATCATTAAGGCGACTTTACAAAAATTGGCCAAAAAGAATTGGTCAGGTAACGTATTTGAGGCTTATTCCGAAAAATGGAAACCTGACGATGAAGGGAATTTTGGTAGCCATTGGGGAATTTGCCAAGGTGAGCCGCCTTATACCTGCGTGAAAGATTTTAAGTAAAATTGAACGTCACTGTTCCAACAAAATATCGTCCAAACATGGGTTTTGGGCAATGCGTTAATCAAAAATTCGACTATAGTTAGCGTTTTTATTTATATGGGATTTTTGTCTTTTAATCCCTTAGATTTTACCCTTACTTTTTATTCTACAACTTCCTGTATCGTACCCACTTTAATCACTACCTTTTGAGACCCTTAGTAAATGAAGATTGTAAAACGCATCCTACTCGTATTGACTGCAACAGGGCTTATGCTGGCATCTCACACAGCTATGAGTCGCCACGCGGCCCTATTGATAGATGCCGACAATGGTAATGTCTTATATGAGTTGGAAGCCAATCAAGCTTGGTATCCGGCGTCCCTGACAAAATTGATGACCCTGTATATGGCATTTTCCGCCTTGGAGTCGGGGCGTTTGAGCTTAAAAGATCCCATGAGCGTCTCAAGCCATGCCGCACAACAACCGACCAGCAAATTAGGGTTAAGGGCATGGGAGACTATTTCTGTTGAAGATGCCATACTGGCGGTGGTGACCCGTTCAGCTAATGATGCCGCCGTTGTGCTGGCAGAAAAAATAGGAGGGAGCGAAACCCAGTTTGCTATTCAAATGACCTCCATGGCACATAGCATCGGCATGTATGGCAGTCATTTTATGAATGCCACTGGCTTGCCGAACGATTGGCAAACCACGACGGCACATGATATGGCGTTGCTTGCCTTAAGAATAGTCCGCGACTTCCCGCAATATTATCCGTATTTTGGGGTTGACAGCTTTTATATAAATGGGCGGTATTTACGTAGCACCAATAAATTTGTTGCCCATTACCCTGGTGCGGAAGGTATGAAAACAGGTTATACCTGTGGTTCGGGCTTTAATCTGGTCGCGTCGGCAAACCAAAATGGCAAGCGTTTGATCGGTGTCGTGTTGGGCGGCTTGTCCAGCAGTGAACGCTATCAGCACATGTTCAGCATGATGGACAATGGGTTCGCGGATTCTTATAGTGGTTATCCCACCAATAATATCAACACCATGAGTAAGAATTCAGTCGGTACGCCACCTTATCAATTGCCCTGTGGCCATCGGCCTCCTTCGCATTATGCCGCTCGGCATATTGAGGAAAACAATGAGGGGGATGATGACCGTCATTTGCGTTATGTCAGGAAAACGCCAATCTCGAGACATCATGCCGCTTACAGGAGTAGGCCTGAAAGCACAAGAACCGTGACAAAAGTCAGGATCGCCGGAAGGACAAAAACGATTGTTAGGCACGCTTCAGGACCGCTGCGTGTGACAAAAATCAGCAGGAATAGCCGCATGGCAAGCAAAAAAACCGGCACAATAAAAATGGCGTCCATTTCCGGGAGTAGCCGTAAGAAAGCGCGTGGCACAACAGTTGCCAGCAAGTCCAGATCATTAGGAAAACCTTCACAAATCGCCCAGGCCAGTACTCACGGCAAGGGTTATTACGTCCCAAGTAGCAAGGGCAAAAATGCAACGGGTACCTCAGCTAAAGGCAAAAGCTCAGTAAAATCTGCTGGCGGCAGCAAAACGTCGGCGAAGGGTAAACGAACTTCTAAAAAATAAAGGATACAAGCTGTTTGCCCAATCAACGGGCTGGGATGAGGGAATATCCCTTAGGCTGCCCTAACGAATAAGGTTAGATTGTGAGAGCGAAGCGAACCAACGAATAAGGTTAGATTGTGAGAGCGAAGCGAACCACAATCTGAACCGGTTGTTGGACAAGCCCGGTGATAATCGATACAGTCTACGTCTATTATAAGAAAATATC